>JBDTDT010000098.1:0-34905 GCA_039922995.1 Nitrosospira sp. | reverse complement strand
CAAAAGCAAGCTCATGGACTTGCTAAGGGAAAAGAAACACAAGATGGAGCTTGATGGGGTGCGAGATAAGCATGAAGATGATTTGCTTGATCTTCGACTTCGCCATCATAAGGAATTAAAGCAAGCATGGCTTGAAGGAGAAAACGAAGCGTTTAAACGCGCTCTGGCGAGTTCACACGCTGGCGCGGTATCTCTGCCTTCCCTCCAAGCAGGGAAAGCTCAACAGAGGCCCTTAAAACGTCTTCTGCGCCTATGTTCTCAATTGTAATAGACGATTTCCTAAAGAAGTATCAGGGAAACAAGCATCCTGATATGTTCAAAAAGCATAATCAAGTTCTTCCGATGCTACGTGAAATTATCGGTAATAAGCCCATCAATGAACTAAAGCAGGCCGATATTAATGGCTTTTTTGAACTGCTTGAATTGCTACCTACGCGATGGATTGATGAATGTCGGAAACGAAAACTGACTCTTAAACAGCTTGCAGAACTTGAACACCCAATAACATTAGGCCTTAAGAGCTTTGAAGATACTTATAAAGCATGTGTCAGGGCGTTCCTTAAAATAGCAAAGAAAGATTGGCAAGATCAAGGATTTCCGACGACGCTAACGATTGAAGGGATAAAGTATCAGGGTGACAGGGAAGAGGGAGAAAATACGCAGAGAGCATTCACAGCCGCAGAACTTAAGCGACTGTTCAAAGGCGGAGAAATGGAAGGTTTTGCCATCGATCCGGCTCAGGCCCATTGCTACTGGCTTCCACATATTGGCCTTTTTACAGGAGCAAGAGTTAACGAAATATGCCAATTAAATCCGCAAGTAGACATCTTGCAAGATGTGGAAAGCGGCATTTGGTATCTCTGGATTACCGAAGAAACTGACGGGGATCATCGTATCCTTAAGAGCACTAAAAACAAAATCTCAAGACGTAAGGTTCCCATCCATTCAATTCTGCAAAAACTTGGTTTCCTAAACTATGTGGAGCAAGTGAAGAAACAGGGTGCAAAACTTTTATTTCCAGCGTGGAAACCCATGCGCGGCAAGGCGAGTGGACAAGCAGAGAAATGGTTTCGGAAATTGATCAAGGATACCGGCTTACGTGACGACACGCCGTATGCCCGTATTGTAGGTATGCATGCCTTCCGACATACATTATTAACGATCGCCAAAAATGCTAATCCACGCTTAGACGCCACATCGATTACAGGCCATGCGGGAGAAGGAAGTGCGGTTGTTCGAGGTTATGAAGGGGAGCTATCGCTCGGAAATAAAAAGAGAGTCCTAGAAGCATTACCCTTTGGATTAGATTTCAATGAGGGAAAATCGTGACTGCAATCGAACCTGCGGGCTATCCCTCACGTATATATAAATATGTTCCGCAAGATAGAATTGATGTCTTGCAAAACTTAACCGTGCGCTTCACTCAGCCATCAGCGCTGAACGATCCGTTTGAATTCAATTCCTTATTCGATCGTCCTTCCCATCAATAATTTAATTGCTACATAGACTCTAATGTATCCCCTCTTTAAGAGGATGGGTTGAAGTGGTTTATTAACACCATTCTTTTGAATGGGTTCAATCATTTGTTCCCGCCCTTAGAGAAAAATATTAGAATATAAAGCAGTGAATTTCAGCCAGGAGCTTTGCTTGCCCACACAATAGAAGAATTGATATCAGATGATATTGACAGCAGTGTCAATATGGAATACATTGTGATTGTCATTGTATAAATCGAAAGCAGCTAAAGCTGAGCAGTGATCCCACCAGAAATGGTTTCTACCCAAGTGTAGATATTTAAAGAGGTTCGATTAGATCCATTGACAAAGGCCCCTTACGGGGCCTTTGTCATTCCTAAGTCGGAATTTTTATTTCTTTTCCATTCAGTTTGTTATGTAAAATAACCACGAAAGCTATCTTTTTATTATTAGGTCTATTTTTGTGATAGGTATCTCGAATATAAGCGCTTTGCACATACAGGGAAACAAAGCCTGGGGTTTTTGATTTAGTAACGTCGAAATATACCTCGTAATCTTTTTTGTCGCCGTTTGGCGTGATGGTCTCGATTACAAAGAAATTACCTTTACCAGAATGAAGACACTTTTTCTTATCCAACCCGCTCATGATCTCAGGAAGTTTTTTGGAAAGCTCGTATCTAACAAAATCAAATGTGCGTTTTTCGCGAACATCAGCGTAGCCTAATAATGGCACAGTGGGATCATATCCTCTTGTGAAGCAGTGTAAGCTATAAGCTACCTCTACCTTATAAATCCGCTGGTGGTCGCTGGTATTAGCTGGTTGAATAAAAGTCAGTTGTGAAGGGTGAAGATGGGATAAATCGTATTCTGCCCCGTTACAGATAAATGAGTTCCAAAAAACCATTGATTCTTCTTTGATAATTCGATTTTGAGAAGATTTCTATATGTGTAAAATTTCATTTTACACATATATTCTAAACGATTCTCTCGATCATCCGCTGTAACTGAATCAATGACCAATCCCCACCTTTCGCAGTGCGGATACCGATCTGATTCAATTGCGCTACTATTGCCCGCTGCGAAAGTCCGCTTACCTTAAAACTTTGAATTAATCCAGACAGCGTCGCAGCAAAACGATCAGCAGCAAATTTCCGCTCTTCAATATTCTGTTTCAAATTGTTTTTACCCGCCGTGCCGAGCTTTACCCCACGGGCTTTAGCAGCAGTAAGTGCGGCTTTCGTGCGGACACTGATTTGATCACGCTCCCACTCAGACATAACCGCATGCATTTGAATCATGACCTTGTTTGCTTGGGGCATATCCGCTGCAACAAAATCGCAGCCGGTTTCAAGTAATCCAGAGACAAAATGCACGTTACGGGCAAGGCGATCTAGCTTCGCAATGATGAGCGTTGCGCCCTGCTTGCGGCAAATCTCAAGGGCGGCACGAAGCTTTGGGCGTTTATCAAGGGCGTTCGCTCCCTTGCCGGTTTCAACCTCCACAAACTCATCTATCAGTTGCCATGCGCCACCGTTCAGATAAGAAGCAACGGCGGCTTGTTGCGCCTCAAGACCTAAACCGCTTTGGCCCTGTTTTTGAGTGCTGACCCGGTAATAAGCTACGAATTTGCCATTTGCCATGATTTTCTCCCTGACTACATAAAAAGACATTCGTTTAATGTGTAGTCAGTATAGAACATACGGAATGATATTGCAATCATAGATTGACAAATAGATCATTTTGTGAAATAATTCACCATATCAATATACGAAAAGATTTCCATGAGTAAGCAAAAACTTGAAACCCGTAACCTTGCATTTGAAGGAACGCAGCGAACTACGCTACAGCTTGAACCCGAAGCATGGGCATTGATTGATGAGATTGCCCGCGTAAAGGGCCAAGAATGGGCTATGTGGGTTCGCCAAGAGGCAAAGGACACCCCTACAGGCGTTTCCCGCTCAGCATGGCTACGTAAGCGTGCAATGAAGGTATTCCGCGAAATCGCGGATACCCGTGATGCAATGGAAGTGTTATTCCGGGGCCGCGCTGAGGCTATTGAGGGCGACCCTTTCACAAACCCAGAATTCGATGAATATCTTGCCGTTCTCGACGAGGAAAGGATTACCGAGCATCTTGCCGAATGCGAGGTTGAGGGAACCGCCGAACTTGGTGGCTACAATTTGCATGTTGGCTTTGATGAATTCGGGCGGCGCTGTTTCTGGATAGAAAACCAGCTAAAGGGCTTCTCTTCCTTAGTAATTTCCATTCCAGCAAGTGAGGTAAAAAAATGACAACAGAAACCTATCTTAGCCAAGCTAATGCCGCACGGTTTCTTGAGGATTATTTTGAAAGGCATGGCAAGCCGGATACCCGGAATTTCAACTATTTGCTGAACGATCAGCGAAGAAGGCGCTATCCCGATGCCATTCCTTTCGTGAAGGTGCGAGGCCGGATTCTCTACAGCGTTATTGACCTTGAAGATTGGGCGGGCCGCGAGATTGAGCGCGAAAAGACCTTGAGCAGCGGTGTCTATGAGGTTGCTGGCGCTACCGGACTTGAGCGCTTAGTAAAACTGACTGTAGAAGTGGCAAAACACCTATAAACGCCCGTAAAGGAAATTCGATGATCTTAACCACCGTTACCCTGTATGGCCCGCTAGGGAAAGAGTTTGGCCGCGATTGGGAGCTGGCTGTGTCCTCACCAAGAGAAGCCATGCGCCTGATAGAAGCCAACAAGCCGGGCTTCATGGGCTGGATTAGAAATAATTTGGACAAATACGACCGCTACAAAGTCATTGTCGATTACTACGATGGCAGAGTAGAGCATTTGGATGAAAACGAACTCACGCATAAGCGTTCAGTCAGGCGAATTCGCTTTGTGCCCATTGTTACAGGTGCGGGTGGCGGCATAGGGAAGATAATTTTAGGGGCATTGTTGATTGCTATTTCTTTCACTCCATTCGGCTTGCCAGCCGCACCATTTTTGCAAGGTGCGGGTTTAAGTTTAATGCTCGGCGGCATAACCGAACTGCTTTCTCCGCGTCCTAAGAAAGTTGACCAAAATGTTAGGCAAGATGGCACTTCATATTTCTTTGATGGACCCGTTAATACCACTACACAGGGAGTTCCAGTGCCACTCATTTATGGCCGGTGTCTGGTAGGCTCACAGGCAATATCCACAAAAGTTACAGTCGATCAGCTTTTGTAATACCGGAAGCGATGCGCGGGTAAACGCATCGCATTATAAGGAAAAGTAAGCAATGAAAATGCTAGACATGCAACAAACAGCCGATTATCTGGAACACGCTAATATCAAGCAATCCATAGACGCGGCACATGCAATCATTCACATAGGCATTAGTGCGGCGGGCTTTAATTTTGTGCTGGTAAACAACGCATTGGGGCAAACCGTTCTAACGGAAGGCATGTAAAAGGGTTACAAGGTAAGGCAATGTTTTACCTTGTTATCTTTGGAGTAAGTCATTCGTGATTAAATTTACTATTTTGCCTTTATTGGTTTCCCTTGCACTGGTTTTGCCTATAGCCGCACAGGCAGGTGAAAAGGCAACGTATGTCGGCGGCGGCCGATATGTCGGGGAAGGCAAGTCTGTTCCAGATGCGATAATTCGCCAGCGCAGCAACGAATACTCCGAGCGGGAGAATGATCGCCGCAATGCTCAACGGGATTACGACCGCGACCAGCGCCGTGACCGTGATGATGGCTACGATCGGGCTGAACGCGACGACTACTGATTCGATTCTTCGGACTGAGGCCCTTCGGGGTCTCTTTTTTAAACTGAGTTTAAGGAGATGGACATGAGAATACTAGCGGTGATTATCCTGGCATATCTGTTATTTGGTTGTGCTGGTGCTTATATAAAACAGATACCAGTGGTGAATTCCGATGGAAGTAAATACTACCTTTTAACAAATAATATGAATTATAGTGAGAGTAGCCGAGCTTATGCTGCTAAAGAAATGAAAGATTATTCTACCAAACTCTGTCCATCAGGCTACGATCTTGCCAATGAAGAATCCATACCTGTAAACCACGTTTTGGGCATTCATAATGGCCAGTATCAACTTATTTGGCAGATCAAGTGCAATAACCAGTTGTAAATGGATCCACGCGGCGGCAAAAGATATGACAAAATGGATTATAGCCGTTTTCGCTTTCGGGCTGTAGTGGATTGGATTGAGATTGAAATCCGCACTGCTACATTCACCAATGTTCCTAAAATGCGCAGGTCCTTGAAGGATGTGCTTGGAATTCCTGATGATCAGAAGTCACCTTTTGCTGGGCCGCTAGATGAAGTCGCGGGGGGCGCTGCAACGATTTACCGTTTCAAAATTCACGATCCTAGAAACTGGCATGAGATAACAAGAATACTTGAGAAACTATCGATCATTCATGAGCTTGCCGCGGTTCCTCGTGTTACCGCGATTGAAATAGCCCTTGATGCCTTCTGCAAGGATGAAATACACTCCAATGAGTTAGCCAATATCGCGGTTAACTATTATTGGGGAATGACGCAGCCTGTAAGCAATAATAGGCGGATATATCACAGCTATAGGGGTAGCGGCGAAGGCTTGCGTATCGTCCCCGCAAGGCTAACGCGCCACATTCGAGAGGGATGGCAAATCGGAATTGGAAACGCTCTAAACAAGCACCATCCTAGTGATGACTATTATCAACATATCTACCTTAAGACTACAGATAACAATAAGAAAGCGTTACCAAAAGACCAGCATCGAGCGCGTATCGAACTGACCATACGAGAGAAAGCTGGACCTTGCCAGACTGAGGAAGCATGGCATTCGTATGACTTTTCCAGTATTTCACCGTTCTTTAAATTTCGTAAGCTGAAAGAGGATCTTAAACTGAATGAGTTGGAGTTACTGTTACTGAATAGTGCCTATCAAATAGGTGAGAAAAAGAAACGCAAAAGACGGGAAGGAGGAACTTACCTTTATGGCAAAAAAACGTGCGCAAATGCTGTTCTAAATGAGAAAGCTTCTCAAGCGTTACGCAATCTTACTTGTCGCTGGAAAACCAAGTAATTACCAAGTTGATACCAAGAAAATCGACTTGTAGAATGCAAGTTATGCGGATTTTACGTGGATTTAGTTTTCTCAAACCCGCATAAACACTCGAAATAGGGAGGGCAATCTAATAACTGTAATAACAGTAATTATTACAGTCCTTTTTCCATTCCTATGTTCTCTATTCATTCCCTTCAAGTAAGGATTCGAACTCACAGCACTATCAACAACTATTGGGATTCGAACTCACAGCACAGAAGGTGGGTAGCCTTAGACAGGAATCAAATACCTGAAGCCCATCGTTAGATAGTTTTCCATAATCCTGATCCGACTCTTATACTTCGCCGATATCCTTTGTTAAAGAAATTTTTCCCTTCTATATATTTCAATACTTATACTTCAAAATTACCGATACCGTTGAGCTTGGTGCTAATGGTTGGACGTGCTATTAATTTTATGGAGGTTTTTTGAGTTCTGTTGTTTTTATATTGGGAGCTGGAGCATCTCAGCAGGGTGGAGGGCCGCTTATGAGCGATTTTCTGGATGCTGCTTCTGACTTATTACATTCAAATCGGGTCAATGACAAGCGAACGCAGTTCGAAAAAGTCTTTTCAGTCCGGGGAGGATTACAAGCGATTCATTCTTCTCGCATCCCCCGATTCGCAGACTAATCTCCACTGAAAGGATTGCTCATGTATTGGTTGCGCGAGTTTCTTTCGCCATATTACGACCTATGCCACGTGGCATCTTGGGGGATAGCGCAGAACCTAGAGGGGGTAGGCGTGTTCGGATATCTGAATAGCGTTTACGTTGAAGGGATTTTATATCCGTTGAACCTTCACCCCAGCCAGGGGGTTAGTGCCAACTTTTTTTTACTTTGTTCTTCTGCTGCTCCCCACATCCGTTCTGAATGTGCGAGCCAGCTTCTATCTGAGTTACAGAGTGGGCGCAATATCGCTTTTTGCGTGGCTTCTCCCCGGAGTCTTGGCTATCAATGGGATCACTTTTGATGTCACTCCACTTGGGCCAGATAAATTCCAATTTGGCGAAGGTTTTACGGGCGGAATAGAATGCGCGGCCGTGAATTTGGCCATCTTCCTTATTTTAGGGTGGTCGCTAGTCTTGCTTGCTGGCTCGTTATGGAGTCGCGACAGGGTTAAGCACATATACGATCACATTTGGTATCCGTTAGGACTAGTAGCTGCGTTGTATTTCGTCACCGACGTTAGTTTGAAGTCCTACGAAGAAGACTTTCAGACCACCGACGAGAAATTTGCTCGATACCTAGCCCTCTATGCGGATTCCGTGAGGAACGTAAAGGCGGCGTGCAAACAGTCACCGTTAGTATCAAGCGAGGCTGCCGCCTTATGCCAATTTTCAAATCAACTGCAATGGCAAATTCAAGCTGCTCTTGAAAGCCATCCCACCGTTAGAGCGCGCATGTCGTCACCAGATTGGCCGAGGGCATTGATAAATGACCCGGAGTTGGCCAAGAGTATCGATCTTGTAAATTCTTGGGGTTGCGACCAGCAGAATCTTGATAGCGGCTGTTTTAAGGTTCCTATTGACATGGCTTTGGCGATGAACGACATAGACAGACGTTATCTATTCCTACCCAAAAGCTATGCGGATGCGGTGGAAAAATATCATCAGTCTCTGGCAGAGACGGATAAAAAAGTAACCAGCATCAAGCGTAGCTTCAACATAAGGTATTTCGTGTTCTTGGGAGTTGCGTTTCTGGCGGGAGGAAAACTTGCAAACGCCTCGCGGGCACTTCTCGCAGTCGATAAAACCAAGCCGCGGTCATGGGTTGCATGGTGTGTGAGGCGACTGCTTTCTCTGCTTGTGAAAACGCTCAACGTGACATTTTCACTTGTAAAAAGGCTTATCGATTTCTGTCGTCGATACCCACAGAAATCATAGGCACAGTGCATTAACTCCCTCACTTACTCCCCCTGCCACCCTCAACGCAGTCCTAACTTCATTCACTACCTCTTCCATAAATGACGAATGCCATTTAAACGCGTTGACAGCATCTCTGTTACATTATTTTAACTGAAGAGTATTTCCCAAACCTATATCGAGAAAAATAATCGATTGTAGGGCTTGTAAAACAATAAGAGAGGGTTGAAACTCTATCTCATCATTAAGTCCGCCTTACGAGAATTAGGATAAGTTCTTGCACTTGATCTGCCAATTCACATCGTATGAGCCGCTGTGAAAGCCTGCGGGATTATTTACCGGTTGAATTTCTTCATCCACAAGATCAAAGGCTCCCGGACAGATTTTCCTTGATCTTTTATCCAAATCTTCCCTAGCACTAACCTTGCTGGCATCGGTAAATGTGGCGGCGCTCTTGAGCAAGTAAAATTTTGTTCCATCGCTACCCATCATTGGGGTGTGTTCATAGTAAGGGCCAAAGCAGCCAGTAAGTATCAAGCTAAGCAAAGCTATTCCCGCAGATTTCATGTCTCCCTCTTTATTGTTATTGATAGCGGAAATCATACTTTAAAATTTAGGAATCAGCGCTTGAGCGTCGGATTAGGATTCGAACTCGCATCGCTATAGCCCATTCAAGGATTCGAACTGACTCCATAAACGGGAGGTAGCCCTAGCCAGAACGATTGTTCTTGATGCCCATCGTTTAGCAATTTTTTTGCTTCCTAAAAAGCAAACGCTTATACTTTGTTCGCGGGCTTAATGCCGCAGAGTGTTGCTACAAAAACACTCTTGGCCCTACGGATGAAACCATTAAAATCAAGAGCTTATGCTGATACAGGGCGGAATCCCACCCTCTCCGCCACCCAATATAGTTTGATGCATAAGTTTTTATGGTTTTCTCCATGTGAGTGCTGCAAAGCGTCCGGTTTACGAATCAATGTCAAAAAAATTCTTTCTTTAGGGGCGTACGCCTTCTTGTTTTCTATCACCAGTTCTTTCCAGCTTCTCAGCATCGTCGGCAAGTAGAAATTATCAAATCCTTTCAACATAAGATGAAAGAATTGTTGCTCTAAGGCGCTAAAATCTGTGAGAAATCAAATGCAAGAGCGCTGCATAATTTTGTCGCCGCAAGTTTTAAAGAAAATATGAAAAATATCACCCTCGTACTATTGGTAGCCACTTTGCTTGCTGGTTGCGCTAGCAAGCCCGTAAGCAAGCCGACTTCAATCAAATTTGATGATGGGATGCATTATTTCATCAAAACTAATTTCAAGCCTTGCCAACTAAGTCGGGATTGGGCAGTCAGAACGTTGACGATACGTGCAAATGAAATTTGTAAGTCAGGATATGTACTCATTGACGAGCAGACGCCTGTGCTTTTGGAACCATTGGGAGCGGGTGCTGCAAAGAGAGAGCTTTCGTGGGAAATAAAATGCAAGGAACCTTCGTGATAAGAACCGGTTTCGAGTTAACTGCACTTTCCTGAAATATTTCTATGGGTTTCTAAGAAAATGTTTTTCGGAACTCAAACCTGAGTGTTTTTTTTCATAGAAACTAATACTCGCAAATCTTCGCATTCTGATTCGTGATGACCTGTCCCGACATCATCTTCATACATAATAGCGCCCGATTATGTTGGCCCAATAAAGAAGAGTCATTTCAAAAGTAGAATTTACGAATTTACGGATTGATCGTTGACCTTTCGGATATCGATCGTTAGTCTTGCTATTTCTACAGTAAGCGAAGTCCATTAACCACGGTTCTCTCGATATATGAAGCGCTACACCATTGAACAGTTCATGGCCACGACTTCCATAATGGGGGCTTCGTTCAGTGCTGACGAGATGCGCATACTTTTTACCAGCAATGCGACAGGCATTTACAATGCTTATACGCTACCGGTGGATGGTGGCACGCCCCAGTTCCTGACCCGCTCCACCCTTGATAGCACTTTTTCGGTCAGTTTTTTTCCGCATGACGATCGGGTGCTGTTTGCGAGGGATTGCGGCGGTGACGAAAATTATCATCTTTTCGTACTTGATCTGGATGGCGCGGAAAAGGATTTGACGCCAGGAAAGGAGCTCAAGGCTCAGTTCATGAGTTGGCGGCCCGACGGGAGCGCTTTTTTTGTTTCCAGCAACGAGCGCGACGCCAGATTTTTCGACCTGTACCGCTACGATGCGCGGACGTACGCTCGCACTTTGGTGTACAAGAATGAGGAAGGATTCGACTTAGGCGCTATCAGCCGCGACGAGCGATGGATCGCTCTAAATAGAGCCAATACTACTTCCGATAGTGATATTTTTCTGTTCGATATTGACCAGCAAGAAGTAAAACACCTGACTCCTCACGAGGGAACCATCAGTTTCCATGCTGAAACTTTCGATCCGGCTTCTCAAAGACTGTTCTTTCTCACGAACGAGAAAAGCGAATTCAAGCGTCTCTGTATCTATGATTTGGCTACGTCCATCGTCAAAGATAATGAGAATGCGGACTGGGATATCATTTACACCTATTTCTCCTGGGATGGACGTTTCCGGACGACAGGTATAAATCAGGACGGAAGCATCGTGCTCCGGATTGTGGAGTGCGGCGGTGGTGGTGAGGAAAAGCTTTTGGCACTTCCAACGCTGCCGGAGGGCGAAATCCGCAGCGTGGTCTTTTCGCCCAACAGTATCCGTATGGCTTTCTATGTGAATGGCGATCGTTCTCCGGATAATTTGTTCGTTTACGATTTCAATGCAGGGCAGCCAGGGCAGATCGGAAATACTAAGCAGCTCACCCAGAGCCTGAGCAAGGACATCAACCCCTCAGATCTGGTGGAGGCGCAAGTGGTTCGCTTCCGATCCTTCGATGGAATGATGATTCCTTCCATTTATTACAAGCCGCACGAGGCCACGTCGTCAAACAAGGTGCCTGCCATTGTATATGTGCATGGTGGGCCGGGCGGTCAGACCATGCGTGGTTATAATGCACAAATCCAATACCTTGTGAACCATGGCTATGCGGTGCTTGGGATCAATAACCGTGGCAGCTCCGGATATGGCAAGACCTTCTTTACTGCCGCCAACCGTAAACATGGACGTGAACCGCTGTGGGATTGCGTGGAAGCCAAGACTTATCTTGCCAGTCTGGGTTACATCGATCATGAGTGTATCGGCATAATGGGCGGGAGCTACGGCGGTTATATGACGTTATCCGCCTTGGCTTTCCGTCCCGAGGCCTTTAAGGTGGGCGTGGATATCTTTGGTGTCAGCAACTGGTTGCGAACGCTGGAAAGTATACCCCCTTATTGGGAATCGGTTCGCAAAGCTATTTACGATGAAATTGGTGATCCGGTGAAGGATATAGATTTCCTCGTCGCGACCTCGCCTCTTTTTCATGCGAAGGAAATAAGGAAGCCGCTGATCGTTATTCAAGGTGCCAACGATCCTCGTGTGATCAAGGTTGAAAGTGATGAAATCGTGGAGGCCGTCAAGAAACAAAATGTTCCGGTCGAATATGTCGTTTTCTCCGACGAGGGCCACGGGTTTACAAAGAAGAAGAATCAGATCGAGGCCAACCGGCGGATACTGCAGTTTCTGGATAAATACCTGAAGAGCCTGAAGGACGTCTCGCTAAAGGATGGAGAGCCGAATGGCACGTACTAACCGTCAAGTATAGATATAGATGTGGAGATTCTTCTGAAGTTCAGCATCCTATCTTGCCCCCATGGGTCCCTCAAAAAATTCCCGTATCAAAAAGTCCTCCAGACCCTTGCTATCTTCCATGCGCGCGGACAGGACGACCACGCGATCGAGCCGGTATGATTCCCACTGGAAATCAGCTTTCTGATATTGCCGAATCAGATCGATCATTTTTCGGACGATGGCACGCTGTATATCGCCATCCGGCCCCGCTTGAACTTCGACGACTTCGCGCCGTGGATTACTGATATCCGTTCTCCAGGCACGAAACAGGAACTGTGCGCTACGAGAGCTCATTCGCGTGATCTGGAATATCCCGCTTGTGCCGGGTTCTCGAAGATTGCGTTTGACATTTGCCATTCTGAGATCGTCTTCCGAGGGCTCGTGTTCAGCACTTTCTGGCATCGCGGGGGGTTCATCTTCAAAAATTCCCCCTGCAGTGCGGCGTTCTTTTGCTTCCTTCATGTAATCGGTCAGATCTTTTGGAGCCTCTAATTTAGGAGCCGGTGTGCGATTGGCCTGGGCCTCTTTCTTTGACGTTCCTTTTTCAGGCGGGGGCTTCAATGGTTTTGTATTTTCCGCACCTAGGCGGGGTTGAGACTTAGGTTGCGATGGAACCTTGGGACTCTTCTGGGGAGAGGGCAGCGATTTTTGTTCTGTTTTTTCTTCCGGCAACTCCACGAAGCTTGCTTCGATCGGCGGTTGGTTTTCCATTTCAATCTTTGGGGTGCTGAGAAAAAATCCAAATGCCCATATAATAATCAGCCAGAGGAGGGCGGCCAGCGGCAGCGGCCACCAGAATTGCATCTCCTTCGCTCTGGGATTTCGCATGCTTTAGGCGTTACTTGTGTTTCACGGCGATCATAAAGTGTTGTACGCCTACAGATCTGGCGCGCAACATCGCTTGTACAACGATACCCTGCGGCGCATCGTTGTCTGCGGATACGATCAGTTTATGATCCGAGTCTTCTAGTAACGGTTTTAGTGTAGCGGCCAGCGTTTCCAATGTAACGGGAATTCGGTTAATGAAAATCTGGCTATCGCTTGTCAGCGTCAGCGTTACAGGTGCTTTAGTCTGGAGTTTTTCAGCCTCCCCCTGGGGTAGATTCACCTGCAATGAATCGAGATTCTGCAGTGATAACGAAGACAGCATGAATGTCGCAAGCAGGAAAAACATCACATCGATCATCGGAATGATTTCGATTCGCCCCTTACGAACCCCCCTGGATTTACGTAGTTTCATGAGCATTCTCCTGGTCAAGGCGAATGTGATCGATCAGGCGTGTCCCAAGACGCTCCATCTCGTCCATTGTCTGGGATTGCAAGCGGGAGAAGTAATTGAACCCGAACAAGGCTACCAGAGCGATCACCAAGCCGACCACTGTTGCAATCAGCGCCTCGGCCACGCCTCCTGTTACTGCTGTCGGATTGACGATTCCCTCACCTCCTATTACCTGAAAGGCACGCATCATTCCTACAACAGTTCCCACAAGTCCGAGCAGAGGCGCGGCAGTGACAATCGTCTCCAATACCCATAGCCGCCGGGCAAGGGATGTTTCAATCAGTTGGGCTTCATCTGCCGCCCGAGATTCGGTCCACCAAGATGGCCGATGCCTGTTGCTGATAACGACCTCGAAAAATCGCTTGTAATAGTGGCGCTCATCCAGCCCGGATAGTATTTTTTCCAAGTCATGCCACTCGAAGCCATAGGTTTCAACAAGATTTAGTAAATCATGCGAAAGACGAGCATAACGCCAGTAGACAAATGCTTTCTCAAGCATAATGGCCAAAGCGATTACTGCAAGCAAAGACAACGGTAAAATAATTATCCCGCCGAGTTTTAATGCGGTCCAGGTAGTTTGTAGTTCTTGCATGTTGATCTCCGGAAGGGGTTATTCCTCCCCTGTTAGTTAGAAAGTCCTGTGAGCAGTTGCTTGTGCGAGTCTTATCCAGCCTTCAAACCATAATTTATCTATCCCGAGCTGTAAAATCTTACAGCTATCCGTACTGCTCATTTTAAGGTCTCATAGCGCTTTGTTGTCGGTCTGGCCAAGATCGCAGCGTATGCAAATATCCATCAATTGAAAAGAGTGATGAACAGTTACCGCATGGGAGTCCGATGCGACAGAATAAAGATGGCATTCGACCAGATGGGAAAAATGCTACTGAGCAGTGGAACAAATCATATTCGCCAGACGCGATGAGCGATGGGGTAAAAATAATAAGTTAATTTTAAGAGGGTTGATTGAATTTAACACTTGGAATGGCGGCAACGGTATGTATCGCAATTTTTTTATAAAAAAATCACTAGCTCCAGATTTTTACAATGATAGCTTTAATTAAAACCATGCAGAAATGATCGCAAGTATCCCAGAAATTGATCGGGAGACTCCTGAACATCCAAGAATTCCGCAAGTCAGAATTGCCAGCATTCTAGAACAAAGCTTGAATGAAATTTATCTTTTTGATGTTCAGACTCTGTGTTTTGAGTATGTGAATGAACGGGCGCAGCGTAATCTGGGCCGTAGCATGGATATGCTGCAGAAGATGACGCCGTTGGATATCAAGCCCGAATTTAATGAGGGGTCGTTCCGGATCATGTGCGACCCGCTTTTGCGCGGTGACAAAGAGATTCTCATTTTTGAAACCTTCCAGTTGCGCGCAGACGGTACGCTTTATCCAGTAGAAGTTCACCTGCAGCTATTTGAGCAATCAGGTCACGTCATGTTTCTTGCAATGACTCTCGACATCACTGTTCGCCATCGTGCCGTGGTAGCGCTGCGAGAGAGCGAAGCACGGTTTCGGACAATGACGAATACCATTCCGCAGCTTGCATGGATTGCAGAGACTGATGGGTCGAGGATCTGGTATAACCAGCGCTGGTACGACTACACGGGCACTACACTTGAGGAAATGAAGGGCTATGGCTGGCATAAAGTGCACGATCCAGAGATGCTGCCTAAAGTCATAAAAAGCTGGAATGATTCAACTGTTGCTGAACAAGCTTTTGATATGGAATTTCCATTGCGTGGGGCGGACGGACAGTTCCGGATCTTCCTGACCCGGGCGGAGCCATTAAAGAATTCAGAGGGAGAGGTGGTGCAATGGTTTGGTACCAATACGGATGTAAACGAACAGCGGTTAGGGGAGAGGGCTCGTCGCGAAACGGAGAAGCAGCTTCAGGTGGTAATGGAGAGTATGAGCGAAGGCCTTGTTATCGCCGATCTGGCAGGTCAATTGCTGCAATGGAATCCTGCTGCATTGGAGATGCACGACATCAGTAATGCGGGAGAGGTGTTGCTTGATCTTCATAGTTTCATGCAAATCTATGAGCTTTCGACTGTTGAGGGAATCGTTCTGACTTTCAAGCAATGGCCATTGAATCGTATTCTTCGCGGTGAGTTTTTACAGGATCTTGAGCTCTGTATTCGACGTGTGAACACGGAATGGGAACGTATATTCAGTTATTCGGGCACCATTTCTCATTACGGGGATGGCAAAGGACTGGCATTTCTGACCATTAAAAATATTACCGAACGCAAACATGCCGAAGATGCATTACGCGATGCAAAGATAAATCTTGAACTAAAAGTTGACGAGCGTACCGCTCAACTCCTGGCCAAGAGCAAGGAGTTGGAAAATTTCTGTTATTCAGTCTCGCATGACCTCAGGGCGCCGCTACGCGGAATTGATGGTTATAGCCGTCTTTTGTTGGAAGATTATCACGAGCAGCTCGACGAAGAAGGCCGAAAATTTCTGAACAATGTGCGAGGGGCCGCAAAGCACATGACAGACTTAATTGATGATTTGCTAGCCTACTCAAGACTCGAACGCAGGGGGCTTTCCCAGGCTCCCATAGAACTCTCGGGCTTTGTATCGAATCTATTGGATCGGTGCGATGTTAGCTCCAAGAATGTATTGCTTACTGTGGAAGTCGGCAACTTTCATGTAAATGCCGATCCGGATGGCCTCGCAATAGCACTGCGCAATTTGATGGATAACGCCATCAAATTTTCCAAATATGCACCCGAACCGACCATAGAAATTCGTGCGCACGCTTCGGATAGGTACTGCATTCTTTCGGTGCGTGATAATGGTATTGGATTTGATATGCGTTTCTACGACAAGATTTTTGAAATATTTCAACGCCTTCATCGAGCTGAGGAATATCCAGGCACTGGTATCGGGCTTGCAATGGTACATAAAGCCATGGAGCGAATAGGAGGGCGAGTTTGGGCAGAAAGCCAGTTAGGTGCCGGAGCGGTTTTTTACCTTGAGTTGCCCTTATCCAGTTCAATTCTCACAATCACTTCTAGCATTCAATCATGAATATTACCTTACCGATACTGCTTGTTGAGGATAATCCGATGGATGTGGATCTTACGCGACGTGCTTTTATTCGACACAATCTGGCTAATCCACTTGAGGTGGCGCGTGACGGACAGGAAGCGCTTGATTTCATTGCCAAATGGAAAATAGGGGAACCCCTGCCGACAGTAATATTGCTTGATTTGAAATTGCCCAAGGTTAGTGGACTTGAGGTTTTGCGGGCAATTCGGGCGCATTCGGATTTTGGGATTGTGCCAGTTGTCCTTCTTACTTCCTCGGCTGAGGATCAGGATATCCATGAAGCCTATTCGCTTGGTGCGAATTCCTACATCGTGAAGCCTGTGGATTTCGATAAATTTATTGATGTGGCTAGACAAATCGAACTTTACTGGACTGTTCTCAATATTCCCGGTTTTCCAAGGCGCGATTAATGAAAGTCCTCTATCTGGAGGATAACGTTCAAGATGCGGATCTCGTAAGTATCGAGCTACGGAAGCGCGCCCCGGATATCCAGTTGGATATCGTTTCTACATTGGCTGAGGCGCTGGCACGCCTGGAGAAATTCCATGCGATTTATGGCACTCCATTGGAGAAGACAGCGGATGAGCCGACCATATCTAGTACCTCTCCGCGCTATGATCTGGTCCTGACCGACCTTAATCTTCCTGATGGGAGCGGTAACACCCTGCTGGCGGAGGTTCGCAGCAGGCACATGCCGCTGCCTGTTGTGGTTCTGACTGGTTCGGGTAGCGAGGAAACTCTGGTAGCATTGCTCCGCGCGGGTGCGGATGATTACGTCATAAAGCGTAAAGATTTCCTTGAGACTTTAGCGCTCGTGCTACGTTCTGCGCTCGACAAATTCCATACGGAAACTTTCCGGCGAGCTGCTCCCCTCAGAATTCTTTATGTCGAACCAAATGCTTACGATATTGATCTGACGAAACGGGAGCTCGCTTCTATTGCTCCACACCTTCACATTGAATCTCTTCAGACAGCGGAGCAAGCCTTGCACCGCTTTGCGGTGCCTGATCCGAAAGCCATTACTGATGTGCTTTTACTTGATTATCGGTTGCCCGGTGCTTCTGCTACCGATGTTCTGAAGGAACTTTGCCAAGTTCAAGGGCTCGATCTACCTATTATTCTTGTTACCGGACAAGGGAATGAAGAAATTGCGCGGCAATCTCTCAAGCTCGGAGCCGCTGATTATATAGTAAAAAGTGCAGGTTATCTCCAGCGATTACCCACCGTCATAGAAAATGTATGGCTTCGAGCCGAGTCGAGTCGCAGAGAACGAGTTCTGCTGCAGGAGCGGACTCGCCTTTCTCTTGCTACGGAAGCGGCAGCGATAGGCATATGGGAGTGGAATACCGCTACCAACGAGATTATTTGGGACGATCGCATGTATGAGCTTTACGGTGTTCCACGTGATCAAGCGATTACATATGAAATCTGGAAATCCTATACTCATCCCGATGATTGGCCCAAGCAGGAAACTCAGATAGAAAAAATCAGCGTGGAGAATGGGCGAGGGCAAATGGTTCTGAGAATTTTGCATGCATACGAGGATGTACGTTATCTTCATATAGCCAAAGCCATAACATGGGATAAAAGGGGTAACGAACTGAAGGTGGTAGGGACCGCCTTCGACATTACCAAGCAGAAGCAGGCCGAGCTGGCCATACAGCAACACGCCATGCAGCAGGGTCTTATCGCAGCGTTCGGTCAACAGGCGCTCGCCAGCACTGATCTCGAAGAGTTATGGGGCCAAGCAGCTGTGATCGCATGCAAAGGCCTTACGGTGGATTTCTGTGAGGTTCTTCAGCTTGCACCAGATGAACATTCTTTTATACTAAAGGCGGCTTCAGGCTGGAAGGATGAATGGATCGGCCGCCACATATCCATTGCTGATGAGAATGCGCAAAACCAGTTTGTCCTCATGAGCCATGAACCTGTCATCGTGGAGGATTTCCGTACTGAGTCTCGCTTCAAGCCTTCCAAAATACTCCGGACTCATGGCATACGCAGCGGAGCTGGGGTGCTGATCTCCGGAGCTGGTGGTCCCTACGGTGTGCTAGGCGCCTATTCTCGCGATGAGTTTCATTTTACATCGGGCAGCGTTAATTTCCTGCAGAGTCTCGCCAATGTCCTTGCAACCGCGATTGCTCGTAAAAGTGCCGAGGAGCGGCTTACCTTCCTGGCCCAGTTTGATCCTCTCACGGGATTGCCTAACCGAAGTCTGTTCCTGGATCGCCTCGGGCAGGCGATGGAGCAAGCGCAACGCATCAAGGGTCGAATCGGTGTCGTATTTGCCGATCTGGATCGTTTCAAAATTGTCAACGACACCATGGGCCACAGTATTGGCGACAAGCTTCTTGTCCAAGTCGCACTACGGCTGCAAGAGTGTGTACGTTCGGGTGATACGGTCGCGCGTCTGGGGGGGGACGAGTTTGCTTTCATTCTATCCAATCTGGCCCATGCTGAGGACGCGACTCTGGTAGCGGAGAAAGTGATTACGGCGCTCTCACTTGTATTCGAGCTTGAAGGCCAGGAAGTTTATATTTCTGCCAGCCTCGGAATTAGCATTTACCCCGGAGATGGTACGGATGCGGACGGTCTGCTCAGGAACGCTGATACCGCGATGTTCCAGGCTAAAGAGCACGGACCTGCAATTTATCAATTTTATCTGCCGCAGATGAATGAGCGTGCGGTAGCACGCCTTAAAATGGAGACACAATTACGCGGCGCGCTGGCGCGACATGAATTCGTACTGCACTATCAGCCGAAGGTAAGCTTGGTCAGTGGAGAGGTCACTGGTTTTGAAGCGCTGTTGCGCTGGCGCCATCCAGCGCGTGGGCTGGTACCGCCGTTGCAATTTATCTCTGTGCTTGAGGATACTGGTCTGATTGTTTCGGTTGGCGAGTGGGTAGTACGAACAGTGTGTGAACAGATAAAGAAGTGGCAGGGTGAGGGCCTGGTTCCGCATCCGATTTCTATCAATCTCTCGGCACGACAGTTTCAGCAGCAAGATCTGGATACTGTCATTGGAAAAACTCTTAAGATCACCGGAATCGATCCCCGACTGCTGGAATTTGAGCTGACTGAATCAGTATTGATGAAAGAGGCTGAGACAGCTGCCAATGCGCTGCAGAATCTAAAGGCCTTTGGTGTACAGATATCAATGGATGATTTCGGTACCGGCTACTCGAGTCTTGCTTATCTCAAGCGGTTTCCACTCGACATACTCAAGATCGACCGCACCTTCATCCGGGATGTTACTACCGATCCGGACGATGCAAAAATTACTGTGGCAATGATCAATCTCGCTCATAGTCTGGAACTGAAGGTAGTGGCAGAGGGCGTAGAAACTAAGGCACAGCTGGATTTCCTGGTACGTCACGGTTGCGACGAGATGCAGGGCTATTATTTTTCACGACCGCTGCCACCCGAAAGCGCGTTGCAGGTGCTTGTCGAAAGTCGCCGGTTGCTGATGAGCTGAATGAGAAACGGCACCTGAACAGCGATTCCTCCCCCTTCTGACCCGATGTGTCATCGCGCGAGTTGCGCAACTGAATCACATCGGCTCCATTTTTGCATCGACGCGAACGATGTTTTCATATGACTCATGCCGGCAACACTTTTACTGCAGACACGTTTTACAGAGATATCTGAGCCGATGGATTTTTCCGTTTCCCATTGATTTGTTGAGCTAAAGTTTTCGTTCCTAGATAATGTTAGCGATTACTCAGTTGGTCATCATGGTATAAATAGTAAAAGCATGCCATTCTGCAGTAATAATTAACATAAAGTTCTTCCCCTATCCTCCGATATTTGTTAACTTATCTGCACTAGTTTTCCGATTCGCAGGCCGCGGTTAAGTTTCCTGATAGGTAACGACAAATGAAAAAAATGATCCTCGCGGCTTGCGCGATGCTGGTAATAAGTGGCGGCGTTTTTGCTCAGCAGGGCGGTTTGAATCTCAGGTCGCATGCGGCGCTGATTCTGGATGCACAACATGGACGAGTTTTATTCGATAAGAATGCAGATACCGTAATGCCGATTGCTTCCATTACCAAGCTGATGACGGCAATAGTGGTGCTGGATGCGAAATTGCCGCTGTTTGAGGAAATTGTCATTGAATCTGCCGACATTGATATTCTCAAGAATACCCGTTCCCGATTGCGAGTTGGTACAAGTCTTCCTCGTCAGGAAATGCTTCGACTGGCGTTGATGTCTTCCGAGAATCGCGCTGCGGCGGCACTGGGACGTACTTATCCTGGTGGCATCAATGCATTCGTTGAAGCAATGAACCAGAAAGCGTTTGAACTTGGCATGGGCAACAGTTATTTTATCGATCCTACCGGATTAAACAGTGCGAATGTTTCAACCGCGCGTGATCTGGCAAAGTTGGTTGATGCCGCGGACGATTACAATATCATCCGTGAATTCTCGACCACTGCTTCGCACGCAGTGGACTTCGCCGACGAAGACCGAAGTCTGCGGTTTATCAATTCCAACAATCTGGTGCGTAGCGGGAATTGGGATATTGGTGTATCAAAAACAGGTTTTCTCAGCGAAGCCGGTCGCTGCCTAGTGATGCAAGCGAAGATAACCGGTAAACCGGTTATTATCGTATTGCTTGATTCCTGGGGAAAGAATTCCCGCATCGGCGACGCCAACCGTATAAAAAAATGGATGGAGATTGGTTTTGCCCGTAAGGTTCGCGGTTAGACCTGAGGCGTTTTCTGATATGTGTCCCGGCGAATTTCGATCCTTGTGCGAATCTATACGGGCACCCATCTTGGAAATAGCTTCGGTCAGCTTCGAGTAACCCATCCGCTCTTTTTTCGTCAATGGGGGATCAAGCATTTCGTTTCTCCGAATTTCTTCGATCTGGTTTTTATTCAGACAGGTATTACACCTATTAAATAGATCGAAATCCACACTTCAGCAGATCAGCGAAGCCTTTATGCAGGTACAATTGATCGTCATACTTATCATCGTTTTTCTAATTGTCATGTTTGCGGTTCAGAATGCAGTGGCGGTAAGCGTGGTATTTTTTCTGTGGCGCGCCGATGCTTCGCTTGCTGTGGTAATTGCGGCATGTTTTGGTCTGGGTGCAGCCATTGGCGCATTAGTGACTGTGCCGACGATGTTGCGTGAGCGAATCTCTATAAGTCGGCTGCGTAAGGACATTAGCATATTAAGTGCCGAGAATGATGATTTGTGTAGCATGAGAAAAGACACTTCTTTCACGACTCATGAGTTCTAACGGATTTAATAAAATCCACGTAACGGCAATTGTCTGGAGATGAAGTTTAAAGCAACTGAAATGCAAGGATCGCAATGAGGGTGGCTGGCAGCGCGGCCACCAGCAAACCTAATGGATGAATCGCTTCGTCCTTGAATGAACCTTTGAGTATGGAAAAGCCCGCCGGGTTGGGAGCATTGGCAATCACTGTCAACCCGCCGCCGGTAACGGCTCCGGCAACTAGCGAATATCGGAACTCCGCACTTGTTTCCTCCAGTAGGGAACCTAGATAAGTGAGTGCTGCATTGTCGGTAACTGCAGTAAGCAGCGTGGCGCCAAAAAAAAGGGCGGTACTATCCATTCCAGCTAGCATGGGCTGCAGCCACCATTTTTGTTGCCCTCCGAGAACAACCAGACCGGCTAGAAAAAACGCAACCAGCAACCCCTCGCGCAGAATTAGCCGGTCCTGGTACCGTTCATATGCGTGGGCAAAACCGATGAAGAAGAGCAGGAGCCCTATAAAAACTACCGGGTGATGAGCAAACGCCACGACTCCGATCAGAAAAACGAGATGCACAAACACAACCGATAAAGGAACTTCAATGTGGGGAGTTTTTTCTTTATTTGTTATTTTCGACAGTTCGCAATGAAACAGAAGAGTGGCCGCTAATGCGTTCACAAGCACCGCCAACGCGGCTTTCCAGCCGAATGTGGTAAACATGAAAGTGGTGTCCCATCCCCACGTGCCGGCAACCATAAGTACTGGCGGCGCGGCAAACGACGTCATTGTCCCGCCGATCGAGATGTTGACGAAGAGTACCCCGAGCGTGACGTATTTGAGCCGCACCGAGATCCCTTTAGAGTAATAGTGCTCCAATAAAATCAAGCCGGCCAGTGTCATGGCTGCCGGTTCGGTAATAAAGGAACCAAGCAAAGGTACGAAGGATAATGTGACGAAGTAAAATGCTTTCCCGTCTGGCCAGGGAATCAGTTGTGCGAGGGTCTTGACGCAGCGCATTGCGAATTGCAGGATCGGACGGCTGCCCGCAACGACCATGATGGCAAATACGAATAGGGGTTCGGTAAAACTTTGCCCATCAAGGTAAGCGATGGCGGATCCCTTTCCGTTGATGATCAGCATCATGACGACCAGGACCATTGCCCAGAAACCAAAAACTACCTCGACCTCGCCCAGAAAATGCCAGATCCCGGCGTGGGCAGGTTGGATGCGGGCCAGCCGTTCGAAAAATTTTGTCGAAAAGGTGTGAATTACCGCGACGCCGAACAGGATCGCGGCAATAAGCTCAATAGCATTGGGGCCCATTCACTGCCGGCAGATGAGTTAATCGAGTTTGATCATGTTGCGGAAAACCGGCCTCAAGCCTCTGGATGCCGGGGATGGACGACTAAAGCCTAATCCGTTTCCCCAGAATACCCCCTGTCCAGGCATGACATATCTGCCGCAAGCGGAAATCTGCGTGATGCAAGCAACCAATTCCAGCTACATATATAACGCTGGCATTTCCTGTTGCGTTCCGGCCGGCAGATGAGACGAATTGTCGATCAATCGGCTAGAAAATGTTCGCTGAATAAAAAGAAGAATCCATTTATTTCATCGCGTCAAGGTTGGCCTGTGCATCGGCATTCCCCTGTGCGGCAGCTTTTTCAAACCACTGTTTGGCTTTGGCAGTATCTCTCGGCACGCCTTCACCGGCGTAATACATCACCCCGAGATTATTTTGCGCGTCGACATTTCCCTGAGCAGCAGCTTTCTGAAATAACTCTACGGCTTTGGCAGGGTCTTTGGCTACACCTTCCCCATTGGAATACATCAAGCCGAGGTTGAACTGCGCATCGGGGTATCCCTGGTCGGCAGAGCGATGAAACCATGCCGCGGCTGTTTCTGGATCGTTATTCAGGATTTTTCCTGAAGCATCCTTGGATATGGCCTCGCCAGTGTAGTACATTACACCGAGGCCGTTTTGCGATTTGGCATCTCCAGCATCCGCATCTTTCCTCAATTTCAGGAATTTTTCCTCCGGCGTTGGCTCGTTCGGAGACGCGGATGGCATAATCTCCTTCAGCAACGCAGATTTTTCATCCGGTGTTAATTCATTTTCCAGCACGGAGGGAATGCTTTTTTCAGCCGTGAACTCATCCGCAAGCTTAACCGGTGTCTCCACTTTGGGTTTGTTTTCAGGAGTTTTCTCTTTCTCACCGCAACCACCGAGCATCAGCGAGAGCGCGGCAAGCAATGAAACAGCAAAAATATTCATTGAGTATTTCCCTTTATCGAGCTGGTTCAGCAAGAAACCTGATTGCATTTCACCGTGGGATTCGGCGGATCAAGTGGATCCTCATGAATTTCCAGAGCGACACTTTTTGAGAATCGTCCCAATACGATTTCCCGCTTAAGCTTGTTGCTTTTCTTCTTCAAGTCGGAGGGCTTTTATGAGCCAAAATACAGAAAAAATACCTGTTTTTTAAATAAATATTCCAATATTCTGCCGGTGTTCGTGCACGGCCTTGGTTCCTTTGAAATTATAGAGGCGTCTCATAGGCTGTAGTACATATCGAACTCCACCGGATGGGTGGTCATGCGGAAGCGTGTGACTTCTCCCATCTTGAGCTCGATGTAGGCATCAATCATATCATTCGAAAACACGCCGCCGCGAGTGAGGAAATTGCGATCCTTGTCCAAATTATCCAGCGCTTCATCCAGCGATACGCAGGGGGTTGGAATCCTGGCTGCTTCTTCAGGAGGAAGGTCATAAAGATTCTTGTCCATGGGATCCCCCGGATGAATCTTGTTCTGGATGCCGTCAAGTCCGGCCATCATCAGTGCGGTGAATGCAAGATAGGGGTTGGCAGTGGGATCGGGAAAACGTACTTCGATGCGCCGTCCTTTCGGGCTGTTGGCATAGGGAATACGCACCGCAGCGGAACGGTTGCTTACCGAGTAAGCAAGATTTACCGGCGCTTCAAAACCCGGAACCAGACGCTTGTAGGAATTGGTGCCCGGGTTGGTAATGGCATTCAAGGCCTTGGCGTGCCTGATAATGCCGCCTATGTAAAACAGGGCAATTTCAGAAAGTCCGGCATACCCGTTCCCGGAAAACAAATTCTGCCCTGCCTTCCAGATTGACTGGTGGACATGCATCCCCGAGCCATTGTCACCAACAATGGGTTTTGGCATGAAGGTTGCCGTTTTACCGTAAGAATGAGCAACGTTGTGCACCACATATTTGAATACCTGGGTCCAGTCGGCACGCCTCACCAGACTGCTGTATTTGGTACCGATTTCGCACTGGCCGGCAGTTGCGACTTCGTGGTGGTGTACTTCGACCTCCACACCCATTTCTTCCAATGCGAGGCACATGGCGGAACGGATGTTATGTAAAGAATCAACCGGGGGAACGGGGAAATAACCTCCTTTTACCGTGGGACGGTGACCGGTATTGCCACTCTCATATCTTTCCGCAGAGCTCCAGGCTGCTTCCTCGGATTCTATCTTTACCGAGCAACCGGACATGTCTGCATGCCAGGTAACGGAGTCAAAAATAAAAAATTCAGGTTCCGGACCGAAGTATGCGGTATCACCGATCCCGGTCGACTTCAGGTAGGCTTCGCCACGCTTTGCCAGCGAGCGTGGATCGCGGTCATAACCTTTGCCATCGGAGGGTTCGACCACGTCACAGGTAATGAATAGCGTCGCCTCGTCCATAAAGGGGTCCATGTTGGCGGTTTCAGGGTCGGGTATCAACAGCATGTCAGATGCCTGAATACCTTTCCAGCCGGCGATGGAAGAACCATCGAACGCATGTCCGTCCTCAAGCTTGTCCGCATCAAAGGTGTGAGCGGGGAGGGTCACATGCTGTTCTTTACCGCGGGTATCAGTAAAGCGTAGATCAACAAATTTGACTTCATTGTCCTGGATCATTTTCAGAACGTCGGCTACAGCCATTTTTTTCTCCAGACCAGAATTGCAGTTATACGATAAAAATGCGCCATCATAGGCACATCGGAAAGGATGGAATTATATCAGTACGAACGCTGCGATACCTTAAACACGTCAAACATTGTGCCATGTGGCATTTTTAATGATTGTATCAAGCCGCCGGCAGAGCATGAGAGTTGGCCGTCTCGTAGCCCATTGGCGCCGCTTCAGGTTTATCGGACACTCCTCCTGAAAATGGAATAACATTGCGTTTTTCATGTTACGGTCAGAAACCCATATGGAAACCATTACTGCGATACTTGAAAGGGCGCAGCTACGTGCCAGGGAAATGAATTTGCCATACGAAGGCGCACTACTGCCTGCCGAAGCACTCACTCTGTTGCAGGAGGCTCCCGATGCCAAATTGGTCGATGTTCGCTCAAGAGCCGAGTGGGACTGGGTGGGAAGAATTCCAGGTGCGGTTGAAATCGAATGGCAATCCTACCCCGGGATGCAGGCCAACCCTGCTTTTCTCAATTATCTCTCAAGCCAGGTGGATAAGGAATCGCTGGTGATGTTCATTTGCCGTAGTGGTGGGCGCTCGCATCGGGCAGCTGCGACTGCTACCGAATCCGGTTATGCGAATTGCTACAACATTCTTGAGGGTTTTGAAGGCGACAAGGATACAACCGGGCATCGTGGTACTAAAGGTGGATGGAAAGCCGCGAGGTTGCCATGGGTGCAGGGCTGAATCGGAAGCTCGGCGGCAGCAGAAAACGATAATATTCCCCTTTACATCACCCTGGAGACCCCGGACAAGCCTCCGGGTTTAACGGCCGTGTACTCTAGGGAGATCTATTCAGGAAGTCCCTCAAGCTGCTGACCATTTGATCAGCCCGGAATAAGCCGTCGCCAGCACAATGATTCCGAATCCAATACGATACCATGCAAACACGGTGAAATCGTGATGGCTGATAAAGCGCAATAGTCCCCGCACTGCCAATAACGCGCTGATGAACGAGGCGACGAAACCGGCCACGAATACGCCCACATCATCAAAATGAAGAATATCGCGATGTTTGTAAACATCGTAAAAGGTAGCCGCGAACATGATGGGGATCGCCAGGAAAAAAGAAAATTCGGTGGCGGCCCTGCGCGATAAGCCAAAGAAAAGTCCGCCGATTATGGTTGCACCGGAGCGTGAAGTGCCGGGTATCAATGCGAGACATTGCATTAATCCAACCTTTAGCGCATGTTTCCAGTCCATGTCTTCCACCCGCTCGACATCCACCACGTGCTTTCTTCGCTCAACCCACAGAATTAGAACTCCGCCTACGATAAATGCCATGGCCACGGGTACCGGATGAAACAGGTATTGCTTGATGGTCTTGATGAATAACAGGCCCAGAATTGCGGCGGGCAGGAATGCGATGAAAAGGTTCAGCACAAAGCGGTTTGCATCCTCATGTGAACCAACGTTCTTCACTACGCCGCCGATCTTGGCGCGATATTCCCAGCATACCGCCAATATGGCCCCGAGTTGAATCACGATCGCGAATACTTTGCCCTTCTCGTCATTGAAGTCGAGTAAATCGCTTACCAGGATTAGATGGCCTGTTGAGGAAATCGGGAGAAATTCTGTCAAGCCTTCGACAATGCCGAGGAGCAAGGCCTTGAGTAGCAGAAGCCAGTCCATGCGCGCTTATCCGGCAAAAAGCATGTAGTCCCGGATAAGCACGGATGAACACATGTAGGTCAAAGTGATACTACGGAATCTCCGAATAAATTCTCCGTTGAGTGCGTTGCTGGCAGAATCAGAATCGTATAGCGAGCCCTTGATTTTATTGCATCCTGGTTGGAACGGCGACCATTTGCTTTCTTTATCCTCTCGTTTCGCTCGCTTTTGGGGTATTCCATCCAACGTCGTGCCCTTCGCCGGGAAAATCGGGAACTTATTCAAGGGTTCCATAAACAATGAGATCATTCAGTGGGACATATAAAATAGTACGATTCATCGGTGATTATCTTGCCGGCTTTTTCCGCACCGAACCGACGCGTCAGGCTTGGGCGGTTATAAGCATTCCAATTTTCATATATCCCTGCGTGGTCTGTATTTGCTTACCCATTTCATCGCGATCTTCGCGCTCTCAAGAATGCCGATGCCTGGGTTGGTAAACGAATTTCCCGGCAGCCGTGAAAAACAGGATAAAGGCGTAACCCCGCGATTGTTACACCTTGCTGTAAATCTCTGCCCCTTTTGTCACGAATTCGATGGCTTTCTCTTCCATACCCTTCTCCAGGGCGTCATCGTCGCTAACGCCCTGGCTGGCAGCGTAGTCGCGCACATCCTGAGTTATCTTCATTGAGCAGAAATGGGGCCCGCACATTGAGCAGAAATGGGCGAATTTGGCACCTTCCTGGGGCAAGGTCTCATCGTGAAATTGTTTGGCCTTGTCGGGATCGAGACTGAGGTTGAACTGGTCATTCCAGCGGAACTCGAAACGGGCTTTGGAAAGCGCATTATCGCGTATTTGCGCGCCAGGGTGGCCCTTCGCCAGATCTGCTGCGTGAGCGGCTATTTTATAGGTGATAATGCCGTCCTTTACATCATCCTTGTCTGGCAGGCCCAGATGTTCCTTGGGCGTAACGTAACACAGCATCGCTGTGCCATACCAGCCGATCATGGCGGCGCCGATCGCGGATGTAATGTGATCGTAGCCAGGAGCGATGTCAGTAGTGAGCGGTCCCAATGTATAGAAGGGCGCCTCGGCACAATATTTCAGTTGCAAGTCCATGTTCTCTTTGATGAGGTGCATGGGAACATGGCCGGGACCCTCGATCATTACCTGGACGTCATGCTTCCATGCGACCTGGGTTAATTCGCCCAGGGTTCTGAGTTCCGCAAACTGGGCTTCATCATTGGCATCGTATATAGAGCCCGGACGCAGACCGTCACCAAGGGAGAAGCTGACGTCATAGGCTTTCATGATTTCGCAGATCTCCTCGAAGCGGGTATAGAGAAAACTTTCCCGGTGATGAGCCAGACACCACTTCGCCATGATCGAGCCCCCGCGCGAAACAATGCCGGTCAACCGCTTTGCCGTCATTGGCACGTAGGCGAGACGCACACCAGCGTGAATGGTGAAGTAGTCGACACCTTGTTCAGCCTGCTCGATCAAGGTGTCACGAAAAATTTCCCAGGTGAGATCTTCCGACTTGCCATCGACTTTCTCCAGCGCCTGATAAATCGGAACGGTGCCGATGGGAACGGGGCTGTTGCGGATGATCCATTCGCGGGTTTCATGGATATTCTTACCGGTGGAGAGATCCATTACCGTGTCTCCGCCCCAGCGAATGGCCCAGGTCATTTTCTCGACCTCCTCCTGGATGCTCGAACCCAGTGCGGAATTACCGATATTCGCATTAATTTTTACCAGAAAATTACGCCCGATGATCATCGGTTCGGATTCCGGATGGTTGATATTGACGGGGATAATGGCGCGGCCCCGGGCCACCTCGTCACGCACGAACTCCGGTGTGATATGCTGGGGCAGGAATGCACCAAAATCATGCCCTGGATGCTGGCGCATGAGAAGTTCCCGGTGCTGCGTCCCGAGATGCTCGCAACGCTGGTTTTCCCGTATGGCTACGTACTCCATTTCCGGTGTGATGATGCCACGACGAGCGTAGTGCATTTGTGTCACGTTCGCCCCCGTCCTGCCACAACGGGGCTGACGTTTAAGATCGAAGCGCATTTCCGCGAGTTTTGGATCGATCAGACGTTGCCTGCCGTAAGCAGAACCAGGGTCAGAGAGAACTTGTGTGTCCCTTCGCTCGTCTATCCATTTCTCGCGTAATGGAGGCAGGCCGGAACGAATATCTATTTTTGCCGCGGGATCAGTGTAGGAACCGGAGGTGTCATAAACATGAATTGGGGGATTATCTTCCACACCCATGCTGGCAGGGGTTTCAGATTGGCTGATTTCCCGCATCGGTACCTGGATATCGGGGCGGGACCCTTGTATATAAACCTTGCGGGATTGAGGCAAGGGTTTAACCGCTCCTTCGTCCACGTGGGCGGTTTTGCTTGAAAACGGGGAAGGGAATTGTGCGGGGTTCAAAACTGTTGCATTCATAGTACGCTCCTTTAAGTCTTCAAATGCCATAAACGAGCGGGACGGCTAATCCCAGCTTCCCTACGGCGGCATTACCCGTGTCAGGTGTTAAGGGACTATCTCACCAGTTTACCGGACATTTCCGGAAACGGACCCCTAGCTGCTGCTGTGAAGCTAATGGAAATGTGGAATAATTGCAAGTCTGTTGATGACAATTTATATAGGGCTGGACATGGATCTCGAGCAAAACCGCTTTAACATGGTTGAGCAGCAAATTCGTCCCTGGGATGTGCTGGATCAGGAAGTTCTCAAATTATTGTTCGAGCTGCGGCGTGAGGAGTTCGTCCCCACAACATACCGATCCCTTGCGTTTGTAGATATGGAAATTCCATTGGGACACGGAGAGGTAATGCTTGCTCCCAAGCTGGAAGCGCGTATCTTGCAGGAGTTGCAGGTAAAAAAAACAGACAAGATACTGGAGATAGGTAGTGGCAGCGGATATCTTACTGCATTACTGGCCCGGAAAGGGGGGTATGTTCACAGCGTGGAAATTGTGCCGGAATTGAAAGCCATGGCGGAAAAAAATCTTCAAACCCATGGCATCAGTAACGTGATGGTGGAATTGGGCGACGCTGCCCGTGGTTGGTCTGAACGTGGATCTTATGATGTAATCGTTCTGACTGGGTCCACTCCGGTTTTACCAGAGGCATTTCAAAAAAGCCTTGTAACCGGTGGGCGCTTGTTCGCAGTGGTAGGCGATGAGCCGGTGATGCAAGCGGTACTTGTTACGTGCGTGTCGCAGGAAGTAGCAGGCGCATACAATACAGTTGGTCTGTTCGAGACTTGCATTCCTCCGCTTAAGAATGCAAAGCAGCCGGCGAGATTTATATTTTGATCTTTTGGTAATTCCTCGCTGCAAGTCCGCCTGGCGGCCTGACTATAGCTGAAGCCTAGCTTGATCGGTTGATAGCCCTGCTCTTTTCCCGACGGAATGAGGCAATCTGGAATTAAAGTGAAAATTCTGCAATATATCTGTACCGCATTAATTGGGATGCTTCTGCATACACCGCTCCATGCTGCCGATCTGATGGATGTTTATCGTGAGGCGGTGGAGCAGGACGCGCAGTATAGCTCTGCGCGCGCTGCCTATCAGGCAGCACAGGAAAAACTACCGCAGGGTCGAGCCGGATTGCTTCCCACAGTTACCCTTCAAGGGATACGTCAGAGACAATTTATAGATAGGGTCGGCGTACCTGAAATTGTCATCGATAATCAAAGCCTGACTATCACGGCAACCCAGCCGCTTTACCGCAAGGAAAATTTTGCAATCTACGAGCAATCGAAAATTCAGGTGACGCAGGCGGACTCACAGTTCATCATAGCGGCCCAAGATTTGATTTTGCGTGTGGCACAAGCATATTTCGACGTATTGTCAGCTCAGGTAAATGTAGAGGTGGCGGAAGCACAGAAAAAAGCCATTGGAGAGCAACTCGGACAGGCCAAGCGTAACTTCGAGGTGGGGACCTCTACCGTCGTCGATACTTATGAAGCCCAGACCCGCTTCGATTTAACTCTCTCGCAGGAAATTGCTGCTAAAAACGATCTGGAAATCCGTAAACGTACTTTACAGCAGATTATCGGTCGCATGCCTGATAGTTTTATACGTCCGAACGAACAGTTTTCAGATTTCCTCTCTCTGAAGTATGCGAATATGCAGGACTGGATCACTGTAGCCGAACAGAATAACCTTGCGCTAAAAGTCCAGCAAGCGGTATATGAGATCGCGAAACAGGACGTGGAGCGCGCTAAGGCAGGACATTATCCCACCCTGGACCTGGTAGCGATATATAGTGACCAGAAAGGTGTCGGCGGAACAATTACCGGGCGGGGGATCGATCTGACTTCAAAGCAAATAGGGGTCCAACTTAACCTGCCGTTATTCCAGGGTTTTGCAGTGCAATCACGTGTACGCGAAGCTCTGGCTACCCAGGAAAAAGTACTTCAAGATCTGAACAATACCCGGCGCAACAGCGTACTTCTAGTAAGCCAGCAGTATCTTAATGTTACCAACGGCATTGCCCAGGTGAAGGCGCTGAGGCAAGCGGTGATATCCAGCAAGAGCCAGTTGGATTCCACCAAACTAGGGCGGGAAGTGGGTGTCAGAACGGAGGTAGATGTATTGAATGCGCAACAGTTATTTTATTCCGCACGGCGAGATCTGGCCCAGGCTCGCTATAATTTTCTCATGTCCAAATTGAGGCTGGAGGCAGAGGCGGGCGAATTGAACGAAGAAGATTTGAGTAACATAAACGATGTATTACTGAAAACGGATTTGCCTACAGCTTCATCTTCTAAAGAAAGCTCGCATGCAGTTTTCCAGCATGCTGAGCAATGATTGTTATCGAAGAGGATTGCCGGAATCATGCCGAGCATGAGCTATTGCCCAGCGAAAACTTGCTCAGAGACTATTTAAATATTTTGCATCGCTTCGGTGCGCGCGGGATCAGGTAATACCTAATCATGTAGCGTTGACGAGCAACCGGTTGAGTGTTAGATTTTAGACGAGGAGAAGCTGCAAATCCCAATCTCTTATCGGACATGGCGTATTTTTAGCTATCGTACTGATCGAGTATAGGTCTGTAGCATGAACTTGAGGATATCTATGCAGTTTCGCCGTTTCGAAACAATTCCCATAGCAATCTGAATATATCGAATGACTCCAGAGCAGAGGGTGCGAGATAATTTTAATTTTATTTGCTTAGTGATAGGTTGTTGGTTTCTTCGCAGCTTCCGGTCTGGCGTAAACAGTTTTTGTGGTATTGACCATAGTTACGTTGCTGCATCGTTCGATTATTGTGCCACGAATGAAATAAATTCCTCGCTAGCTTGTCAGATAAAACAGCCTATCGTCCACGGAATTTCCTATTACACGGTTTATTGGGGCACGGCAGGAGATTTGTTGCATTATTCTCCCCTGCTCTTCCTGTCGTTGTGGACCGGCGGTGGCCTGTTGCGTGGCGGGTCTCTTGCTCGTTCGGGATTGGCTAGCAGAGTGCGCCACGGCGGTTATTCAAAAGATTCCTGGAGTCCGAGATATGGTTGAGTCAACCCTATCCGATTCCTGCTGGAATCAGCCATCTATCCTTTCCCTCGGCGAGCGGTGTGCAGGCGTGCGAGACACCCGGCCAACCGAGTTTGACAAAGGCGTGCTGGACGCGAAGACCTTCGATGCGATTGAAACTGATCAATTATTCGATTCAATCAATCACGCTGTTACGCATGTCGGACAGTCGGTGCTTTACCGCTCGTTGTCTCGGCCGGCGACCAACCCCGTATTGGCTCAGGAAAAGCAGGAGGCGTTGCGCGAGCTGAAATCAAATTCTAGTCTGCAGGAAGCGCTACAGCATTTTATCGAAGCGATGGTGCCGGGAGAACGCTCGCTTTACCAATTACTCTACGGTACCTTTACGGGTGGTATCGCCATTGCCAATTCCAGAGGCGGAAAAGATGAAATGGAATTCAGCGGTTATGGCTATGATCAGTTCGTCGATGGTACCGGTTTTGCGATTGATCTGGTTGAGACCGTGCGTACTTTGCCGCAGCCGCAGAGCACATACCTGCGAAGTTTATTTGATGCCATTGCCGACTTTGGAAATTCTCGCACTTATGTCCTGATGCGCGGGCCGGTCTATCCAATGGAGGGGAAGTTCAAGACCCGGGAGGAAAAGCCGCGCTATTTACCGGTCGCACGCTTCACGCCATCAATGATCAAGCCGTTTCCAGTATTGTCGATAGTAGCTATTGTTGGTGCGATCCTTTATTTCTTCCAGGATATGCTCGCCAGTTTTGGAATTTCCTACCTGGGATATGGGATACTCGTGCTGGCAGTACCGGTCGTACCCGTCCTTCTGATTGCGATCGCCGCATCCGATCGCGATTCCGTCATTTATCCGTTACGCAAGCTGTTCAGGCAGAGTCCCGACTTGGCGCGTGCGCTGGATACGTTGGGTATGATCGACGAGATTTTATCTTTTCATCGCTATTCACTGGCTTTTGGCGGCAAGATGGTGCTGCCGGAGATTGTGGAAGGCGAGCAGCATTCCCTCAGCGTGAATGAAGCGCGAAATCCGCTCCTTGCCAGAACTAATCCGGACTATGTTCCGAACGATATTTTGCTTGACGATGCAGGACGCCTGCTGGTTATCACTGGACCGAACAGTGGCGGCAAGACCGCCTATTGCAAAACCGTAGCCCAGATTCAGTTACTCGGTCAGATCGGCTGCTACGTTCCCGCGACTGCGGCGCATATGGTGCTGGCAGAACGTATTTTTTACCAAGTCCCTGAACCGGGACGGCTGGATGAGGGAATGGGGCGCTTTGGTCATGAATTGAAACGCACGCGTGAGATTTTCTTCAATTCCACGGCTCGCAGTCTCGTTGTGCTGGATGAGCTCTCGGAGGGGACAACGTTTGAGGAGAAGATGGAACTCTCCGAATATGTTCTCGCAGGTTTTTACAAGCTGGGAGCAAGCACATTGCTTGTTACCCATAATCACGAGCTATGCGAGCGCCTGGAGGAGAAGGGAATCGGCCGCTATCTGCAAGGCGAGTTTCTATCCAGCGGCCCGACCTATCGTTTGGTTCTGGGCGTATCCCGGGTTAGCCACGCAGATCGTGTGGCGGCCGCCCTGGGTTTCAGTAAAGAAGATGTGGAAAAGCACCTTGCAACGCGCCGCGCCTGACCGACGAAGCAAAGAACGTGCTTATTTCGGGATTTCGGATCGTGGATATACGCCTCAACGCCCCCAGTTTATCCCCCGTGTCTTGATATTATTGCTTGATGTATGCCCTAATTAGCCAGTTATAAAACCAAATTAAGTGTGAACAGTATGGAGTACCACAACAATGCGAGTTTGAATCGCGGCTTATAGGCTCCCTGCGTCAATTCAGGAGCTGAAGAAAGGTTGAGCATGATGAAGTCATTGGTTACGGGTGCAAACGGATTTGTCGGTTCGGCAGTCGCACGCTGCTTACTGGACGCCGGTCACGAAGTACGGTGCCTCGTCAGGCCGGGAAGTGACCGGAGAAATCTTCATAGGTTACCTGTCGAAATTTCCGAAGGCGATTTACGT
>JBDTDT010000097.1:0-8295 GCA_039922995.1 Nitrosospira sp. | reverse complement strand
TTCACGCCCGCGTTGCTACACGAAAAACGCGGAGGCGAGGCGCTTTGCAACGCCGCATCCGCGTTTTTTTGTGCGCAACCCGAAGGGACGGGACGGATTTCATCCAGCCCTTCGTTACTCGCCGCTTACGGAGGCCCGCTCCGCCGCGCGGCTCATGCCTCGTGCTGGATGAAATCCGTCGCCGTCACGGGCGTGAAATAAGGGTTAACAGGCCCTAACCGGTCCATATTTCGCCGCTTTCTGCTCACAAAGGCCAATAGAACTACTATTGACCTTCAAAATCGTCAAAATCTATCCTCATCCAGTCACATTTTCGCTTCGATTCTTCAAGCCCGACAGACTGCTATAGCCGCCCGCTCCGCCTGTTCCGCTGGATGAAGCCGGATGCGTACCTGCTTATCACGGCCTTGGTCCTTTACCCCCTTACTTTTATGACCCGTGCATGGGGCATGGGCGATATTGCCGGCGGACCGTCGGGGACCCGCCTATTTGTACAGGCCGAGTTCCTTTGCTTTTGCCATCACTTCCTTCTCGGTTCTATCGAGCCTGGCCGCGATGGCGGAAAGCGACGTTTCGTCCTTCCATAGTTCAGCCAGCTCGTCGGAGTCGTCCTCTTCCCAGCATGTGTCTGAATTACCTGGCGTTTCCTTCATGGTTTCTCCTTTTCGGAACTCAGGGTGATATCGGCTTAAACAGTACTCCAGCCCAGGTTTTCCATAATTGTGCAAATTGGCTACGTTCGCGACGCTGGATTTCGCGCGCCTGACACGCGCGGCCTTCAGCCATGATGGCTGCCGCAAGAGAATAGCAGACGTTGGTATTGCAAGCGCAATTATATTAGGTGCCATAGATCGATAACGCTGGAGACGGGGGATGACGTGTGATACCGAACAGATCAGGATAACTTTTCTCCTTAATATTCATCTACTCTCCGCGTTAGTGCCGGAATCACGGAAGCAATGGCTCCGTTGCCATATGCGCCAGTAGAGGGGTCGGCAGGCTGTTATTTTCATTTAATAAGCATTTCAATGAACAGGAGGCTGCATCATGCCACGCGGCGATAAATCATCCTACACGGACAAGCAAAAACGCCAGGCATCCCACATTGAGGAAGGATATGAGAAGCGCGGTGTTCCCAAGGACGAAGCAGAGCGGCGCGCTTGGGCAACCGAGAATAAGATATCGGGGGGCGGCAAGAAATCAGGCTCGGGCAAGGATTCAAAGAAATCATGATCCGTTGGTCTTGAGCCTGGGCTCGATCATTTCCGGGACGCTGCGGGAAGGTCCCGATGAAGGGGCCGGGGCAACCCGACGAAGTGGCGTCATGCCATGTTTTCCTGGCGTTTCAGGACAACTCGTATATGTCGGGGCAAGTGCTGCACCCGAATGGAGGAACCGTGGTAGGGAAGTGCCGTTGCCGCCATGACGGAGTTGGGCGCAATATGCCCTCGCGTTGGAATTTCATTGCAATACCCGCCTATCCGGCGTGTGCCCACGGATAGGCGTACTGAATCCAGTGCGTTCCGCACTGACTGAAGGGGAGTTTTACCGGGCATTTTATTATCCAAGGAGAAGTCAGCATGAAATTTTTCGAATGGTTTGTGGCGGCCGTATTAATGGCCGCATTGAGTGGCTGCATATCGCTAGGTTCCAGTCAGCCGGGGCCCCCTGGCCCCAAGGGGGATTCGAATACGACGGTGATCGTTCCCGAGAAATAGGCAAGTCATCCTGATCTTGGCTGCGGAAGCCGCATTCGGCTTCCGCAGCCATTTGCTTCCTTATTTTGCATGGGAAGCACGAAGCAGAGGCCAACGAACAATCCGGCAAGCCGGCGCACACCCATCCAAAGAGAAAGCATCCAAAGTAAAAAACATGCACGCTAAATATTGATTGACAATAGTTCTCATTCTCATTATTATTTGCAATATCCGGCTGTGGGCTTCAGCAAAATTAAAGCCGTTTCGGGCATTTTGAAGATTGACCGGGATGACTGTATCACTCGCTTTTGCTCACCACGCCAGTCTGCTTGCATCTGGCTGGCAGCCCGGAATGAGCCTGACCGGGAGGTTCCCTGAAGTACCCGCAAGCTGTTTCGCAATCAATCAGGCAGATTTTCCATATATGTCCGCTCATGCTTCCGGCACTTTACCGAATAGAGCCATGCACACCGGCCGGCCGGCGGTTCCCACTGCCATACCGGGCCGGAGCGCAACTTTTTCCCTGAGCTTCAACTACCCCATTCTAAACAATGAGAAATTCCGGAGACCAGAACGATAAGCCCTCGGTTCGGCTATTATTGGCGGCCCTGTCGTGGCTCACTAACAGGCCGCGCCATTCCGATCCGGCGACGCAACAGGCCATTGCCCATCACATTCATATGCTCCTCCTGCACCCGGCATCCGACAGTTTCGATGTCCAGGCAGCCTTCTACATGGCCGGCAAGGCAGGCATGGATGCGGACGGGCTCCTCGCACGTTTTTCTTCCGTTGCGGCAGACCTTCATTGAGCACGGCATCCTGGAATAGCGCTTTTCCCCCAGGCGTCCAGCTATCACGGCTATAACCTGATAAATGAGCGGTCAACTACCGGATTTAGGATCATAAGCAAGCCGTTCACGAATATCAAAGACCCGGTTCGTGAACGCCTTTCGCCGGCCTGTTTCCATCCATTCCCCGTGGAGCCTCTATACTTTCTTAATCCCGCTGCCGAAACCGGTGATGCTTTTCCCTTCTCATACTTTCCCGATTCGATTGATTGGAAGTCGAGCGGCATGAGAGCAGGGCAACTCAGGTTTCCAGGATCGATCCTGAAATGATTGCGGGAATTGCTGCAGGGATTGCCGTGGCTGAAGATAGCCCGCTTGTCCCGTAACGACAAAGGACGGGGCGTCGCGACATAAAATCCGGTAAGGAATGGTTAGGCCTTGGGATGTTCATTTTACAGGCATCCCGGACCTTGCTGCGGACGGGATTTTTAATGGCCCTGCCGCTGCGGATGGTATGCTCGATGTTTTGCCATGGGCTTTCCAAGCTTGTCAGGCGTCTTTTCAATCATGAGGCCAGTTTCCCGGAGCTTGGCATTATTCATGTCTTTCCTTGCCGGTGGCTGCATGGCAACTGTCCCGGAAACCTACCATAAACATGAAATGGCGGAGATCATCAGGGTAAAGGATCTGCCTCCCAGGTTTTAGCGGCTTTGCCCAAACAATACAACAGGAATGAATTCACGTATAAATGCAAATTAAAGGATGGCGTAATCCGCTACGATGTGGATTATGAAAAAGGCGGGGAAAAATTTCCCATGGCCTATGATGAGCGGGCCAGGATGGTGGGGCAGGAAAAGAAGGTGGAGTTTTCCGATATCCCGCTGGACTTGAAGCTGAAAGTTGAAAAAGTCTTGTCTGCGCATTATCCACCGGATTTGCCGAAGCAGTTTTTGAGTATCAAACGGGTGAATTCAGGGAATTCATCCATATGCGAATGAAATCCATTGAAACGCTTAACTGAGGGCATCAGGCGCTAAACCCTTTCATGAAATCGTTCAACGATTATGTGATTTCCGGGCCCCGTCCATTTCCACCCAAACGTATCCGGCGCGGCATTTGCATCCATTGCAAGATACCCCTGTTAGTCCTGCTGGCATTCCATGGCGGCAACTCTGACGCGGAGACGCAGCAGCTATATGGCTTCCGTCCGCAAGTTTCCATTACAAAGGATATTTCCGATAAATGGGACCTCAATGTTTTCAGTTCGAATAATTCCAATTTGAACCCCTCGACCGGGAATACGCAGTTTCCGGCCGATATCCAGCAGTATTTTCAGACCGGTCCTATCTACAAATATAGTCCGAACCTCAATTTCGTTTTCCTGGGATACATTTATCAGAGAACCAATCCTTTTTCCAATGACTATGTAAATGAAAACAGGCTTTTCCAGCAGATTGTTTACGGCACGGATACGATCGTGGGGCAACTCACCCATCGCCTGCGCTTTGAAGAAAGATTCATCCATGACAGAACGACCGGCCAGACGCCTTTCAGCACCAGGCTCCGCTACCAGGTCGGGCTTCTTGTACCGCTGCGGGGAAACTCCCTGGAGGCCGGGGAATTTTATTTCAATACCTATAATGAATTTTATTTCAATACGACCGGCCGCAGCAATGTTTTTTATAGCGAAAACTGGAGCTACATGGGAATCGGCTATCAAACCGAAGCGCATGGAAGGGTGGAGGTGGGTCCCTTGATTCAAAGATCGATCATCAACCAGCAAGGGGACGTGCGTTACATCAACCTATTGCAAGTCAACTGGTCTTATAATTTCTGAGCCGGTTGCCGTCGGGACACAGGCCGGCATCAATGTGCAAAGCCTGATGCGGCCCGGTAATCGTGCCTCCAATCGTTGCGAGTTCCATCGCCTGCGCCGATGCTTTACCGCCAACCCGGCGATGCCGCTCGCGTATCGTTGATCAGATAAAAACGCCTGGAATGTGCGTTATCGAACGGAATACCCCTGCTGTCGCACCTACTATTATTTAAACCCATGCTATCGATACGCTGCAAATGTTTTCCCGCCCCGTTTGATTGAGCGTTTTTCTGCGGTCAGTATAATTCTTTGTCATAAAGGTTTCAACAATGAATAGTCCGTCCACTGGCTCCCGATCGGTCTGGATGACCACCGTTCTGCCGAAGTTTCCCATTTTGCAGGAAAAGCTCGAAACCGACGTCTGCGTCATCGGCGGAGGAATCGCCGGGCTGACGACCGCCTATCTGCTCTCTCGCGAAGGCAAGAGCGTGGTGCTCATCGACGCCGTGGAGATCGGATACGGCGAGACGGGCCGGACCACGGCTCACTTCTTTCCCCCCGACAACCGCTATTTCGAAATTGAAGATGCCTTCGGAGCGGAGAAGGCGCGCCTGGTGGCGGAGAGTTTCCAGCAGGCCACGGCGCTGGTTGGAACGATTGTCGAACAGGAAGGGATAGATTGCGAATTCGAGCGATTGAACGGCTATCTGTTTGCGTTAAGTACCGAGGGCAACGCCGATCTGGACAGGGAATTCGAGGCAGCGCGCAAGGCCGGTGTCGAGATCGGTAAAAAAGGACAAGTGCCTGACGTGAGTTTTATTACCGGCCCCTGCCTTGAATTTCGCAACCAGGCGCAGTTTCATCCGCTCAAGTACCTGGGCGGGCTCATCGAGGCCTTCCGGCGCAAGGGCGGCAGCATTTATACCCGGACGCGCGCGCTCGACATCAGCCGTTGTGGAGCGGGCCTGAAAGTCATCACCGAAAGCGGATCCATCGCCGCCCAGGCGGTCGTCGTGGCAACCAACACGCCGTTCAACGACGATGTCGTTATACATACGAAGCAGGCGGCTTATCGCACGTACGTCCTGGGGATCCGCGTGCCCAAGGGGTCTGTGCCGCGCATTCTGTTGTGGGACAACGGAGATCCCTACCACTATATCCGGCTGACCACACCGAACGAGAAATCCGAAGAGGAGATCCTGGTAGTGGGCGGTGCGGATCACAAGGTGGGCCAGGACGAACACCCGGAACATCGGTACGATGAAATAGAAGCATGGGTGCGCAAGCGCTATCCCATGGCCGGGCCGGTCGATTTCAAGTGGTCGGGGCAGATCATGGAGCCGGCGGATGGCATCGGCTACATGGGCCGGAACCCGATGGATGACGAAAATGTTTATGTCATCACCGGGGATTCGGGCAACGGCATGACGCACTGCACCGCGGGCGCCATGCTGATCACCGATCTGATCATGGGCCGGGACAATGCCTGGCTGGATCTCTACGATCCCGCCCGGAAGCCCATCCACGGCATGTCCGAGTTCCTCCATGAATTGGGCAACACGGTGATCCAGTACGGCGACTGGGTGAAAGGCGGCGATGTGGAATCGCCTGCGCAAATCCAGCCGGGAAAAGGCGCGATACTGCGCCAGGGGGGAAGGAAGCTGGCGGTTTATCGTGATGATAATGGCATCCTGCATGCATTTTCCGCAGCGTGTACGCATATGGGGTGCGTCGTTTCGTGGAACGCCGCGGAGACATCATGGGACTGCCCATGCCACGGCTCCCGGTTCAGCGTGAGCGGCGAAGTGCTTCATGGACCTGCCGTTACGCCGCTGGAAGCCGCGCAGGTGGATCCATGAGCAGTCGTTCCCGGGGCTGGATAGGGCCTTTCCCTCCAATCCTGCCTGAGACAAACCTCGGAAGCCGCCATTGAGCATGCCCTCGATCCCTCTCGCTGAAATCCGCAGGATGACGTACCCCGCTCCGGGCGAACTGGAGCGGAAGTATGCGGATATCCGGGAGAGGACTGTGAAGCTGGTATCTCCCTTGTCCGTCGAGGATTGCTGCGTCCAGTCCATGCCGGAAACCAGTCCGGTCAAGTGGCACCTGGGCCATACGACCTGGTTCTTTGAGACTTTCGTACTGGAGCCTTACGAGGTTCCCTTCAAACCGTTCCACGAGGCGTTCCGCGCTATGTTCAGCTCATACAACGCCAGCGGAGAGACGCATCCCGACTCTGAAAGGGGACTGTTCACTCGGCCTTCCTTATCCGTGATCCAGGATTATCGCCGTAATGTGGATGACCGCATGCAACGGCTCCTGGGGTTGCCCGCCAGGGATGAAATGCTGTGCAGGCTGGCCGTGCTGGGCCTGAATCATGAACAGCAGCACCAGGAACTCATCCTGACCGATATCAAGCACCTGCTTTCGCGCAACCCCCTCAAGCCGCGCTACCAGGCGCCCGGTGCGCAGCTTTCCTCCCCGCCTGTCCCGATCGCGTGGCACGGCTTCGAGGGAGGGGTGCTGGAGACGGGCTACGCCGGCGAGGGGTTTTGCTACGACAACGAGGTCCCGCGGCATAAGGAATATATCCAGCCATTTCAGCTCGCGTCCCGGCTGGTCACGAATGGCGATTATCTGCGCTTCATGGAAGCGGGCGGATATGAAAATCCGGCGCTATGGCTATCTGAAGGATGGGACTGGCTCAGGTCAGGCCGGCATCATCACCCCCTCTACTGGCTGCACGAAGGCGCCCAATGGCAGGAATTCACGCTTAACGGGGTTGTGCCGCTACACGCCGGCCTGCCGGTGGTGCATGTTTCGTATTATGAGGCGGATGCTTATGCGCGGTGGGCGGGCGCGCGATTGCCGACCGAGGCGGAGTGGGAACACGCCGCCTCCGGGGAGCGGGTTGAGGGAAACCTGGCGGAAAACGGCCGTTTCCATCCCGCGGCCTGCGATGCCGGGCGCCTTGCCCAGCTCTACGGCGACGCATGGGAGTGGACGCAGTCGAGCTATTCCGCGTATCCCGGCTATAGCCCGGCAAAAGCAAGCGCGGAGGGACCGATATCCGCCGTTTGGGACAGGGCCGTGGGGGAATACAACAGCCGGTCGATGGTCAACCAGTATGTTTTGCGCGGCGGTTCCTGCGTCACCCCCCTGGAACGCATCCGTCCGAGTTTTCGCAATTTTTTGCCCGCGGAAACGCGATGGCGGTTTTCCGGCATTCGCCTCGCGCGGGATCTCCCATGAAGCCGGGCACCAGGAAGGGCGAGGGCGCGCCGGTCAATCCGGCATACCGGGTGTTGCAGCATGCAATCGGCGAGGCGATGGAGCGGGTCAGTGCCTCTCCTCCCATCACGGACGAAGCAATCCACGACGCACGGAAGGCCCTGAAGAAAGCGCGCGCCGCGCTGCGGCTGCTGCGGGACGGGATGAGCAAAACCGTTTACCGGCGGCAAAACGCAGGGCTCAGGGATGCGGGTCGCTTCCTGTCGCCTTTTCGCGATGCCAGGTCGCTCATTGACGCGTTCGAGGCGCTGCGTGAACGCTACGCGGACAAACTGCAGGATTTCGACCTTGCGCCCCTGCAAAAGCTGTTGCATGCAAATTTGATAAAAGCGCGCCGCCATTTTTCGCATACCCCGGCTGAACAGGAAAACTGCATCCGGTTGTTCAGGGAGTGCATCGCGCTGTTGAAAGAAAAGGACGTTGCCTCCATCGACTTCAATGCCACCGATACGGGGCTGCGGCACATTTACCGGAAGGGATGCAAGGCGCGCGCCGAAGCCAGGGCAACGCGAACCCCGGAAGTCCTGCACGAATGGAGGAAACAGGTAAAGTACCTGCTGAATGCAGTCGAGGGCCTTCACCCCCTGGCGAAAGGGGCGACAGGGAAGACCTTGAAACGGGCCGATCATCTGGCCGACAGCCTGGGGGACGATCACGACCTGGCGATGCTTTCCCGGGAAACCGCACGGGGGGTTTATGCGCC
>JBDTDT010000096.1:0-10228 GCA_039922995.1 Nitrosospira sp. | reverse complement strand
CCTTCATCTGATCTGTGACAATTACGCCACTCACAAGCACCCCAAGGTCCAGCAATGGCTGAAGAAACACTCGCGTTTCCACATCCATTTCACCCCTACTTCCGCATCCTGGCTGAATAGGGTCGAACGCCTCTTCCGCAACCTCATCAGCGAACGCCTGCGCCGCGGCGTGTTTACCGGAGTTCCTCAATTGATCGGTGCTATTGAAACCTCCGCTTAAGTGCTAAACAGAATGGCGCACTACACTAGATACTTTTTAATCCGCTGTCGGAAACGAGAGATATATGAATTTCTTGATTTATCCAAACTCCGACTAGCGTACTAAGGTCCAATTGTTCTTACTGTCGAAATTGATATGATGCGAATGTAGCCTAACGCAAAAATGGCTGTTCGTGAAAGAATAGCTTCATATAGCATCTTCATATGAATGAGTTAGCCAGAAATCGAGTTGCGCGACGACCTACGGATCGCAAAAAATGTGCAGTAGGGAATTGTAGGTTAGTCCCATGCCGCCCAGCGGTACATTCGGTACATTCGCAGTGAGGATAAACCACTCCCCGCTATACTCAGAGTACCTGTTTAATGATTTCCGGCTCGATAATTTGCGGAACGCCAGCAATATCAATAAAGTAAGAAAATGCAAAGGAGCCCTGGATGGGGCGTATAGATACTTATTAAAGTAAAATCTTGTATGCGCGGATCCTGGGATTCAGCAATAAGAACAATAGAATGTAGCAGCGGGTGCTCTATCGGTTGCGGGCACTAAAAGGGGCCGGAATTGTTTCGTATCTACAATCACTATATCTCCAGAACTGCGATCTTGCTTATTAGCACTGAAGTTTTAGTGCTGATGGTTGCATTTTATCTAGGGGCAAGCCTGCGCTTTTTTGGTCAAAGTGAATTACTTCCTTTTTCCTTCTCTTCGATGTTTCCGGTGGCCAGCACTTTTACCTTTGTCATGATCCTGAGTATGGCAGCAATGGGAATGTATCAACTGGATTCCCGTCCGGATATCAAAGAGACCTTATTCCGTCTTATGCCGTCAATGATGCTCGGATTCGGAATTATGACTCTGGTATTTTATCTGTTGCCCGACCTCTATTCCGGTCGGGGCATACTGGGGCTGGTCATGCTTCTGGCTTTAGCCGGGATTCTTCTGACACGCGCAGCTTTTCTTAAGTGGTCCAGCCTGGGAATTCTGGTGTCGCAAGCCATCGTCCTGGGGATAGGCAGTAGAGCAAAGGAATTCGTCGATCAAGCCAGGAATGAACCTCACCGCGGGGGCTTCAAGATCATTGGTTTTGTTCCATTGCCGGATGAGGAACTCCAGGTGCCATCTTCCGCTGTTTTACCTAAAGTGGGATCCCTGATGTTGCTGGTTAAGCAATATGGTGCGAGAGAAATCATCATCGCGATTCAGGAACGGCGTGGTGGCTGCTTTCCCATACAGGATCTGCTGGAATGCAAGCTGAATGGGATCAAGGTAACCGACTCAGCTGCTTTTTTCGAGCGGGAACGTGGGCAAATCCGTGTGAATTCGCTTTACCCCAGTTGGCTGGTTTTTGGTGGAGGGTTCGATCAGAGCCTTCTTAGATCGGGCATCAAGCGAGTTTTCGACTTGGCTGCGAGCGGCATTCTGCTGGTTGTCACATTACCTATCATGCTCATTACCGCTCTGTGCATTCTTTTTGAAGACGGGGCCCCCATTTTTTATCGGCAGGAAAGGGTCGGGAAGGGGGGAAGATCATTTATGGTACTAAAGTTTCGCAGTATGAGAAATGATGCGGAGGAAAGTGGAAAACCCCAGTGGGCGGCGGCGGATGATCCACGAATAACCCAGGTGGGCAGGATTACCCGCAAATTTAGAATTGATGAGCTTCCGCAGATATTCAATGTTTTGAGTGGAGAAATGAGTTTTGTAGGCCCCCGCCCGGAACGCCCCTATTTTGTAAACCAGCTCTGTGCAGAAGTTCCATATTACAACGTGAGACACAGCATTAAGCCAGGGATAACCGGGTGGGCTCAGGTTCGCTACAGGTATGGCGCCTCGCTGGAAGACGCCATCGAAAAGCTTCAGTACGATTTGTATTATGTGAAGAACCACAGTTTGTTCCTGGATATCATTATCCTGATAGATACCATCGAAGTCGTTGTGCTGGGGAAGGGCGGGAGATGATTTTCACGTACGGCGACGGGTCATGTTGACAGGTATCGCGACGGCTAGCTACGCAATGGCTGCCGTGGCGCATTTCTTTTTAGCAATCCTCCTGTTAACCAGTTGGCGAGGCCGTTTACACGGGATGGTGCTCCCCATCGCGTGCTTGCTTTCCGCACTTTGGGCAGCAACGCTCGCTTATCAGGCTAACCAGGCCTCTCCGCTTTCGCTCCTGACGGATATTCTGGAAATTCTGAGAAATGCCGGTTGGTCTGCATTTCTCATAATCCTGCTGGGGCCTTTTCAGCAGTCGGATATCTCCTCAACCCGAAGGATCAGACCGGCGGTGGCGGCTATCGTGGCCCTATATATTGCGTGCCTTGCCATAGCCTTATATTCCCATACAAATTCCGACTTTCCTTCGCATAATCCTATTGGCTTTATTAATAGTATTGTTGCCAGTGTGGCAATGGCGATTGTCGGCATGATCCTGGTAGAGCAGCTTTACAGGAATACCCCTGTCAAACAACGCTGGGGCATAAAATTTGCTTGCCTCGGTATCGGTGGGATTTTTGCCTACGATTTTTATTTATATAGCGATGCCCTGCTGCTCAGACATGTGAATCCCGAAATCTGGACCGCGCGCGGCATAATTAACGCATTGATTGTGCCACTTGTTGCCATTTCGGCTGCACGAAATCCCCAATGGTCATTGGGTATTACCGTATCGCGCCGTATCCTGTTCTATTCAGCGGCATTGTTTGGCGCGGCTGTGTATTTGTTGGCTATGGCTGCAGCCGGTTATTACCTCCGTTTTTTTGGAGGAAACTGGGGCACGGTCATGCAAGTGACTTTCCTGTTTGGGGCTGTAGTCCTGCTGCTGGCCGTGTTGTTCTCGGGCACTTTGCGCTCGTGGTTAAGGGTTTTTATCAGCAAACATTTTTTCAGCTACAACTACGATTATCGGGAAGAATGGCTAAATTTTACCCGTACTCTTTCAGAGGGCGAGCATGGACTGGGGGAACGTGTAATCCAGGCCTTGGCTCAACTGGTGGAGAGTCCTGGCGGTGGTTTGTGGATCAGTCGAGAATCCGGCAATTGCGAACCCGTAACACACTGGAATATGCCTTCGGCAGGGGGATTCGAAGCGATAACCAGCCCTTTTTGCCAATTTATGGAGCATAAGGAATGGGTAATTGAGCTGCAGGAATATGCAAGAAATCCGGAAAAATACTCGGCAATCGCTCTGCCTCAGTGGTTGCAGGCCATTCCCAAAGCCTGGTTGGTGGTGCCGCTAATCCAGCATCGCAGGTTATTTGGCTTTGTTGTGCTGGCACAGCCCAGAAGCAGAGTAAAGTTGAATTGGGAGGTGAGCGACCTGCTTAAGGTGGCAGGTAACCAGGCAGCAAGTTATCTGGCGCAATACGAAGCAGCGAACGCGCTTCTGGTGGCGCGCCAGTTTGAATCATTTAACCGTATGTCAACCTTTGTAGTGCATGACTTGAAGAATCTGGTTTCCCAGCTATCGCTCCTGCTCTTAAATGCGGAGAAACATAAAAAAAACCCTGATTTCCAAAGAGACATGATTGAGACCATATATCTCTCCGTTCAAAAGATGAAACGCCTTCTGGAAAAATTAAGCAGTGGCGAGTCGTCCGAAAAAGCTGCCCCTCTTTTTATTGCCGGGTTATTACAAGAAGCGGTTAAAAGCAAATCTGTTGTCGAACCAAAGCCGATTCTTGAAATCCTTGATTCCAGCCTTGCGGTGTATGCCAATTCGTCACGTCTGGAGCGAGTCATGGGCCATCTCATACAGAACGCAATAGAAGCCACCTCCAGAGACGGGCAGGTTCGTGTTCAGCTAAGAAGAGAAAAAGGTTTCGTGATAGTTGAAATAAAGGATACGGGGCATGGCATGAGTGAAGAGTTTATCCGGGAAAGGCTTTTCAAACCTTTCGAAACTACCAAGTCGGCAGGCATGGGTATAGGCGTATTTGAAAGCAAGGAATATGTATCTGAATTAGGTGGGAAGCTGGAAGTTATCAGTAGCGAATCGGACGGCACGATTTTTCGCATAATCCTGCCACTTCATAAAAATGATCATGCTATTGAAGTGGCTATGTAATTGAGATTCGTTCAGATCGGGTTAATTCATACTAGAGTTTAAAAAAGCGAGAGAAAGAGGAATGCAAGTGAGTCAGGATAAAAGGAATTTGTTAATAATTGAAGACGACCCTGGGCTGCAGAAACAACTGCGTTGGAGCTTCGATGCCTATGAAGTGTTAGTAGCAGGGGACCGTGAAAGCGCGCTTACCCTGGTTCGACGGCATGAGCCAGCGGTTATCACGATGGATCTCGGGCTTCCGCCGGATCCCGACGGGGCCTCAGAAGGGCTGGCTACATTAGAGCAGATACTTGAGCTCGCACCGGATACCAAGCTGATCGTTCTTACGGGCAATCAGGATCATGGCAATGCATTAAAGGCCATCGATATGGGAGCTTATGATTTTCATCAAAAACCTTTTGATCCCGACATGCTGGGTTTGGTAGTGGAAAGAGCCTTTTATCTGCACGCGTTGCAACAGGAGAACCGTAGGCTATCGCAAACTTCGGCTCATTCACCCATAAACGGTATGGTTACCCGAGACCCGGTACTGGTCAAAGTATGCCGCAGCGTGGAAAAAGTCGCCCCATCAGACGCCACCGTAATACTGCTGGGGGAGAGCGGTACAGGAAAGGAAATTCTGGCAAGAACTCTCCATCAGGCGAGCGCCAGGCAAGGAAAACGGTTTATGGCAATCAACTGTGCGGCGATTCCCGAAACGCTTCTGGAAAGCGAGTTATTCGGCTATGAGAAGGGGGCGTATACTGGAGCAGCGAAGCAGACTCTGGGGAAAATTGAGCTCGCGGATGGGGGAACCTTTTTTCTTGATGAGGTGGGTGATTTACCCATGTCGCTCCAGGCAAAGCTCCTCCGTTTCTTGCAGGAAAGGGTGATTGAGCGAATTGGGGGACGTAAAGAAATCCCGGTCGATGTACGTATCGTATGTGCAACGCATCAGAACCTGGAGAAGTTGATTGAAGAGGGGCGTTTTCGGGAAGATCTTTATTATCGTTTGAGCGAGATCGTCATCACAATCCCTCCCCTTCGGGAGCGTGCGGGCGATGCAGCATTACTGGCACACTATTTCAAGAACAAGTTTGTAAATCAGGAGAAGCGTGCCTCACTGAATTTTAGCCAGGAGGCGCTTGCTGCAATCGAGAGCCATCCGTGGCCGGGCAATGTACGAGAAATGGAGAACTGCATCAAGCGTGCCGTTATCATGGCGGATGGTCCTCTGATCAGCGCGGTAGATCTCGGCCTGCGCACTTCCACAATTCTGGCGGAACCCATTAATCTTCGTCAGATACGCGACAAGGCGGAATGCGATGCCTTGATGAAAGCGCTGGCGAGAGTAGATGGTAATGTGGTCAAGGCGGCGGAATTGCTCGGCGTCAGCCGCCCCACCATTTATGATCTAATGAATCGTCACGGACTAAAATAATAGATTTCCACAATTATTATGTGCTTCATCATTATCCAATAACAGGTTCCTCCATGGCAGATCTTGTCCATAAGCTCATTTTTAAGTCTGCTGGTCGCTCGTCCGATACGGAAGCATTGGCATACCAAGGAAAACGTACTGGCTATGCTGCTTTGGCCGAGGCGGTCGACTCAGCGGGGAAGGCCATGCTTGCGTTAGGGCTCGATCGGCATGAACGCGTTGCGGTTTATCTGGAAAAGCGCCCAGAAACGGTGATTGCCCTGTTTGCTGCGGCTGCCGTGGGAGGCGTCTTTGTACCAATTAATCCTCTCCTCAAGCCGGAACAGGTAGCCTATATATTGCGTGACTGTAATGTAAGAATCCTGGTTACTTCGGTTGACCGAATAAAGCTGCTTGGCCCAATTCTGCCGCAGTGCCATGACTTGCATTCCGTGATAGTGATCAACTCTGTTGAGGCTTCGCCAGTTATTCCCGGCTTGAATGTCATAACCTGGACGGATGCCCTCTCCGCCAGCGGAAACGTCAAGGCACACCACTGTATCGACAGCGACATGGCTGCGATTCTGTACACTTCCGGAAGCACGGGCAAGCCGAAAGGTGTCGTGCTTTCTCACCGCAATCTGGTAGCGGGGGCGACGAGTGTTGCGCAGTACTTGAAAAATAGCTCAGACGACCGGATTCTTTCGGTGTTGCCGCTGAGCTTTGACTACGGGCTCAGTCAACTTACTACGGCTTTTCATGTTGGGGCTACGAGTGTCCTGATGAACTATTTGCTCCCGCGGGACATCGTGCATACCGTTGAGAAGGAAGGCATTACTGGCCTTGCTGCAGTCCCTCCCTTATGGATCCAACTTGCCCAGTTGAATTGGCCAAGGGATATTCCACTGCGTTATATTACAAATTCCGGTGGGGCAATGCCTCGAGCGACTCTCGACTTGCTACGTGGCATATTTCCCAATACGACGGTATTTCTCATGTATGGCCTCACCGAGGCATTCCGCTCGACTTTTCTGTCCCCGGAGGAGCTGGATGGCCGCCCGGACTCCATAGGCAAGGCTATTCCCAATGCCGAAGTGCTCGTACTGCGCGAAGATGGCTCGCTTTGTGCGGCTGGTGAGCCAGGAGAGTTGGTGCACCGTGGAGCCCTGGTTTCCATGGGATACTGGAATGATCGAGAAAAAACTGCTGAGCGTTTTAAACCGGTCCCTTCCCGCCAGTCCGGGCTGACTATACCGGAATTGGCAGTTTGGTCGGGAGATACCGTGCGCATGGACGAAGAAGGCTTCCTGTATTTCATTGGCCGTCGCGATGAAATGATCAAGACCTCAGGTTATCGTGTAAGCCCTACCGAAGTCGAAGAAGTGATCTATGCTACGGAACTCGTGGGAGAAGCTGCCGCCATTGGAATTTCTCACCCGGTTCTGGGTCAGGCCATCGTCTTGATCGTAACGTCGCGGGAGGATAGGGAGCTTGACCACGACGCGTTGATGGCGGCCTGCAAGCTCCATCTTCCCGCTTTCATGCTGCCCAGCCGTATCGAATCCCGAGAGGGAAGTCTGCCACGCAATCCCAATGGCAAGATTGACCGCAAGCTCCTTGCGCAGGAGTTGCAAAACACCTTTATGAAAGCAGATACATGAGTCTTTCCCGTCCAAAGCCAAAGCACGCCCCGCTGATTCAATTTCCGATACGCGATAATTGTCTCCAGATTGGTGAGATATCGCTAATACGTCTGGCGCAACGCATAGGCAGCACACCTTTCTATGCCTATGACCGGCAACAGCTTACCAAGCGCGTTGCTTTTTTACGTCAACATCTGCCAGCCGAAGTCCATCTTCACTATGCCATGAAGGCCAATCCCATGCCTGCAGTCGTGCAACATCTGGCAGGCTTGGTGGATGGGATTGATGTGGCGTCAGGGGGCGAAATGAAAGTTGCCCTTGATACGCCAATGCCTCCAGGACTGATCAGCTTTGCAGGGCCAGGAAAGGGTGAAGATGAACTCTCCTGCGCGATTGCGGCGGGCATTGTCCTGAACATGGAATCCGAGCAGGAAATGGAACGTATCGCTAATCTGGGTGCTCACCTTGGTATTCTTCCAAAAGTGGCGGTACGCGTCAACCCCGACTTTGAACTCAAATCCTCCGGGATGAAGATGGGCGGAGGGCCCAAGCAGTTTGGCGTGGATGCGGAACGTGTCCCGGTCATGCTGGCCCGGCTCGGTAAACTGGGGCTCGATTTCGAGGGATTTCACATCTTCAGCGGTTCGCAAAACCTGAGGGTGGCGGCCATCCAGGAGTCCCATGAAAAAACCTTGCGGCTCGGTATCTCCCTTGCACAGTATGCACCGGGTCCAGTTCGCCTGCTGAATATCGGAGGCGGTTTTGGTATCCCTTATTTTCCAGGCGACGAAGCGTTGGATCTGCCAGCGGTGGGTGAGAACTTGCGGCGCTTGCTGCCCGAAGCAAAACGGCAACTTCCTGATGCCCGCATCGTAATCGAACTGGGACGGTATCTCGTAGCGGAAGCGGGTATCTATGTGTGTCGCGTGCTGGAGCGAAAAGAGTCGAGGGGACAAATCTTCCTGGTGACGGACGGTGGCCTGCATCACCATCTCGCCGCCTCGGGAAATTTCGGTCAGGTAATCAGGAAAAATTATCCTGTTGTTGTCGGCAATAAGATACAGGGCGACGAAAGGGAAATTGTCTCGGTGGTGGGGCCGCTCTGCACGCCGCTCGATGTATTGGCGGATCAAATGGAAATGACCAAGGCCGAGATGGGGGACTTGATTGCCGTCTTTCAGTCAGGCGCTTACGGCTTGACCGCGAGTCCGACAGCGTTTCTCAGCCATCCTGCGCCCGTTGAAGTGTTGGTTTAGCAAGCAGACTATTTTGTTGATCCGTGAATGAAGCATCCTGCATTTAGCAGCCACAAATAAGACATCAAACAACGAAAAATAATGGAACGATAATGTTCAGGAAAGTCGAGGAGCTATTGTGAGCGGATTGTGCGGTTGGATAGGCAACGGTGGTGCCACCGCCAATGAGAATTTGCAGCTTGCCCAGCGCATGGCGGGGCCGCTTGCGCGTTTTGATGGTAGCGGAGTTAAGGCATTGGCTGGAGGGAACAGTGCACTGGCGATTGCTGCAAGCGGCGACAACGCACATTTTTATCAGAAAGAAGGGCTCCTTGTAGCGCTATGGGGGAGAGTCTGTTTTAGAGAGCCTCGCCTTAATCAGCTTGCGCAGGCCGAAGGCATGGCAAAAACGCTAGCTGACAATTGGAGGGAAAGAGGAGAGAAAGCCTTGGAGAGTCTGACAGGGGCATTTTCCCTTTGCATCCTGCATGAGAATAGGGATGAGGCCATTCTGGCGATAGATCGCATGGGCATTCACCCGCTTTCCTTTCAGAGTTCAGGAGGAAGCTTCGTTTTTGGTTCATCGGCGGATGCCATAATTTTGCACCCTCAAATAAAAGTCGAGATTGCCCCGCAGAGCTTATACAACTACGTTTATTTTCATATGGTGCCAGGCCCCGATACGATTTATCAGGGACAGCAGCGTCTTCTGCCGGGTGAATATCTAATTTATCGGAAGGGAAGCGTAGTGACCCACAAATACTGGGAAATGCGATTCGTGGAAGATGAGAAGCGTTCCTTTCAGGAGCTTAAGCAGGATTTTCTGGGTTTGTTGCGCTCAAGCGTGCGCGAAGCAATCGGCGGTCAGGAGGCAGGGGCTTTTCTCAGCGGTGGAACTGACAGTTCGACGATCGTGGGAATATTGGGAGAGGTAAGTGGCCAGCCAGCCCGGACTTACTCCATTGGTTTCGATGCCTCAGGTTATGACGAAATGGAATATGCCCGCATTGCGGCGAGACATTTTTCTACTCGGCATCATGAGTACTATGTTACTCCCGATGATATCGTGAGTGCTATTCCGGAAGTTGCCGCGATTTTCGATCAGCCTTTTGGCAACGCTTCTGCCATACCCGCTTTCTATTGCGCACGCATGGCTAAAGCGGACGGACTGAGCAGGATGCTGGGTGGTGACGGAGGAGATGAGTTGTTCGGCGGCAATGTACGCTACGCCAAGCAGCATCTCTTTTCCCTTTATGAACAAATGCCTGCCATGGTGCGCAAGGGAATGATCGAACCACTTGTTTTTGGTGTTCCTGGCGGAAATGCTTTGCCGCTAGTGCGAAAGGCTCGCAGCTACATCGAACAGGCATCCATTGCGATGCCGGCGCGCACGGAAACCTATAATCTTTTGGACCGTTATGGCCACGGAGAGGTTTTTACCCAGGAGTTTCTGGCTACCGTCAACGCGGCGCATCCTGCTATTCTCCTGGATCAAATCTATCGTCAGGCAGATGCTAAAAGTCTGATAAACCGTATGCTGGCCTTTGATCGTAAGTTCACACTGGCAGACAATGATTTACCTAAAGTGGCGAAGGCTTGCGAATTGGCAGGGATGGATGTCGCTTTTCCACTTATTAGCGATGAGATTACGGCCTTTTCCTTGCGACTTGA
>JBDTDT010000095.1:0-41393 GCA_039922995.1 Nitrosospira sp. | reverse complement strand
CCCCGCCTACCTTGTGGGCTGCCGTGCCTGCACGATTCGCCAGGTTCTCCGCAGCTGCTTTTGTATCATCCGTCTTGTTCGTGGAAGTATCGTTTGCCATGTTAGCTCCTTTTTTATCAAGAAATATGCCTTATTCCAGCATGAAACGCCAGTTTGCCGTAATGGGCAACTCGGGTATGTACGTTGACACACATAATCGAATCGGCTTTACTCGTTTGATTATTATCCACGCCCTATTTTTCATTGATAATAGCGATCGGAAAAAACCGCTATCACGCTTTTGTCGGGCAACTCGGGGATTTAATCGAAGATACACAGCGCCCGAAGGTTCAAATTGAGCGAGCTTCGGCAAAAATGATATAATTCGGGCTAATCCGATTTTGCGACTACCCTTTATTCCTCGGTCGCATATATCGGCTTAAATTCATATCAGCTTAAATTCGCACATCTGCCTATTCCAAGGGTGCTCCCAGAGGGAGTTACTATGGCGGATAGAGGCTCAACCCTAAAGGAGAAATGCATGTCAGTAACTATGCGTCAAATGCTTGAAGCGGGTGTTCATTTCGGACATCAAACCCGTTTCTGGAATCCCAGGATGGCTCAGTATATCTTTGGTCATCGTAACAAGATACACATCGTTAATCTGGAAAAAACCTTGGTGATGTACCAGGACGCGATGAAATATGTGCGTCAATTATCGGCAAACAAGGGCAATATCCTGTTCGTCGGTACCAAGCGGCAAGCACGTGACATTGTGCGGGAGGAAGCGCTTCGTTGCGGGTCTCCCTATGTCGATCAGCGCTGGCTTGGCGGAATGCTGACCAATTTCAAGACAATAAAACTGTCCGTCAAGCGCCTGCATGACATGGAAGCAATGGTTGGGGACGGCACTCTCGATAAACTTTCCAAGAAAGAGGCGCTCGGCATTCAGCGTGAATTGGAGAAACTGAATCGCAGCCTGGGCGGCATCAAGGATATGAAAGGGGTTCCCGATGCCATGTTCGTGATTGATGTGGGTTACCAGAAGGGCGCTATCACTGAAGCTAAAAAACTGGGTATTCCGATTGTCGGCGTAGTGGATACCAACCACAGCCCTGAAGGAATAGATTATATAATTCCCGGCAACGACGATTCCAGCCAGGCAATACGTTTATATGCCCGTGGTGTAGCGGATGCGATTCTGGAAGGGCGCAACCAGATCGTGCAAGAAATAGTCGGAAACGAATTTGCAGAGTTGGACGACACAATAGTGACAGAGTAGCGATCAACACCTTGTGACAGCCAGCCTTACGCTGCTCATTTCGGCTCATACCAGCGATGTGAGCAGGGCAGCCTTATAACTAATTTTGTAATTTGGAGTAGATATGGCGGATATTACCGCACAGATGGTAAAGGAATTGCGTGACATGACCGGTCTGGGCATGATGGAATGCAAAAAAGCACTGGCTGAAGCGGGCGGCGATATTAAGGCGGCGGAGGATCAACTGCGGATCAGGAGCGGCGCCAAGGCAAGCAAGGCCGCCGGGCGAATCGCGGCAGAAGGAATGGTAGGTGCGTATATTACGCCTGATGGTAAAAAGGGTGCGCTGGTTGAAGTAAATTGTGAAACCGACTTTGTTGCCAGGAATGAGGATTTTATTAATTTTACCCGCAGTCTGGCACAGTTGGCGGCAACGACAAGTTTGATAGACAGGGAAGCATTGACTGTCGCCACCTTGTCGACTGGCGAAAATGTGGATGAGTTACGAAAAGCATTGGTGATGAAGCTGGGCGAAAATATTAATATCCGCCGCTTCGTGCGCTATGCAACACAAGGGCGTCTCGCTTCGTATCTCCATGGTGCGAAAATGGGTGTAATAGTTGATTACGCAGGCGGTGACGAGACGTTGGGCAAGGATTTGGCAATGCATATTGCAGCGAGTAAGCCAATCTGTGTTTCAAATGAGCAAATTTCGCCCGATCTATTGGCGCGTGAACGTGCGATCTACAGCGCGCAAGCCGCGGAAAGTGGTAAGCCTGCCGATATTGTCGCAAAAATGGTGGACGGACGTATTGCCAAATACCTCGCTGAAGTGACATTGCTCGGCCAGCCTTTTGTCAAAGACCCGGATCAAACCGTAGGAAAATTACTTGCATCAAAATCTGCCCACGTCAATGGTTTTACCTTGTTCATTGTGGGGGAGGGTATTGAAAAGAAATCCGGTGATTTTGCTGCCGAGGTGATGGCTCAGGTGAGTCAAATGAAAGAAGACCAAGGCTCACAGCCAAAATAAAGACTTACATGACAACTACCGCTTATAAGCGTATTTTGCTTAAGCTCTCCGGCGAAGCCCTGATGGGTGACGATAAATATGGGATCAACCGCGCTGTAATTGAGCGAATAGTCGGCGAAATAACAGAGATACATCGGCTAGGCGTTCAGATCGCTGTCGTTATTGGTGGCGGCAACATTTTTCGTGGGATGACTTTTGCTGAAGATGGGATGGATCGCGCCACTGCTGATTATATGGGGATGTTGGCCACTGTCATGAATGCGCTGGCATTGCAGGATGCCATGCGCCGCGCCGGCCTGGTAAGCCGCGTGCAATCTGCATTGCGTATTGATCAAGTGGTGGAACCCTACATTCGTGGTAAGGCAATGCGCTATCTGGATGCGGGTAAGGTGGTGATTTTTGCTGCCGGTACGGGCAATCCATTCTTTACCACTGACACTGCGGCGGCATTGCGTGGAATCGAAATGAACGTGGATATCGTGCTCAAGGCCACCAAAGTGGATGGTGTATATAACACCGACCCCCAGACAGATCCCGACGCCATACGTTACCAGCATTTATCATTTGATGTAGCCATTACCCAAAACCTGAAGGTGATGGACGCTACCGCCCTTACGCTTTGCCGCGACCAGAAGCTGCCGTTGAATGTATTCAGCATTTTCAAGGCCGGAGCACTAAAACGGGTAGTAATGGGAGAGGACGAAGGAACGCTAGTACGGGTATGAATTTCTTCAGGTTTTAAATATTAATTATTAAAAGGCAGCTTGCAGTTTTGCCTTCTCTATAACTGATAAATATTATGATCGCCGACATCAAGAAAGCTACCGAACAAAAAATGCAAAAAAGCCTGGAGGCGTTGAAAGCGGATCTCGGTAAAGTGCGAACGGGCCGGGCTCATACCGGCCTTCTGGATCATATTACGGTCGATTATTATGGTGCGCCCACGTTGCTTGGCCAAGTGGCTAATGTCAGCCTGGTAGATGCGCGTACTATCAGCGTTGCACCCTGGGAAAAGAAAATGCTGGGCGCGATTGAAAAAGCAATCCGGAATTCCGATTTGGGATTGAATCCCGTAACTGTAGGTGAAATGATCCGTGTACCGATGCCGCCACTTACGGAGGAGCGGCGCCGTGATCTCACCAAGGTGGTAAAGCATGAGGCTGAAACCGCGCGAGTGGCAATGCGGAATATTCGGCGTGATGCAAATACCCATCTGAAGGATTTGCTTAGAGAAAAAAAGATCGCCGAGGATGAAGAACGCCGCGGACAGGACGAGATTCAGAAACTTACCGATCGATACATCGCAGAAATTGACAAATTACTGCAGGCCAAGGAAGTTGAGTTAATGGCAATCTAAGCAGGCAAATACTATGCTTGTAGCGATGCGGGGTAAAGCGAGGCAAATCCGCGAATGAGGCTCACCAATTTGGATTTCTGCTGTTCCCTTAATTCACTATATTTTCCCCATGCCCCTTACCACAAGCTCGACCCGCGAAATTCCTGAAATCAGCGAGATTCCTCGACACATTGCCATCATTATGGACGGCAATGGCCGTTGGGCAAAAAGTCACTTCATGCCTCGAGTCGCTGGGCATAAGCGCGGCGTGGAGACAGTACGAACTGCCATCAAGGCATGTGTTGAGCGCGGAGTGAAATACCTCACTTTATTCGCTTTCAGTAGTGAAAACTGGCGTCGGCCGACGGATGAAGTTACATTCCTGATGCAGCTTTTTATAACTGTGCTGGAGCAAGAAGTTGCCAAGCTGCACGAAAACGGTATTTGCTTCAAGGTAATCGGTGATTTATCGAAATTCGAACCTAAAATAATCGAGTTTATTCGAAATGGCGAGGCGCTGACTGCGAATAATACGCAATTTACGCTTACCATCGCAGCCAACTACGGCGGACGCTGGGATATTATGCAAGCCATACGCAGGATGCTGGCTCAACGTCCAGAATTGGCGATGTGTTTCGATGAGAAAGATTTAATGCAGTATTTTGCGTTGAACTATGCCCCGGAACCCGATCTATTCATCCGCACGGGTGGTGAAAAGCGTATCAGCAACTTTCTATTGTGGCAGTTGGCCTATACGGAGCTGTATTTTACCGAAACCCTGTGGCCGGATTTTGATGCTCATGCACTCGATCTGGCTATTCAATCCTTCCAGCAACGCGAGCGCCGTTTTGGGCGTACCAGTGAACAGCTTCAGACGACGGCAAACGGGGGTCGAGACATTGCCGCAACGAGAAGCGCATAGCTTCCGCCACACCTACACTTTCTTGATCGGCACTGCTTCCAGCTTCGTCTTCCCCTATGCTTAGGACCAGGATTTTTACCGCCGTCATCATGTTATCCCTGTTTCTGGCGGCATTATTTTATCTGTCAGCGATTTTCTGGATGGTATTGCTGCTTGCCCTGACAGTAGCAGGTTCTTCGGAATGGAGCAGGCTGGCTAAATTCTCCATCACTTATTCCGTCATTTATCCGGTACTTACTGTGCTACTGGGAGGTGAATTGCTATTTGCATTGAGCGAGACAGTTTTGGTTGATCCGTATACGCCATCATTTATTTGGTTTTATGTCGCTTCATTGGCATTCTGGACGCTAGGCGTACCGGTTTTGCTGAAGTTGAATCGTCCCATCAAAAATCCCCTCCTGCTCGCATTGATAGGTTGGGTATTATTATTACCTACTTGCCTTGCCTTGTACCAGTTAAGGGCTATCGCCCCGCTACTTCTGCTGGGCTTCATGGCGACTGTCTGGATTTCCGATAGCGCAGCTTATTTCACCGGGCGGGTATTTGGAAAGCATAAGCTCGCGCCCGCTATCAGTCCGGGCAAGACTTGGGAGGGCGTGGCAGGAGCGCTGGTCGCAGTTTCCGTTTATGCGCTGACATGGAGCTATATCGTCGGAGAGGAGGCCCATGGCAAGTTACTGGTCCCATTGCTGCTGGTGCTTGTTATGATGGGCATCATCGGCGATTTGTTCGAGTCCATGATGAAACGACACGCGGGTGTGAAGGATAGCGGCAGTATTTTGCCCGGCCACGGTGGTATACTTGATCGCATTGATGCGCTTACTTCAACTCTACCGATAGCAATTTTGTCGCTTTTATTTTTACAATCAGAATTATGATACCCCTTCGTCATCTCACTATTCTCGGCTCTACCGGCACTATCGGAGTGAACACGCTGGATGTCGTTGCACGTCATCCCGACCGATTTCACGTTGTTGCACTTACCGCCAACAACAATTCCAGAAAGATGCTGGAACAATGCCGTCGTTTCCAGCCACGTTATGCGGTAATGCTCGAAGCGGCCAGTGCCGAATGGCTACACACAGAAATTCGCGCGGCAGGACTTGCCACAGAGGTATTGTCTGGCATTGAGTCGCTGGAGAGGGTGGCGTCGCTACCCGATGTAGACACAGTGATGGCGGCAATTGTCGGTGCGGCCGGCATACGTCCTACGTTTGCCGCCGCCGGTGCGGGTAAGAAAGTGCTGCTTGCCAATAAAGAAACCCTCGTTATGGCTGGGCGGATTTTTATGGATGTGGTAAAGCAGAATCACGCGACCCTGCTACCCATAGACAGCGAGCACAACGCCATTCTCCAGTCGCTGCCTCAAAACTTCTCCGGAGATCTGGGTATCTCCGGAGTACGCCGGATTTTGCTGACCGCTTCAGGCGGCCCATTCCGACAATTATCGCTGAACGCACTGGAGGATGTAACGCCGGGGCAGGCATGCGCTCATCCTAATTGGGTGATGGGACAAAAGATTTCGGTTGACTCCGCTACCATGATGAACAAAGGTCTGGAAGTCATTGAAGCCCATTGGCTATTTGATGCTGCACCCGAACAGATCCAGGTGGTGATCCATCCGCAAAGCATAATTCACTCTATGGTCGAATATGTGGACGGTTCAGTGCTGGCACAACTGGGTAATCCTGATATGCGTACGCCGATTGCGCATGCGCTGGGCTTTCCTGAGCGAATTGAAGCCGGCGTAACGCCTCTGGATATGTTCAAAGTGGCTCGGCTGGATTTCGAGGCTCCCGATTCCAGCCGTTTCCCTTGCCTGGGGCTTGCATATCAGGCACTGGCCGTTGGGGGCAGCGCACCAGCAATACTCAATGCGGCCAACGAAGTAGCGGTGGAATCTTTTCTCAAGTGCCGCATGCCGTTCACTGCGATTCCGGCCATGATTGAAGAAACCATGCAGACAGTTCGCCACAAAGACATCGCCACACTTAAAGATGTGCTGGCAGCCGACAGTATGGCGCGTGAAGCCGCACATGAATGGCTGGCGTGTCTGGCGTAAGATGCCGGGATTAAAGTGCTAGGATTACCGGCCTCTGAAAAAAAGGGCCATGCTGGCGCGGATTACCCGGTAACGGGGCATTTGCCGGCACAGCTAGCGCTAGCGGGGGGGCGATACGCCCCCGGAAAATGGGTAGCAACCACCTCATCCAAACATTTTCACACACCCTCTCGTTCCTTGTTTTTCCCCTCGATCCTCTTCTCCCGGTTTTGCGGTCTCGTCCTCCTGTTTCAGGAGATGACGGGACAGATCCATTTACCGAAACCCTCCTTGCACCGGCACCGTCATTGCTGTGCACGGATATGACATTTTTTTCCACAATACTTGCTTTTGTCGTTGCCTTGGGGCTGCTCATCGTATTTCACGAATTTGGCCATTATTTGGTAGCACGCTGGTGCGGCGTAAAAGTGCTGCGATTTTCAATCGGTTTTGGTCAACCGTTGTTGCAGAAACGCTGGGGCAAGGACGAGACCGAGTGGGTGGTCGCTGCCATTCCCCTTGGTGGCTATGTCAAGATGCTGGATGAGCGTGAAGATGAAGTCGCCCCTGAGGATTTGAAACGGTCATTCAACCGTAAACCGGTTGTTCACCGGTTTGCAATTGTTGCGGCAGGTCCAGTCGCCAATTTCCTGCTGGCGATACTACTTTACTGGCTGCTATTCATGTTAGGGATCAGTGGCATGAAACCAATGTTGGGGCCGGTAATTCCCGCGACACCTGCTGCGTTCGCGAATTTCGAAACGGGCGAAACCATAACAAAAATCGAGGCAGAACCGGTCGCTACGTGGCAGGATGCCCGTTGGCTTCTGTTGTCGCATGCGGTTGAGAAATCGCCGTCCGTGACTGTGGAAACCCTTGGTCAACATGGCGAGACAGCTCGGCACCAAATGGATTTCAGCCGCATCCATGCCGACGATCTGGATGCGGATTTTCTGAAAAAGATTGGTCTGAGTATTTATCAGCCAGCGATGGCGCCCATTGTCGGCCAAGTTATTCCGGATAGTGCAGGCAGTCGCGCTGGTTTGCAGGCAGGTGATGAAATCCTTGCGGTAAATGGTAAGAAAATTGCCCTTTGGGAAGAATTGGTGCAACAGATACGAACCAGCCCGGGAATTTTGCTCACACTAGACGTTCAGCGCGGTGATGCCGCCATTGTTATAGAAGTTATTCCCGATACCCACACTGAAGACCGGGAGAAAATTGGCAGAATAGGTATCGCACCACAAATCGACCATGATGAACTGAAAAAATTGCTGGTGGAAATCAGCTATTCTCCCGGTACGGCCATCGTCAAGGCAATAGATAAAACTTGGGAGACATCGGTATTTACGCTGCAGATGCTTTGGAAAATGATGGCCGGGGAAGTATCCTGGAAGAACGTAAGCGGACCTATTACAATCGCCGATTATGCGGGCAAGTCGGCCCAAATGGGGTTTTCATCTTACCTCGCGTTTCTCGCGCTCATCAGCATCAGTCTGGGAGTCTTGAATTTATTACCTATTCCCATGCTGGATGGGGGGCATTTAATGTATTATGTCGTCGAAATCGTCAAGGGAAGCCCCCTTTCTGTCAGAGCTACGGAGATTGGTCAACAGGTAGGAATGCTGTTGTTGTTTACCTTGATGGCCTTTGCCATATATAACGATGTGAGTCGGCTAATATCCAGCTAAAGCATGAATGTCAAGTATGAAAGTCAAATATCTCGTGGCGCTTGTTTCTGTTTTCTGCGCCTCGGTTTCATGGGCGCGCGAGCCATTCGTAGTTAAGGACATACGGGTGGAGGGCATACAGCGCACCGAAGCGGGAACGGTATTCAGTTACTTACCGGTAAAAGTTGGCGACACGCTGGATGACGAAAAGGCTGCGGCCGCCATCAAGGCACTCTACGCCACCGGTTTTTTCAAGGATGTGCGGCTGGAATCGGAAAATGACATCCTGCTTGTAGTGGTGGAAGAGCGCCCGGCTATTGCACAGATCAGTATTGTCGGCGCCAAGGAATTCGAGAAGGATAAGCTGAAGGAAGGGTTGAAACAGGCCGGTCTGGCGGAATCACGCATCTTTGATCGCTCGATGCTGGAAAAAGCCGAACAGGAACTGAAGAACCAGTATATCAGCCGGGGTAAATATGCCGTGAAGATTACCACGACAACCACGCCTCTTGAACGTAATCGTGTGGGGATCAACTTCCAGGTGGACGAAGGAAAAACTGCAAAGATTCGCAAGATTAATATCGTCGGCAATAAAGCTTTCGACGAAAGAGAGCTATTGAGTGCGTTCGTATTGAGAACTCCCGGCTTATTGACGTGGTTTACCAAGGAAGATCAGTATTCAAAGCAGAAACTGGGCGCCGACCTGGAATCATTGCGCTCATATTATCTCAATCGCGGCTATCTGGAATTCAGCATCGAGTCCACCCAGGTATCCATCACGGCCAACATGCAGGATATTTACATCACGGTAAATATTGTTGAGGGCCCTCAATACAAGGTTTCAGAAATAAAACTTGCGGGCGAGTTGCTGCTGCCTGAAGATGAATTGCGCACATTTGTAAAGCTTGGTGCGGGTGATGTGTTTTCGCGCGAAAAACTGACTGAATCCATCAAGCTCATTACCGACCGGCTTGGCGACGATGGCTACGCATTTGCCAATATCAATGCATCGCCGCAACTGGACAAAGAAAAACATCAAGTGGCTTTTACCTTCTTTATAGATCCCGGCCGCCGCGTGTACGTGAGACGTATCAACATCACGGGCAACAATCGGACACGAGACGAGGTGATTCGCCGCGAAATGCGCCAATTTGAAGGTGGATGGTATTCCACTTCCAAAATCAACCGTTCCAAGCAGCGGATTGACAGACTGAATTATTTCAACTCTGTCAATGTGGAAACCCCAGCGGTTGAGGGCGCTACCGATCAGATTGACGTAAACGTAGATGTAAAGGAAAAGGCTACCGGTGCCGTCATGTTTGGAGCAGGCTATTCAAACATGCAAGGGCTGATATTAAGCGGTTCTATTGCCCAGGACAATATCTTCGGTACCGGTAAACTCGTCAATCTCATGGTCAATACCGGCAGCGTTAACAAGACTTACTCGCTGTCGTACTCCGATCCTTATTTTACCCGTGACGGCATAACCGGCGGGTTTGACCTTTACAAGCGGACCCTTAATACCAGTACCCTGGTATCGGTCGTGAATTTTAATACCGATACCACGGGGGCGGGTTTGCGCTTCGGCATTCCGCTTAATGAGAGCGATAGTATCCTCTTGGGTCTTGCTGCGGAAACCACGACAGTCGCCCTGGGCGCCGGTAGCCCACAACGCAATATAGATTTTGTGCGAGAGTTCGGGGCCACAACGCTTAACATACCGGCGACGCTTAGTTGGCGGCGCGATGGCCGTAACAGCGCCATCTGGACGACTTCAGGCACAACAACGAGTGTATTTGCAGAGGCGGGCTTGCCTGGGGGCGACCTCACCTACTATAAATTGAACTATACCCTCAGATGGTATTATCCGGTCACGGATATCTTCACGCTCATGTTGAACGGGGAATTTGGATACGGCGCGGGTTATGACGGAAAACCATTGCCGTTCTTCAAGAATTTCTTTGCCGGTGGCAATACCTCCGTTCGTGGCTACAATGTCAGTTCGCTAGGTCCGCGCGATACCAATAATTTGACATTAGGGGGCAATAAACGGGTCGTGACCAGTGCCGAGGTGTTGTTCCCGATGCCCGGCATGAAGAACGACAGATCGGTGCGCCTGAGTGTCTTCATGGATGCCGGCACGGTATATGGTCCTGGCGGCCAAATACCCGCCCAGGAGGGATTGCGTTATTCTGCCGGGCTTGCGGTTATGTGGATTTCTCCAATGGGGCCGCTCAAAGTCAGCATCGCGCAACCGATAAATAACCAGCCGGGTGACAACCTGCAACGGTTTCAGTTTCAATTTGGGCAACAATTCTAAATCGGACATCAGGGGATGAAATTGAGACATAAGGTTCAGTGGCGACGAACTTTAACCAGTGCGTTCATCATTCTTGCTTCCGCTAGCGGATCTATTTGCGTCCACGCGGATGAGATCAAGATCGGTGTGGTCGATACCGAGAGAATTCTCGCCGAATCGGCACCAGCAGTACGGGCATTGAAAAAGATAGAAAAGGAATTCCTGCCACGCGACCAGGAAATCAAGCGGATGGCATCGCAAGCGAAGATACTTCAGGATCAATTGGAAAAAGACGGTAAAAGCATGCCTGAAGCGGATCGGCGCAATAAGGAGCGCGACCTCGCCACGCTCAATCGCGAGTATCAGCGTGCTCAGCGGCAAATGCGCGAAGACTTGAGCTTGCGGCAGAACGATGAAGTTGCGACGCTTCAGTTGAGCGCCAGTAAAGCTATACAGGCAATTGCAGAAGCAGAGAGGTATGATCTGATACTGCCCCTGAGAGATTTGGTTTACCGCAGTCAGCGTATGGACATAACTGAGAAGGTTATCAACGCGCTCGCTGACAAGTAGCACTTTATGCTGCTGGCTCGGAATAATTATCCCGCAGAGAAACGGGAATTCGATAAGAAAGCTTTGGATTAAGTTCTTCCTGGCGCGCGCTTTGGGAATACCTCGGACTTTTGCAAGATTCCATAATCTGGATTGATGTCGAAGGCATAAAAGGAAAAAAAAGTGACTACCATGGATATCCACGAGATCCTGAAATTTCTACCCCATCGCTACCCCTTTCTACTGGTGGATCGGGTTTTATCCTGCGAACCAGGGAAAAGTATTACGGGACTCAAGAACGTGACCATTAATGAACCCTTCTTTGCCGGTCATTTTCCCCATCATCCGGTTATGCCGGGTGTGCTGATTATCGAAGCTTTGGCGCAGGCGGCGGCTCTCCTGACGCTTAAGACCATGAATTTAACAATTGATGACAACTCGGTTTATTATTTTGTCGGTATAGATAAGGCCCGTTTCAAGCGGCCTGTACAGGCAGGTGATCAGTTAATACTCAAGGCAGCAATAGAGCGCCAGAGAATCGGGATCTGGAAGTATTCCACTCAAGCAGAAGTGGATGGTCGTATCGTAACTGAAGCCGAATTGATGTGCACAATGCGGAGCAAGCCGTAGCCTGCAATTGGGACATCTGTTTCGATTGAATCCCTGAAGCTGGAAGCCGGCCGTCATTTAGCCGCTGTGTCGTTGCATCGATTGGTAGTGGTATGGTTGTTACCATCGATATAAAAAATGGAGTTATGTCAAGTGCCGGCTGCTGATGGATTTAATTGGGTTTGCGGTGTGGATGAGGCTGGTAGAGGGCCATTGGCGGGACCGGTGTTCGCCGCTTGCGTAGTACTTAATCCAGACTATAGAATCGACGGGCTGGCGGATTCAAAGGCCCTCAGCGAAAATCAGCGTAACCGGCTGACCCTTGCTATCAAAAGGCATGCGGTTGCTTGGGCTATTGGTTCAGCATCCGTTAAGGAAATCGACCGGATAAATATTCTTCAGGCAAGTTTGCTGGCTATGAAACGTGCAGTCGAAAGTCTGTCATTTGTTCCCGATAGAGTATTGGTGGATGGAAATCATAGTCCCCGTCTGCGCTTCCCTGTAAGCACCATTGTTCGAGGCGATAGCCTGATCCCGGAGATTTCGGCCGCTTCGATCCTGGCCAAAACGGCGCGTGATGCCGTAATGGTCGCATTGCACCAGCGTTTCCCGCACTATGGATTTGACCGGCATAAGGGATATTCGACGGAAAAACACATTACGGCATTACAGATTCATGGGGCATCGGTCGTGCACCGGCGTAGTTTTGCGCCAGTCAGAGAGCTGATTATAAAACGCGGGGGGTTCTTGGAGTAGTTAGGAACTTTATTTCAATTCACATTTACTAATGTAATAATGGCTGCTCTCTTCGCGGGTGGTGAAGTGTATGGCAAAATTGAAGAGGTGGCGGGTTCCTGGAGATTTAAAACGTCGTTTGCATACCTGTCCTATCATTGCGGTAACTTATATTTAAATCTAAATATGCTGATTGAAAAAAATACGGTGGTATCCCTCAACTATGAGCTGTCGGATATGGACGGCAAAGTTATGGAAAAACCGAGTTCACCGATTAGTTATTTGCACGGCGGCTATGACGGAATTTTTCCAATGGTGGAGGAGGAGTTGCAAAGCAAAGAGGTCGGCTATAGCTGTTCCGTTTTTATGGAGCCGGAAAACACCTTTGGCGAATACGACAGCCAATTAGTGCGAGTGGAACCGCGGGATGTGTTTCCCGATGATATAGTAGTCGGAATGCAATTTGAGGGTGGCGAAGAAGGATCCGATGATATTTTGATCTTCACCATAACCGATATCGCGGAAGACAAGGTAGTCGTGGATGGCAATCATCCGCTAGCAGGCATGACGCTACGTTTCGATTGTACAGTCACTGCGGTGCGTTCTGCCACTTCAGAAGAGCTGTCCCATGGTCACGTCCACGGAGCTCATGGTCACGAGCATTAAGGAATTTGAATATTCCATGTGCCGCAGGAATTCTTTGGCTGAACCCGGCAAAGGGCGTGGCGAGCCCCATCTTTTGGGGGACGGGTTTAAGGAATCTTGGATGGGTTGTTACCACCTTCGTTATACGCTTCAAGCGCACATAATGCGATCCTTCTGAAATATAGCTTACTAACCGTTTTTTTCGGCTGCGTTTTTCAGGGTGTAGAGTTTCTCGAGGGCTTGTTTGGGGCTTAACTCGTCTGGTACGAGTGCGCGCAGTAGTATAAGGGCAGGGTTCTCTGGCAGGGGTTCTTGTGTGACAGCGATTGCCCCGGAAAATAAATCCCTTTGCGGCTGCCTGTCTACGCTTTCCTGCTCAAGTTTTACCAGATATTTTTTCGCGGATTGAATCACTGGTTCTGGCACCCCCGCTAGCGCAGCCACCTGAAGACCGTAGCTTTGGTTAGCGGATCCTTCAGTGACTGCATGCAGAAAAACGATATGGTTTTGGTGTTCCACCGCATCCAGATGTATATTGGCGACTTGCGCAAACTCATCCGCAAGGCTCGTCAGTTCAAAATAATGGGTTGCAAATAACGTATAGCTGCGGTTCTTTTCCAGCAAATATCGGGCAATCGCAAAGGCCAGCGCCAGACCATCAAAAGTTGAAGTCCCTCGGCCTACCTCATCCATCAAGACCAGGCTTTGCGCGCTGGCGTTGTGCAGGATATTGGCGGACTCGGTCATTTCCATCATGAACGTTGACCTTCCGCCGGCCAGATCATCGGAAGCGCCGATACGGGTAAAAATCTGGTCTATCGGGCCCATGCGAGCGCTTTTAGCGGGAACAAAACTACCGCAATGGGCGAGCAATCCGATCAAGGCGATCTGGCGCATATAAGTGGACTTGCCGCCCATATTGGGACCGGTGATAACGAGCATCTGCCGCCGGGGGTAGCCGCCAGCACCGAGCTTTATATCATTGGCGATGAAATTATCTACCTGTTTCTCCACTACGGGGTGACGTCCGGCCTCAATTTCAATAACATCCTCACCGGTAAAAACCGGCGCCACGTAATCGAGTGCAAGCGCGCGTTCGGCAAAAGTAGCCACCACGTCCAGTTCAGCCACACTTCGCGCAATTTGCTGCAGATGGCCGATGTAAGGCGAAAGCATGGCCAGCAGCGCATTGTATAAAAATTTCTCCCGTTCCAGCGCGCGATCACCCGCAGACAGCGCTTTATCCTCAAAAGCCTTAAGTTCTGGTGTGATATAACGCTCGGCGTTCTTCAATGTCTGTCTTCTGCGATAATCATCGGGGATTTTCTCGCTGTGGATGTGGGTGACTTCTATATAAAAGCCATGCACACGGTTATATTCCACCTTGAGATTCGAGATGCCGGTACGCGCTTTCTCTCTCGCTTCGAGTTGCAGCAGAAATTCGCCACAGTTATTCTGTATGGCACGCAGTTCATCCAATTCGGCATCATAACCATCGGCGATTACTCCTCCTCCACGCAGCACAACTCCTGGCTCTTCGCGCAACGATTTTTCCAGAAGCGTAACAAGCCCTGTATCCGGCGCCATCATTCGTGCCAGACCGGCAATATGTTCGCTGATGCGGGGAGCTGCCGTGGTAACAATAGCAATAGCTTTCGGCAACCGCTTCAGGCTATCACGCAATCCTGATAGATCCCGTGGACGAGCAGATGCCAAGGCAATGCGGGTGGCGATACGTTCGATGTCGGCCACATGCTTGAGACAATCACGCACTGAAAGATACGGTCCTGAACCGTTTTCTCCAATTAAAAAAGATACGCCTTCGAGTCGCTCCTGGATTATCGCCCGGTCGCGTAGCGGGTGATGGAGCCAGTGACGCAGCAGGCGGCTTCCCATATTGGACGAGCAACTATCGAGCAGGGATAGCAGGGTGGGTGATTTGGCCCCGAGCATGGTTTCCGAAATTTCCAGGTTCCGACGTGTAGCGGCGTCCAGGCGTAGATAGGCACTGTCTCGCTCCACTCGCAGCGCCGTGATATGGGCGATACAGGTACCTTGCGTGAGCCGGGCATAATCCAGCAGAGCGCTTGCTGCGCATAGCGACGGGTTCAAATCCTCGCAACCAAAGCCAGAAAGATCGTGTGTACCAAAGTGCCTGGAGAGATTGGGAACAGCGGCATTGATATCGAAGTGCCACAGCGGAAGGCGCTTAAGCAATAGCTTTTTGAGTGAACCCGCACCATTCAGCCCAGGAGGCATGTCCTGTGATTCCGGTAAAAGAATCTCTGCGGGCTTGAGGCGTTCAAGCTCGTTTGCCAGATTATCAAGCGACGTTTCCATCACGCAGAATTGGCCCGCCGCGAGATTGAGCCACGCCAATCCAAGCCTGGATTCGTCCGGGCACAAGGCGAGTAATAAGCAATCCTGTTTTTCTTCCAGTAATGCCGCATCGGTCAGCGTGCCGGGCGTGATGATACGGGTGACCTGGCGCTCCACGGGCCCCTTGCTGGTAGCGGGATCGCCGACCTGCTCGCAAATCACGACAGGTTCACCCAGCCTGACGAGTTTGGCCAGATACTGTTCAGCGGAATGATAAGGTACCCCCGCCATCCTAATCGGCTCACCCGCCGATGTGCCCCGCCTGGTCAGGGTAATGTCGAGAAGTTTCGCAGCTTTCTCCGCATCCTCAAAGAAGAGCTCGTAGAAATCGCCCATACGATAAAACATCAGCATGTCGGGATGCTGCGCCTTGATGCGCAGGTATTGCTGCATCATGGGAGTGTGCGAAGGGCTTTCTTTCCTATCCATTTTTAAAGCTGGCAACTTTAACGGGCTTGCTATTGAAATTACTCAATCAATTACTATGCATTTTTTTCTTGTATGGCGCCCTGCGGCAGGGACTGGAAGTCGGCAAATGTTCCCATTTGGAATTTTTTTCAGCTGAGCCACTACGATTTCGATGGAGGATGGGTCGCCTGCTGCTTCCAATATTCCGGGATATCCTGGTGATAGCGTCGCATCACCAGATTCGCCACCAGGCCGCTCCAGCCGGTTTGGTGCGCGGCTCCCAAGCCTTGGCCGGTTTCACCATGGAAATATTCGTGGAATAACAGCAAGTCACGCCAATGCGGATCGGTTTGATGCGGACTGTCCTGAGGGAAGGCAGGTACCAGGTCGGACTCGTCGCGGCGGAAAATATCCGCGAGCCGTTCCGCCAGCATTGTGGCGGCATACTTGAGATTAATCTCGTAGCCGTTCAGGCAGGGTGCAGGAAAAGTAAAGGCATCACCCAGATAGCGATGCAATCTCTCGATGGCCTGAATCAGCAAGTAGTTGGTCTGCATCCATACCGGTCCGCGCCAGTTGGAGTTGCCGCCGAATAATCCCGAGTTGGATTCGCCCGGCACATAGTGAATGAGTGCATTACCGATGCCGGGGATATGCCCCAGGTCCCGCTGCGTGGCGTGCCGCTTGGAGACACTGCGCACACCATGCGGGGAAAGAAACTCGCCCTCATCAAAAATACGTGGCAGAATTTTTACAAGCATCGAAGCCGTTATAAGTGATAGTAAATGCTCGCCGCGCTTATTGGTATCCACAGGGCAGGCACAAATGGTGCTTCCATCAAACGTGCCGCCCTGATGCTCCCATAAAAGTGCGGTAAAGCGCTTGCAGTTCGCGAGCAGGCGTGCATCCACCACCTCGCAGGCAAACAGCGGGATGATGCCCACCCAGGAAAAAACGTCGATACGATGCGCTGTACCATCCGGCTCTACTACGAGATCCTTGAAGAAGCCATCCTTATCGTCCCAGAGGGATACACCTGCACCCGTGTGACCAGCAATGGTATTGGCAATCGCCAGGAATTGGCTGTAACACTGGATAGCGATGTCCTCGTAAGAGGGATCTTCAACAGCGATTTCTAACGCTATCACGGTGAGTTGCAGGGAAAACATTGCCATCCACCCGGTGGCATCGGCCTGCTTCAGTGTATAACCTGCCGGCAAGGGTTGCGAGCGATCGTACACTGAAATATTATCTAGTCCCAGAAAACCGCCTTCAAACACGTTCATGCCGGTGGCATCCTTGCGATTAATCCACCAGGTATGATTCAGCAATAGCTTGTGCAGTACACGTTTGAGGAAAGCGGCATCGCCTTTGCCGCGCTGTACTCGCTCCGCACGGAAAACCTTGAGAGCGGCCATCGCGTGTACGGGTGGATTTACATCGCCGAACGCCCACTCATATGCGGGAATCTGGCCATTGGGATGCAGGTAGTTTTCATGTAACAGCAGCTCAACCTGTTCCTTGGCAAAATCCACGTCGATAATCGCCAGCACAGCGCAGTGGAAAGCGAGATCCCATGCGGCGAACCAGGGGTATTCCCAGGCATCCGGCATTGAAACCACATCGCTTGCCCTGAGATGACGCCAACTTTGGTTGCGCCCATGTTGCCTTGATGCGGGTGGCAGCATGCGGTCGCCACTCAGCCAGGTGGAGACGTCATAATGATAGAACTGCTTGTTCCACACCATCCCCGCCAACGCCTGGCGCAGGATACGATGATCCTGGCTGGTAGCTTTCGGCAAGAGTCCCTTGAAAAAAACATCGGCTTCCGAGCGACGCAAGGAAAAAACCTCTTCATGACGGATAAATGGTTGAGACAGAGGTACGTCAGATAATATCAATTCGATCGTAGCGGTTTGTCCCGGGGCCATCGAGAGCTTATGAGCGGCGCCGAATTTGGTTCCCTGAAGGGCTGGGTTCACTGCTGTATGCTCGCCATCGACAAGGTAGCGGTGAAATGCATCTTTGACATAAGATCGGGGGGCGCCTACGCTCCACAACCGCAGATCATTGGTCTCGTTTTCAGTGTAAAGGAGGTCGGCCTGCTGTCGCCCATAGAGATGGTATGTTCCCAGGGTCGGGTGCTCAGCTGCGACTGCCCAGGCAGCATCGTCTGGCGTGCTCCCTGCATATATCAATGGTTTTTCGACTCCCTTCTCCGACCACGACCAGGTATTGCGAAACCAGAGTTGCGGCAATAGCCACAATGTGGCCTCATCGTTTCCCCGATTGCTTGCGACGATACGGATGTGCAATTCGCCGGGCGATGCCTTGGCGTAGAATACTTCCACATCCCAGTAGCGTCCCCCGGCGAAAGCGCCGCTGTCAATCAGCCCAAACGTAGAATCCCGACGTGAACGCCGCGCGTTTTCCTCCACCAGTCGCGAGTAGGGAAATGCGGATTGGGGATATTTGTAGAGATAATGGAGCCAGGAATGAGAGGGGGTAGCATCAAGATAGAAATAGCATTCTTTTACGTCCTCGCCTCGGCCGCCCTGGTTGCCGGTGAGACCAAAAGCGCGCTCTTTCAGAATGGAATCCTTGCCGTTCCATAGCGCCAGCCCGAAACAAAGGCGTTGCGCATTATCGCAGATACCGCCCAGGCCATCTTCGTTCCAGCGGTAGGCACGGGAACGGGATTGCTCGTGATCAAAGTATTCCCAGGCGTTGCCGCCGGGACTGTAGTCTTCGCGAACCGTTCCCCAGGCACGCTCGGCCAGATAGGGTCCCCACAAACGCCAGTCTTCCTTGCCTTGCCGCTGGTTCTCCAGCCGCTGCTGTTCGGCATCCAATCGGATGAGCATGACTACTCCTCTTATACTGTGCCCCGGCGAGCACGCTCCAGTTTGATCCAGGTATCCAGCACACACGCGACGCTCCATGCCTGCGACGGTGCTCCGCGGGCGGCATGAGGCGGTTCGCCATCGAATATTTCCGATACCGTACCCAGGCCTGCATCAAGCAGGTGATCGCGAATGGGGGCGAGGCGAGATTGCGCGAGTTTGGCATTACCGGTAACCCGGTACTCTGCCCACGCATAGTGGGGTAACAGCCATGCCCACGCCGTTCCCTGATGATACGCGGAATCTCTCTCCTGCACATTGCCTCCATAACAAGGCCGATAATCGGGATGATCGGGCGCCAGGGAGCGCAAACCGTAAGAGGTGAGCAGATAACGACCTGCCTCGGCTACTACGCGCGCCTGGACCTTGGGTGCGAGCGGCGAATGTGGCAAGCTTACCGCAAGGATCTGATTAGAGCGCACGCTGGCGTCGTCTCCAGATGGTCCATCCAGCACATCGTAAAGGCCGCCATCCCCGGATTTAAGGAAACGGGAAAATCCGGCGTCCGCCCGTGCGCTCAGTGTTCCAAACACTCCGGTTGTTTTCCCCAGCAAGTTACCGAATTCCTTCATGCATATCAGTGCGTTGTACCATAATGCGTTAATTTCTACGGGCTTGCCATGACGTGGAGTTATTACCCAATCACCCAGTTTTGCATCCATCCAGGTCAGTTGCATGCCAGGTTCACCCGCGTGCAAGAGACCGTCACCGGAATCGAGGCCGATGCCATGACGTGTGCCGCGGGTATGCCAGTCCACCATTTCCTCCAGGAGCGGATAAATTTCCCTCAACGCCTCGACATCGTGACTGACTTCAACATAGGCACGCCACGCCTCGAAGTACCAAAGAGCACCATCAACGGTATTATATTGCGGCTGCCCGCCATTATCCGGAAACATATTGGGGAGCATTCCGCGATCGATAAAATGGGAAAACGTAGTAAGAATGTTACGGGCGCAAGCATGACGTCCGGTTGCCAGCGTCAGTCCTGGTAGCGCGATCATCGTATCGCGCCCCCAATCACTAAACCACGGATAGCCGGCGATAACCGATTCCCCCTCCTGCCCGCATCCTCCCTGTTCCTTCCGCCTTCCTTGTTTTGCTACTGATCGTACGATTAAAAAACTGTCGGCGGCCACTACCAGTTGCCGAACCCAGGATGGCGCATCCCGCAGTTCCGGTGTTAATGCCCCGGCCGTGGCCAGCAGATCAGTATCATGAGCGCGGCGTCGCTGCAACAGTTCCGCGCAATGTGGCCGGGTGCCCGCTGCGCAGGTTTCCATGGAAGCGACCAGACCACTCCATTCGTTTCCTAATTGCAACCGCAAATGCGCTGCGCATAGATGCGAGTCCCGATCCGGAAAACCCCTCTCCCGTTCCCGCGCCAGGTCGAAGTCATTGATCCATTGACGCTTGACGGAAAGCTGTCCATCCTCGGTACGAAAATGCAAAGTTGGTCCTTTGAGATGCTGGACACTGATATGATTGCCACCACCCTCAACCATCGGGTTGAATTCATGTGGATGGCTTTCGCCATGGTGGCTGCGGCAATTCACCAGCAGATCGACGCCAAGATACAGGGAGCGTTTGGTGGGGTGCGTCAATCGCCATGCGATGCATGTCGCATGACGCTTCTGCTCCATCCAGATGCGTTGCTCGATGATGCGATCGCCGATGGCGAAATACCAGACCGGAATGCTGCCGTCCAGCCGGAAAGATTCCAGATTCTTCAATCCTTGCGGTTCAACTGCACCGCTGCCCCAGCAATTGGTAAAAAGGGGCCAACTGCGTCCACCCTCGTCGCAGTCGTATAACGTGGCGTCAGCCTTGGCAAAGACGAGCACTCGCTCCAGCGGGGGACTTGCAGGCGCAATTAAAAGGCCGTGATAGCGGCGTGTCAGGCTTAGGGCAATTGTGCCCCCAGCATAACCTCCCAGTCCATTCGCCAGCCACCATTCGCGCCGGCTTGCTTGCTCCAGATCGCAACAGATTGCCCGGCCGAAGTGGACGGTGCTCGGCATTGGCTTTGTTGGGGTATTACCAATGCGTGGCATGGAAGATCATCGATCGTTCTCCGAACTCGACCTCAACTCCTTTGTCAGGTGCGGTGCAATCACTTGTATCAGTTGCCCGAAGATTTTTGGATTGCCGGCGAGCAGATTGCCGCTCTGCATATGGGTAGCGTTACCTTCGAGATCCCCTATCAGTCCGCCTGCCTCGGTGATCAGGAGGCAACCGGCAGCAATATCCCAAGGTGATAATCCCAGTTCCCAGAATCCATCGTAGCGACCCGCAGCAAGATAGGCCAGATCCAGAGCGGCAGAGCCTGGACGACGGATGCCGGCGACTCTGGGCATGACATTCTTGAACATGGCAATATAGGCGTTCGCATGCGAGAATTCGCGAAAAGGGAAGCCAGTTCCGATCAGGCAATCGTCGAGTTGGGTACGTTTGCTTACGCGCAGGCGATGATCGTTCAAATAGGCGCCCTGTCCCCGGCTGGCGGTAAATAATTCATTGGAGGAAGGGTTGTATACGACTGCCTGGACCGGTATGTTTTTATGCATTAGCGCAATCGAAACCGAATAATGCGGGAAACCATGAAGAAAATTGGTGGTACCGTCGAGCGGGTCGATAATCCACTGGTATTCCGACTTACCTTGAGCGCCACTTTCTTCTGCTAGAATCGAGTGGTTGGGGTAGGTATCCAGGAGCACCTTGATGATGGCATCTTCGGCCGCCCCATCGACCTCGCTGACGAAGTCATTGTGCGCTTTCCGCGAAACGTGCAGCAAATCGAGATTCTGCGCGGCGCGATTGATAATGCCGCCTGCGCGGCGGGCGGCTTTTACCGCAGTGGTGAGCATAGGATGCATTTTTTGGATTGAGAATTGAACAGGGTGGGATTTTAACCTAAATTCATTGGACGAATGTCCTGTAGCGATCATGCCGCAAACTTGCTCCAGAAGAAGGTCGAGTAGTAAAAGATTCTTATGATTCGGTCACTAAAATGTATATCCCCGGTTAATATGAAACCCACATTTCCGCTCGACAGGATCCGGGTAGTGCTAAGCCACACCAGCCATCCAGGTAATATCGGCGCAACGGCGCGAGCAATGAAAACGATGGGGTTGAGTTCTCTCTACCTTGTGAATCCCAGGTCGTTTCCCGATAAAGAGGCGGAAACGCGCGCTGCCGGTGCCTGGGATATATTGAACGATGCCAGAGTATGCACGAGTCTTGACGAGGCGTTAAGCGGGACGACTCTGGCGGCCGCAATAACCGCCCGCCCACGCGATCTCTCCCCTGAAGTTTTTGATGCACGCCAAGGCGCGCTGGAATTGATCGATCGTGCACGCGAATCTTCTGTTGCGTTGATTTTTGGTACCGAAATGTCCGGCCTGACCGCTATGGAAGTGAGCAGATGCCAAATTGTTGTGCACATTCCGGCTAATCCAGATTACTCGTCTCTCAATCTCGCCAGTGCCGTTCAGGTCATGGCGTACGAGCTTCGCATGGCGCTGCCGAAACTTGAATCTTTATCGGTTACGGCAACCGTGGCGGCTGAGTTCGATGAAATTGAATTACTTCAAGGTCATCTTGAGCGGGTCGCGCTTCGGTGTGGTTTTCTTAAGCCGGGAGAACCAAAACGATTCATGCAGAGAATGCGCCGGTTGTTTGCCCGTGCGCGGCTGGAAAAAGAAGAAGTGAAGATATTTCGTGGCATCCTCAGCGCTTTGGAAAAACGGATACGACCGCATTAGCCGAGTGGCATCATCCATGCAGCGGTTCTTCCAGTACGGCTGCTCATCAGTGCTTGGGCAAACTCCAACAAATTCAGTAAGCTGGCTTCATCTCATAAATTGCATCAGTAAAATCACGATGGGGTCGAGCAATGCGGGTGCCTGAACAAAATAGTTGACTGAAGTAAAGGGACTTTATATACTTGACTAACGTTGTCAGGTATTACGACGGGTAATTTTCGAAATTCAGCCAGGATTCAATTCGGCTTATTCTGTTAATTCTGTATTAATTCTCACGGGAGCAAAAAATGCGATTGACGACAAAGGGGCGTTTTGCGGTGACAGCAATGATTGATCTCGCCTTGCACGGGGCTCATGGGCCTGTCACGTTGGCTGGCATCAGCGAACGTCAGAAGATTTCGTTGTCTTATCTGGAGCAGCTATTCGGGAAGCTGCGGCGTAATAAGCTTGTAGGCAGTGTGCGGGGTCCAGGAGGGGGGTATTGCCTGGCAAAACCGATGAGTGAAGTATCCGTGGTTGATATTATTCTCGCAGTGGATGAGCCGATTGATGCAACCCAATGCGGCGGTAAGGAAAACTGCCACAATGATCAGCGCTGTATGACTCACGACCTTTGGGCAAGCCTGAATGCCAGAATTCGGGATTACCTGGCCTTGGTTACCCTGGAGCAACTGGTAGCAAGCCCTAAGGTAAAGGATATTGCAATATTGCAAGATATGAGAGAGTACAAGCAGCCGAAAGAAGCGGAAACAGTTCCAGCTTAATTGCGGAATCGGCATCAGCGGCTAGTAAAGCTTCCATCGTCTTGCCGGAATGAACTGATGAGAATGAAAGGAACGTGACCTATACATATTTAGACCATAACGCTACCACTGCGTTGGATGACGCCGTTTTGGACGCCATGCTTCCCCATTTTCAGGAAGAGTTTGGCAATCCATCCAGCCGTCATCGCTATGGCATTACCGCTCGTCGTGCGGTAAATCAGGCGCGTGAGCAGGTAGCGAATTCGGTTGGTGTGCAACCTGCGCAAGTAATCTTTACCAGTGGCGGATCGGAGGCCAACAACCTGTTTATTCATGGTGCCGCGGGTTATCTGAAACCTGCGCGCATCATAGTTAGCGCGGTTGAGCATCCTTGCGTCATGCGGGCAGCCCAGGAACTTGCACGGAACACAAACGGAAAATGGAATTTCCGCCGCTTGGCGGTCGATCAACTGGGGCGAGTGGATCTGGCTGATGCCGACAAAGCTATCGCGGAACAACCCACCAGCCTTATATCGGTGATGCTGGCGAACAATGAGACGGGTGTACTTCAGGATGTGCCAGCGATTGCGGAGAAGGCAGGGGTATGCGGAGCCTGGATGCATACCGATGCGGTACAGGCATTTGGCAAAATCCCGGTGGATTTTGCATCACTCAAAGTACACGCAATGACGCTGTCCGCTCACAAGATTTATGGCCCAAAGGGGGCGGCGGCGCTAGTCATGGATAAACGGCTATTGCTTAAACCCCTTATTTACGGAGGTGGTCATGAAAGTGGTTTACGTTCAGGCACCGAAAACGTTCCTGCCATTGTGGGATTTGGAGTGGCCTGCGAGCTAATTAGCTCACGGGTGGCAGAAACTACTGCTCGAATTTCGGCCATGCGCGTGCGATTAGAGCATGGGTTAGTTGAAATGGGCGCTGTGGTTTTCGGTCTAGGTGCATTACGCTTACCCAACACTTGCTATTTTGCGTTACCGGGCATTGAGGGCGATACTTTGGTTGTCCGCCTGGACAAAATGGGTTTCGCAGTAGCGAGTGGTGCTGCCTGTTCCAGCGTAAATCCCGGCCAGAGCCATGTATTGGAAGCGATGGGTGTGGAATCGATGTTGGCGCGTTGTGCGGTGCGGGTAAGCCTGGGCAGTCGCAACACGCCGATGCAGGTTGAAGATTTCCTTAAAGCCTTGAATAGCGTGTCCGAGGAATTGAAACGGATGAATATGGTCGTACTCTGAAAACAAGAGGGATAATCGCAATGGTGGAAATCCCAACGGCACACCCATGCGGTCTTGCTCCGGCCAAGACTCCATGATAAAAAACAGGGAAACAACTAAAGTAATCGGATACGCCAAATATCTTCCCTACGTTTTAATTTCAACTATGTTTTACCACGGCGCATCAGCGCCTGTATTCCCACGCATGGCCTGCATGGCTGGTATTCTTCCGCAAACAAGTTACAATCTTTCTAAAAACTGCATCAAATCTGTGCGAGGACCTTGAAGCTGCTGGTAAGTCCATTGGCACTTCGGCCTGATCTAATTCTCCATGGATGAAGTTCCTGAAAAAAAGATGCCTCGGATTTTTCACATCAAAAAATATTTATGAAGGGGGTAACGACTTGGCACAACCTAATTTTCAATATGAGAAACGCCAGAGGGATCTGATTAAAAAGAAGAAGCAGGAAGAGAAAAGACAGCGTAAATTGGACAAAAACAAGACGCAATCGGAGGAAAGCACAGATCAGTCTCCGGATGCGGGAAGTACGGAAGGTGCCGAAAAGCCTTAGGGAGCGCTGATAAGCCCGTCCTGGAGTTTTTTTGGCAACTGAGCTGGAAAAATGAATCCAACAGTAAACATGCGCATTACTGCAAGCCCAATACGGATGGGTGCCCCATGGATGATAGGAGGATTTGGCGCTTTGACGAATTTCCTGGAGAAGAAATTATTCGCGTGCATGCACACCTGTTTCTGAGCTATCCGAAAAGCCGCGCCTATATTCTCAGCTCAAATTATTCAAGCCCTGATAAACCATGCGAATCATGCAGCGAAAGATAGGTGGATCCGTAAAATGAATGATAGAAGATCGATGAGTACTGAGAGACGGTCATAAGCGTTAGAGGCTTAATGAACGGGTAATCGAGGATAAATATGATCGAAGGCAACTCAAGAGTCGTAGCTATTGTCCCAGCGAATGATCTCGTCCGTCTTACACATATTATTTATTTACTGCACGGTTTCAGCATCCTGATGGGGATTCTTGGGCCTGCGCTGATCATTACGACTTTTCTCACTGGCTGGCCTTCGATCATTGCAGTAATCATTAATTACGTGAAGCGCAACGATGTACGCGGCACATATCTGGATTCGCATTTTGGCTGGCAAATACGAACATTCTGGTATACATTGCTCTGGGTGGTGCTTGCAGCAATGCTGTTCGTCACGGTGATAGGTATCGTGCTTGCCTATATTCTTGCTGTAGGGGCGGGTATTTGGGTTTTTTACCGCATAATCCGCGGCTGGATCGCGCTCAATGACGGCAGATGGATGCCGGAATAATAAAAGCGAGCGACAACCACCCATTCACGCTGTACCTCCTTCCGATTCTTTCCTTGCCTTACGGCTGAGTTGCGACACCGGTAAAGCTTTCCGGTTTGTTTTCGCGTCCGGCGATATCCATTTGCTTATGGATTCCTCATCGAACTAAGCATCTGACTTAAAACGTATTCGACCCAGTGTGCGGTTTCGTACAGACCCATGCGGTTGAAAGAGGAAAATAAACAGGGGAAGGCGCGACGCCGGTTTAATCAATGGTAAGAAGAGGGTGGCATCCTATTGCCGGTCAGATAAGGAGATGCATGATGAAAAAAATAAATATCCTGATATTTGGTCTCGGGCTGGCGAGCCTGGGTGGGGGAATGAACAGTGCTCAAAGCCAGGATGATAAAGAAGCCCGTCCGGCGAGCGGACAGTTACAAGACGCAGTGGCCAACGCTCAGATGGTACGCGAAGTGCCTCTTACTCGACCCGAGCAGAAGAAGAACGACCATGACCGTTCTAACGTATTTGCTGCACCGAACGCAAAACCGTCTTCCCCCGCTTTTGATAAACAGCCTGACAAAGGAAAGGTACTCGGGTTTGATTTTTATCGTGATGCTCTGAATGCCAAAAGACCGATGCAAATGTTCGATGAAATCATGAAAGCCGACGTGGCGGATCGACCCAAAGTCACGAAGACGCAGCAAGAACTGCTTCTGCGGCGCTATGATTTAATCCCCAGGCTTGATCGCGAAGCAAAGATGTCGCGTGGTAAACCCTTAGCAGTTGGCCCCACCGCGCGGCTTCAGACCGGCACAAGCTGGCAAAAATTGGCCGCCATGTCTCCAGGAGAGATAAAAAACAAGAATCTGTTTCCTTATCCCGCATTGCCCCACCCGAAACAGGCTCCAGGCGGTCAGGTATTCCCAAAAATTCAAACTGATATGTTTCCCAGGTTGGAACGATTCGATGTTGAATTCGATTTGCCAGACGCGTTCCTCCCGGAATTTCCTCCGGCGATTTTCCTTCAGAATCGGCCCGAACTTGGGGATGTTTCGCGGGGTGAAATTATATCAATCAACAACTACTATCGGCTGTTTAAAGATATCTTGACGCCGGTACAGCTGGATGGCCTGCGGATGCTGCTGACACCTTTTCCACAGGAAGAGTTTAATCCTACGGATGACCGAAAAAGTGCTCAACCCAGCTTGGGGGTTACGTGTTTCGATTGTCACGTAAATGGCCATACTACCGGGCAATTCCACCTGAGTCCCGATATAAGACCGGAGGAACGGCGATTTCGGCTCGATACGGTCAGCTTGCGTGGCTTGTACAACCAGCAGATCCATGGTTCAAAGCGCAGCCTGCGCTCAGTGGAAGATTTTACTGAATTTGAATTCCGCACAGCGTATTTTAATGGTGATGCAATTCATGCGATGAAAAAAGGCATGACCATTTTTGACCGGATTCATGTCAGCCATATGGCGCAAATGCAGAACATGTTCGACTTTCCGTCCGCGCCTAAATTGGATAGTCTGGGACGGCTAGACCCGGATAAGGCGACCGACAAGGAGCTCCGCGGTGCAACAGTATTTTTTGGAAAAGGCCAGTGTGCGAGTTGTCATAAGCCACCCGCTTTCCTCGATCATCAAATGCACGACCTGAAACTCGAACGTTTTCTCAATGAGCCGGGCGATGGGCCAATCAAGACCTTCACTTTGCGTGGTATTAAGGATAGCCCACCTTATCTACATGACGGTCGTCTGTTAACTCTTGAGGATACGGTGGAATTCTTCAATCTGGTATTGGGACTCAAGCTTACTGATGACGAGAAGTCCGATCTCATAGCCTATCTGCGGCTACTTTGATTGGCCCGCTGAATGCAAAAAAGCTGAAAATATTAAAGACGAATTATTTAAGGAGAAATATTTATGAGCATTTCTGCTACATCTGCCGTTTTAAATCGAAAAGAAACGCTTTCGCTCAACGATACATCCGTCCAGAAACGTAGGAAGGTCATACGCAAAGCGGTATTCCCCGTCGCAGGACTGGGCACTCGTTTTTTGCCCGCGACCAAAGCAATAGCTAAAGAAATGCTCCCCATCGTAGATCGCCCGTTAATCCAGTATGCCGTGGATGAAGCAGTGGCGGCGGGTATTGAAGAGATAATCTTCGTAACTCATCGTAGCAAGAGATGCATTGAAGATCACCTCCATCGGGCAGTTGAACTGGAAACCGAACTGGCTTCACAGGGAAAACACGCCTCACTAAAAACATTGCGTCAACTTACGCCCGGCGATATTCGTTTCAGCTTTATCCGTCAGGAGGAGCCCAGAGGATTGGGGCATGCCATTCTTTGTGCCCAGCATCTGGTTGGTAACGAACCATTTGCAGTACTGCTTCCCGATGATCTCATTGACGGTCAGCCCCCTGTGCTTGCACAGATGATCGCCCAGTACGAGAAAATACCTAGCAGCCTTGTGGCTATCCGGCAGATACCCCGGGAGGATACATGTCACTACGGCATTGTGGATACTCCCGGTCAGGATGCGGAAAGTGTGAGTACCAGGATTCGCGGTGTTGTGGAGAAACCTTCTCCTGAAGCAGCGCCTTCGACGATGGCTATTGTATGCCGCTATATTCTCTCTCCGGAGATTTTCGAATGCATTGCAAATCTGAAACCCGGGACAGGAGGAGAAATCCAGCTTACGGATGGAATTTCTCGCCTTCTTAAACTGGAACGCGTGATGACGTACCGTTACCAAGGCAGGCATTATGATTGCGGAAGTAAGGTGGGCTTCCTAGAGGCCACTGTTGCGTATGGTTTGAAACATCCTGAGGTCAACAGGGAGTTTCGTGAGATATTATTGCGGGTAGGGCAGCAACTTGCTAATGAAATATCGTCTGACCTTGAAACTTGTACGGGCGCGATGTTAAAGAGCGCCTGATCAGCAATCTCAATCCGGTATTGATCGATTAAGTTCCCTGTCAAGCGGGAAGCGGGACTTTCAGCATATCCAGTTATAACAGGCAGGAGTGGACTCCATCAAAAAATAAAAAAAGAGTGCACTTCTTCTGTTTAATGATTTCGGTCTATTTTCATGCCCATCATTTCACCAAAGCGAATGGTTTGTCCCGGAGTCCACCGTTGATTGAATTGCATTCTGTTGTGGGGGAATAGCATTACCACCGTTGAGCCTAATTGAAAATGGCCCATTTCGTCGCCTTTCTCGAATATCAGGGGTTGCGAATCGTAGTGCCATTCGCGGATACGTCCAGAACGCCGCGAATTCACGACACCGTGCCATACAGTGGATATACTTCCTACGATAGTGGCGCCTACCAGTACCAGTACAAATGGACCCTGCTCCGATTCAAACGCGCAGACCACACGCTCATTTCGTGCAAAAAGGCCCGGTACGCCGCGCACCGTCCCCGGATTTACCGAAAATAAACTGCCTGGGATATAAATCATGCGGGTCAATCGGCCATTACACGGCATGTGCACGCGATGGTAATCCCTGGGACTTAAATAAAGGGTTGCGAAGTGGCCGTCATAAAATCTTTCCGCTAACGCGCTGTCGCCTCCCAATAACGCCGTGGCGGAGTAATCGCGGCCTTTAGCCTGAATTATCTGGTTGCTGCGAATTATGCCTAACTGGCTTATGGTACCATCAACCGGGCAAATATAGTCTGCCTGGGCTATTGGGCGCTTCTCCGCCAGCAACGCACGGGTAAAAAAATCATTGAAGGTAGAGTAGCTGTTGATATCGGAAGTTACCGCTTCATCCATATTCACCGCATAATGCTTGATGAAGTGGCGAATGGCAAAAGTGGTAAGCCAGCCGGCATTGGCTTTAGCAAATCTGCCAGCCAGCTCGGTCATCGCCTGTTTAGGCAGCAGATATTGAGGAAATACTGAAAGGGTAGCGAGCACTGGGAATACCTTAAGCAAAAACAGGCGGAATTATAATAGCTTGAATGAATTAAGTCTCGTCATGATTGTTGAAGAGCCGGTGTTATTGCTTGCGGGTACAAGGCGATCGGCACAAGACTTCCGGTTCCCCCGGGATTCTGGCTTAATGTTCCTCACACGTACTGGACTTCCATTGCCTGCAAGGCCCAGCCATCTTTCTTTATGACACACAATGACGAAAAAGAATCCGGGCCGAGATTCCCTCAAATCCAACAATTTTTCGTCTACCGAAATAGTCTTCTGGATATTCATGGCTGATAGCTTATCGGGAACGAGCCAATGTATTTCCAGCAGCAGGGGGAGCGGCGCTTCGCGGAAGCTGGCTGAAGCCTGCTCCAGAAGTTGTGCGAGCTGCTCCCTCTTGGCCCGTGGCATTGCTAATGTCGCGGCCGTACACTAGTATCGGTTTATCCAGCCATTTGTGGCCGGTAGCGAGCAAGCATCCCTTACGCCCCGGTTGTGCAGGTTCCGTGTCATCGGCTAGGCCTGCCGTGCATAAATTGATTGCTGAGATCAAATGATAGCTAAGGATCTGAAATCCAGACTGGTCTTGCTATGTCAACCGGTTTTTGAGGATCATCCGGGCTGCAGCCGTGTCTGCTCCTCCTCCTGCTGCTGAAGTTCCCACATATGAGCGTAGGTCCCATTTAACGCAAGTAACTCCCGATGAGTGCCGCGTTCGATAATCCTGCCTTCGCTCATGACCAGAATCTGATCGGCATCAGCAATAGTAGACAGCCGGTGGGCTATAGTCAGTGTGGTGCGATCCACCGCAATGCGCTTCAGTTCCGCTTGTATGGCTTTTTCCGATTTTGAATCCAGTGCCGAGGTGGCCTCGTCGAAGATAAGTATCTTCGGCTTTTTAAGTATGGCTCGCGCAATGGCTACACGTTGTTTTTCCCCACCGGAAAGCTTCAACCCCCGCTCTCCTACCGTCGTTTCGTATTTATCCGGCAGCGTTTCGATAAAATCGTGGATGTGCGCTGATCTGGCTGCTTCAATCACATCCTCGCGACTCGCCTCAGGACGTCCGTAGGCGATATTATAATAAATGCTGTCGTTGAACAGGACAGTATCCTGGGGGACGATGCCTACGGTTTTGCGCAGACTTTTCTGCGTTACAGTACTAATATCCTGATCGTTTATCAGGATCCGACCGGTGGTTACATCGTAAAAGCGGAATAGCAGGCGTGCCAGTGTTGATTTTCCGGAACCGCTGTGTCCTACCACGGCTACATTACGACCAGCTGGGATATTGAAGGTTACATCAAACAGAATCTGGCGATTGGGCTCGTAGCTGAAATATACTTCCTCGAAGCGTACCGCTGCATCCCCCGGCACAAGGTCGGTTGCGCCGGGCTTGTCCTTGATCTCCTCATTCTCCGCCAGTAAATTGAACATTTTTTCCATATCCGCCAGGGAATGTTTGATTTCACGATAAACAAACCCGAGAAAATGCAACGGCATATAGAGCTGCAGCATGAAAGCGTTGACCAGCACCAAATCGCCCAGCGTCATGCTGCCATCGATCACCCCTTCCGCTGCCAGCAGCAACAGGAGGGTTGCCCCTATTGCAATGATTGCGCTTTGCACAGAGTTGAGTGCTGCGAGTGAAGTCTGGTTGCGCACTGCGGCTGTTTCCCATTTCTGCATGTGCGCATCGTAGCGCTGCGCTTCCCAGGACTCGTTATTGAAATATTTGACGGTCTCATAGTTCAACAGGCTATCGATGGCTTGAGTATTGGCTTTTGAATCCATGTCGTTCATGGTCCGGCGGAAAATCATGCGCCATTCCGTAATGATCAGTGTGAGCGCAATATAGGCAACAAGCGTCGCAAAAATGATTACCGAGAACCAGACGTTGTACCTGGATAGGAGAATAGCTGCCACCAGGCCGATTTCCAGCAGCGTCGGCAGGATGTTGAACAGCATGAAATTAAGCAAAAAGGAGATGCCCCGCGTACCGCGCTCGATGTCGCGCGACACGCCACCGGTCTGACGCTCCAGATGAAAACGCAGGGATAGCGCGTGCAGGTGGCCGAATACCTTGATTGCTACCCGCCGAATCGCGCGTTGCGTCACTTTGGCGAATACCGCGTCGCGTAACTCGCCGAACAGCGTACTGCAAAGGCGCAGGACACCGTAACCTGCAAGCAGTACAATCGGCAGGACCATCGATGCGCGCGGCTGGTCGAGTGCATCGATAATTTCTTTCAGAACCAGTGGCACGGCGACAGTGGCAAGCTTGGCCATCACCAGGAATGCCAATGCCGCAATTACCCGGCCTTTGAATTCCAGCAGATAGGGCAGCAACGAGCGGATAGTCTGCCAGTCATTGCGATTGGCCGGTGGTTTTTCCAAACGAGTGGGGCGCATCGGTTAATATCTGGATATATGCGTTTGGACTTGCAGCCCCTGCAAACCAGTCGCCTGCCAGGGGGTACTATCGCTGGAAAAAAAAATGGGCGCCCGGAACTGGAGCGCCCACAATATGAAAAACTTACAGAGTTTGGATTGGCAAAATATATGTTCGTGCTGGATCGAGAGAGAGTGAATTATAAAGATTTTTTTCCGAATGTTCTCGTAAAGCGACTACCTGCACATAAACGATGCCTGATATCAATTGGCTGACGATATTTCGTTCGCACCTTCATCGCCATCCAGATCCACCGCGTTTTCCTTGAAAACACGACTTGCGCGGATGTCCTCGGCTTCAAGAGTCATCAGGTCAATCCTCGAAAGATTTTTTCTCGTTCCCTCGAACAAGCGATTGGCCTGTCGTAGCCGTGCCCGGTCAAGGGCGTTGCGAATCGAGCGCGCATTGGCAAAATGCTCCAGCTTCATCCGTAGCCGTATATAGTCGCCGAATGCTTTTTCGCCTTCATTGCTAAAGCGGTAATTCTGTGCAGCCAGCATAAGCTTGGCGATAGCAAGTAATTCATCAGCGCTATAGTCGGGGAAATCGATATGATGGGCAATGCGTGAACGCATGCCGGGGTTGCTATGGAAGAATTTGTCCATCCGGTCCTTATAGCCCGCCAGGATGACAACCAAGTCGTCACGATTGTTCTCCATTGCCTGCAAAAGGATTTCTATCGATTCCGCACCGTAATCACGCTCGTTCTCAGGTTTGTAAAGGTAATACGCTTCATCAATGAACAATACCCCACCCATTGCTTTCTTCAGTACTTCCTTGGTTTTGGGCGCGGTATGCCCGATATACTGTCCCACCAGGTCATCCCGGGTGACAGAAACAAGATGTCCTTCACGCACATAACTCAGACGGTGCAAAATCTCGGACATGCGTAGCGCCACGGTGGTTTTGCCGGTGCCTGGATTCCCTGTGAAACACATATGTAAACTGGGCGCACCAGCGGTCAGATCCAGTTTCTTGCGCACGCGATCTACGAGCAATAGCGCCGCAGTTTCGCGGATGCGAGTTTTTACGGGTTTCAAGCCGATCAATTCGAGATCAAGCTTATCCAGCACTTCCTTGATATTGGAAGAACGAAATTCGGCGTCCAGATCGACTGAACCGTTATCGGAGGCGGCGGGTTCTTTAGTCTGTTTTTTCACGTTTAATCCACACAGCAAAGCACGCAAGCTTTTTAGCGCGCGCTCTGATTCAATATTGGTTTAGAAAAACGAATTTACATAAGAAAATCAAGAATGGGGCGCAGGTAAATTGCAGCAGTTAACCAATTACTCTCACCTGCACCCCGATTGATCAATCCCTTCCTTGAAAGGAAGGGATCTTTCTTAATACCGCTCGGATTCCGGTTTGTCGGTTGCGTAGGAATGGATGGTGTAGCGAACGCTACGGCCTTCCGCTTCCTGGCGAATCACCTTGAAGCCGGGTTCCGTCTTCGGACGGTTGACAATATACGACATGGTCGGGCTTTCCACCCCACGCGTGGAATTGAACGCGGTGACCCGAATATAATGATTGGGGTAAGTCTTCCGGCAGTCATTGATTTCCGAGAGGATCCCGGCAGGATCCTTCAAGTCAAACATCGGGTTGCCGAACATTTCCCAATAGGTATTGCGGGGATGGGGATCGTCGGTATACTCGACTCCTATTGCCCAGCCGTTCTTCAGTGCATACTTGATTTGGGCCGAGATTTGTTTATCCGTCAGCGGGGGCAGGAAAGAAAATTGCCCTTGCGTGACATGATTTCCTACATTGGTCATCATAATTATTTTCTCCTTTTTATGGTTAGACGCTGGCCGTGGTCGAAGGCACGAAATCGGCCGTGTCGGTGGATTCGTAATTGAAAGTAATATCCTTCCAAGTATCCAGTGCCTGTTTGAGCGGCGTGCACCATTTGGCGGCGGTCTCAAGGATCTTGGGACCTTCTTTCACATAGTCACGACCTTCGTTGCGTGCCAGGACCATCGCTTCCAGTGCAACACGGTTTGCGACTGCGCCGGCTTGTATTCCCATCGGATGGCCGATGGTACCACCGCCAAACTGCAGTATCACATCTTCACCCAGATAATCCAGTAGCTGGTGCATCTGGCCGGCGTGAATACCACCCGAAGCAACTGGCATCACCTTATTCAGCGATGCCCAGTCTTGCTCGAAGAACAGGCCGTGCTCCAGACTTTGCGGAGAGTGAGAATCGAGCAAGGTATTGTAAAAGCCCTTGATCATCAGCGGATCGCCTTCGAGTTTGCCAACGACCGTGCCGGCGTGAATGTGATCCACTCCCGCCATCCGCATCCACTTGCAAATCACGCGGAAGTTCATGCCATGATTTTTTTGGCGCGAATAGGTTGAATTGCCGGCACGGTGCAAATGCAGAATCATGTCGTTCTTGCGTGCCCATTTGGCCATCGATTGGATTGCTGTGTAGCCGACTACCAGATCAATCATAACAATGACCGATCCCAGCGATTTGGCAAATTCAGCGCGTTCGTACATGTCTTCCATGGTACCCGCGGTGACATTCAAGTAATGGCCCTTGACTTCGCCTGTAGCAGCGGAAGCCCGATTGACCGCTTCCATGCAGTAGAGGAAACGATCGCGCCAGTGCATGAAGGGTTGAGAGTTGATGTTCTCGTCGTCTTTCATGAAGTCGAGACCACCCTTGAGACCTTCGTACACCACGCGTCCATAATTGCGGCCGGAGAGCCCCAGTTTCGGTTTGGTGGTGGCGCCCAGCAGCGGACGGCCGAATTTGTCGAGGCGTTCGCGTTCCACCACAACGCCAGTGGCGGGGCCTTGAAAGGTCTTCAGATAAGCGACCGGGATGCGCATGTCTTCAAGGCGCAACGCTTTTACGGCCTTGAAACCGAATACGTTACCGATGATCGAGGCCGTCAGATTGGCGATTGAGCCTTCCTCGAACAAATCCAGATCGTAGGCAATATAAGCGAAATATTGTGCTTCGTTCTTGGTGCCGGGACCGGTATTGGGTACCAGTTCGGAACGGTACGCCTTGGCGCGATAGAGTTCGCAGGCTGTCAACCGATCGGTCCATACCACGGTCCAGGTTGCGGTGGAAGACTCGCCTGCGACAGCGGCAGCCGCTTCTTCATGATCAACTCCTTCTTGGGGGGTGATACGGAACAATGCAATAATATCCGTATCCTTGGGTACGTAGTCGGAATCCCAATAACCCATTTTTTTGTATGGAATTACGCCTGATTTATAGCGTTCCTTACCCGTGACTTGTCCACTCATGTTCGTTTCTCCTCGTAAAGGTAGATAAAAGTACTACAGAAAGAATTCTAGACCGAATTATCATAAATACCAGTCACATGTTTTGATTGTTATGATAATATTTTACTTATAGGTTATCATTCAAAATACGTCTTGGCCGAAATAGCTTATGCTGCACCTAACTCTGCGGCAATTAAAAGTTTTTGAATCGGTTGCCCGCAACCTCAGTTTTTCACGCGCCGCGGAAGAACTCTTCCTGACACAGCCAGCAGTTTCCATGCAAATCAAGCAATTAGAGGACAATATCGGCTTGCCTCTATTTGAACAACTAGGCAAGAAAATCTATCTGACAGACTCCGGACGCGAACTTTATCACTACAGCCGTGCAATCTCCCAGCAACTGGCCGATATGGAGCTTGCGCTGGACGAATTGAAAGGTCTTGAACGAGGTAAACTCAATATCTCGGTAGTGAGTACCGCCAATTATTTTGCTCCAAATCTGCTGGCAAAATTTTGTCAGCGTTATAGCGGCGTTACTGTCAGCCTTAATGTCTCCAATCGGGAAATCGTATTAAAGCATTTATCCGACAACGTGATCGATCTTGCCATCATGGGACAGCCTCCGGAGGGCTTGGATATTGCTACTGAATCTTTTATGGAAAACCCGCTTGTGGTGATTGCTCCACCAAATCATCCTCTATGCACGCTTCGCCGAATTCCTGTCAAAAGGCTGGAGCAGGAAACGTTTCTGGTGCGTGAGCCAGGGTCCGGTACGCGCGGGGCGATGGAGCGCTTTTTTGCGGCGCATCATATTTCCCTTAATAGAGGCATGGAAACGGATACCAGCGAGGCCATCAAACAGGCGGTGCAGGCAGGGATGGGACTCGGTATCATGTCATTGCACACTGCTGAGCTGGAGCTGGAAACGAAGCGGCTCAAGATTCTGGATGTGCAGGACTTTCCTATTATGCGTCACTGGCACGTCGTGCACCGGAGAAACAAGCGTCTTTCGAGCGTGGCGCAGGCATTCAGAACGTTCTTGCTAAAGGAGGCGCCTGGGTTGATGCCGGCTTTGTAAGTTCGAAATATGCTTATACTTGAGCGCAGACTAGATAAATGCGAACTAGACGCTCAGCCCTCATCAGGGTTTCTCTTTTGTGGAAGAAGAACGGCTAGCCGCGGTCTGTTGGACTTCAGGTGCTGAGAGCTTGCCTCGCCGGGCAATTTTTCCAATAACCGCAAAAAAAAGAGGTACAAAAAAGATAGCGAGAAATGTGGCGGCCAACATTCCCCCAAACACTCCCGTCCCGATGGAATTCCGGCTCGCTGCACCCGCTCCCGAAGCCACTACAAGCGGAAACACACCCAGAATAAAGGCCAACGACGTCATGACGATAGGCCGAAAGCGAAGGCGCGCCGCGTCGAGGGCGGCATCGTGCAGCGATTCACCCGCAGCATATCGTTGATGAGCAAATTCGACGATCAGGATCGCATTTTTAGCGGCCAGCCCGATTAATGTCACTAACCCAATCTGAAAATAAATGTCATTGGTCAGCCCTCGTGTCCAGATGGCAAGCAACGCTCCCAAAATTCCAAAGGGTATGGCAAGAATGACAGCGAACGGGATAGACCAGCTTTCGTATAAAGCCGCCAGGACCAGAAAGACCATGAGTAGAGCAAAGGCAAACACCAGGATGGATTGTCCACCCGATTTGTGCTCCTGGAAGGATATCCCGCTCCAGTCGATCGCATAGCCTTTCGGCGTCAGGATTTCATCCGCTACCTGCTCCAGTGCTTCAAGCGCTTGCCCTGAGCTATAACCTGGCGCAGCACCTCCCAACACGAGGGCGGTATTGAATCCATTGAAATGGGTAACCGGGTCCGGCCCACTGTTAAACTCGGTGGTAACGACCGAGTCCAGTGGGATCATCGTGCGTGTCGTACCATTTTGGGCACGAACATATATCTTGCTGATATCGTCCGGGCTGGATCGGTATTCCGGCAATGCCTCCGTTTGCACCCGGTAAATGCGGCCAAATTTCACAAAATCATTGATGTACAGGTTTCCAAAATACGCTTGCATAGTGTCGAAAACTTCAGAGATGGGGACACCCAGCGCCTTGGCCCGATCCCGATCTACCCGGGCATAAAGCCGGGGAGCGCTTACGCGAAAATTGGTGCTGGCAGCTGCGATCGCCGGATGTTCAACGGCTTTGGCCACAAATTCCTGGGCGACGGCGGCGAATTCAGAGAAATCGCCGCCGCTGGGATCCTGCAATTGAAGCGAAAAGCCACCTGTGGAGCCGAGCCCCCTGATGGATGGAGCATTGAAAGCAAGGATCAATGCTTCGGATATTTTGGCAAATTCCTGGAAAGCTGCTGCAATAAGGCCAGGAACCTGCTCATTTGCGTTCTTGCGCATATCCCAGGGGTGCAGCGGGACGAACATCGTTGCCTGGTTCGTCCCGCGGGTGCCGAACACAAAGTTCTGCCCAGCCAGGGTATCTGTCGAATGGACGGCTCCAACCGATTGGAAATAGCTTTCTATCCGACTCAGGACTTCAATCGTCCGTGTCATCGAGGCACCATCCGGCAACTGGACGATAGTAATGAAATAACCCTGGTCCTCTTCCGGGAGAAAACTGCCCGGAATGGTTTTGAACAGACCAAGGATCACGAATAAGAGGGTTCCGAAGATAGCCAGGGCAATGATCGATCGTTTAAGGACAATTCCGACAGTCTCGACATAGCGGGTCTGCACCCAATCAAAAGACCGGTTGAATAGTTTCCAGAACCCCTTGGGGGAGCCGTGGCCAGGTTTGAGGACCAGCGCGCATAAGGCAGGGCTGAGGGTTAGGGCCACGAACCCTGAAATGGCGACAGACAGGGCGATGGTGATTGCAAACTGTTTATACAGCTCACCCGTAATCCCTCCCAAAAAGGCAACCGGCACAAATACAGCCGCAAGCACCAGGACGATTGCAATCACCGGTCCGGACACTTCGTCCATCGCTTTCTTTGCCGCATCCTTGGGCGATAGGCCGCCCTGGGTCATATGCCGCTCTACATTCTCCACCACCACGATCGCGTCGTCGACCACGATCCGATAGCGAGAACCATGCCGAACAGGGTGAGCGTATTGATTGAAAACCCCAGCGCTTCCATGCCCGCAAGAGTTCCGATAAGCGAAATGGGGACGGCGATGGCCGGGATGAGTGTCGCACGCCAGCTCTGCAGGAAAAGAAAGACGACCAGGATGACCAGGAATGTCGCTTCAACGAGGGTTTTCACCACCTCCTTGATAGAAACGTCGATGAATGTCGTTGTGTCATAGGGAATGTCGTAAGATACCCCTGGCGGAAACGTTTTTGCCAGCTTGTCCATTTCCTGGCGGACCCGGTGAACCGTGTCGAGTGCATTCGCTCCCGGGGCGAGAAAGGTCAAGAGAAATGTGTTAGGTTTTCCATTCCATCGTCCCTCAAGATCGTAGGATTGGGCACCCAGCTCCACCCGCGCAATATCCCGCATCCGGACCATGGACCCATCCGGGTAAGCCCGGACGATCATGTCCTCGAATTCCTTGACTTCGCTCATGCGGCCCCGGGTGATGACCGGGATCGTGAGTTCCGTACCATGAGGCGTGGGTTCGCGCCCTATTCTTCCGGCTGGGAAGTCCCGATTCTGCTCGCGGACAACGGCCGCAATTTCCGTGGGCGTGAGGTCGAGTTGAGCCATGCGGACGGGATCGAGGATCAGCCGCATGGAGTAATTTTGACCGCCAAAGATGATGGCGTCTCCGACACCGGGAAGCCGTTTTACGCTGTCGAGTATCCTGAGCAGGGCATAATTTGAAAGAAACACAGTATCGTATCGGGGATCGGTGGAGCTCAGCGCAATGACCGCCAGCAGATCCGGTGATGTTTTTTTTACGGTGATGCCCTGGCGAATGACTTCATCCGGCAGCTGGGGCTCGGCAAGGCGCTGCCGGTTTTGAGTCTGGACCTGTGCGATATCCACATCGGTCCCGATTTCGAACGTGAGCCGCATCGTCATGTGCCCGTCGTTCGTACTGGTGGAATCGTAGTATAGAAGGTTATCGATACCGGGGAGCTGTACCTCAATTGGACGTGCCACGGCTTCAGCGACTACTTCCGCGCTGGCCCCGGGGTAATCGGCGTCGATCTGCACCATGGGCGGCGTGATTTGCGGAAACTGCGCGATCGGCAGATTTTGCAGAGAGACAAGGCCTACCACCACAATGATGATGGACAGGACCGAGGCAAAAATGGGGCGGTCAATAAAAAAATGGGGACTCATGACGCCTTCTTCGTTTTATTTTGCTCCCCGGTGTTATTCGAGGAAGCCGGCTCCCCCTGATATTGGATGGCATTTACCTGAATTCCCGGCTGAATTCGATGAAATCCTTCCACGACCACCCGGTCTCCGGAACGAAGGCCGCTCTCGATCAGCCATTCGTTCCCGCGCCACGTGCTGGCGAGAACCGGCCGGAGCTCCGCTTTATTCTCCCCATCAATCACATAGACAAATGATCCCTTTGGTCCCTGTTGAACGGCTCGTTGCGGGATGAGGATCGCGTCGGTCCGGATGTAACCCTTGAGACGAATTTTGACGAACTGTCCTGGATAAAAGTAGGACTGCCCGGGAGAAAACCCCCCCTCCGGATTGGGAAAGGTAAACCGCGCCTGCAACATACCTGTTTCAGACCGCAAGGTGACATCGGCAAAATCCAGTATTCCTTCCTGTGGATATACGCTCCCGTCTGAGAAGGTCATTACCCCTCGTAATTGAAAAATATCAGGTCTCTGGATTTTATGCTCAGCAAGTTCGCGCCTTCGCCGGAGGAGATAGCTTTCGGGAACACCTACGTTTACATACATGGGATCCAACTGATCGATGGTGGTCAAAAGTGCCGTTTGAGCGGAGACCAGTCTGCCCTCATAGAAATGGCTGCGACCAATCCGGCCATTTACGGGGGCGGTAATCAGGGTGTTATCGAGATCAAATTTTGCTTTGACCAGGTCGCTCTGGGCAGCTTCCAGCGCGGCCTTGCTTCCCAACGTTCCCGCTACGGCATAATCGACATCTTTTTTGCTGACGGCTTGTTCCTCAAGGAGCGGTTTCACGCGAGCCAGGTCCTGCTCGGCCTGGACCAACTGGGCCTGAGCCTGGGCAACTCTGGCTTTGCCGCTGAGGTAGGCGGCTTTGAAGGGCACAGGATCGATGAGATACAACCGGTCATTTACCTTGACGTTCCGGCCCTCGGTAAAAAAGACTTCCTTGATAATGCCGGTTACCTGTGGCCGAATTTCCACGGGCCGGAAAGCCTCCGTTTGCCCGATAAACTCGGGTTCGTCCGCGACTCTTTGAGTAGTCACGGTAATTACTTCCACTTGGGGGACTGGCGGGGCCGGCGGGGGCGCTTTCTCCGAGCAGCCGGCAAAGAGGATCAGGAGCAGCCCGATATTCAGGCGAGCTACGGTGGTTCCATCTCGTGTGGCTAAATTAACCATGAGCTGTCAGATTCATATGCTTGGTTCTCAAGTTATCCTGAGCGAGACGGGCGTAGTGAAATTAAATTAAGGCAATGAGGATCTTCCGCCAGATTAAGTTATAGGCTAAGAACGTCTACCTCGTGTACCAATTTTCTCTTTGGCCAGGAAAATAAAGGCAATTCCGTACTATGGTCCCCAACCGGGAAAACCTCAGCATAAAATAGGAAAATTGCGTCAGGATGCAAAGGGCCTCCTGGAGATCATGCTCAAGGGGTACAATCAGCTGGCGAGCCATCCTCCGCCCAATGCTTTGTAGAGCTGAACGACAGATACCAGATGGAAGCGGTATGTTGCCGTAAGGGCAAATTCGGCATCAAACAAATTCCTTTTGGCAAGGAGTACATCTACGT
>JBDTDT010000094.1:0-13932 GCA_039922995.1 Nitrosospira sp. | reverse complement strand
CAGCATGGCTTCATCGATGTGGAAACGCCGATGCTGACAAAATCTACGCCGGAAGGTGCGCGGGATTATCTGGTACCGTCACGCGTTAATCCCGGACATTTTTTTGCGCTGCCACAGTCGCCGCAGTTATTCAAGCAGCTACTGATGATCGCGGGTTTCGACCGCTATTACCAGATTACGAAATGCTTTCGTGATGAAGATTTGCGTGCCGACCGCCAGCCGGAATTTACCCAGATCGATATCGAGACATCTTTTCTGAATGAAACGCAAATCATGGCACTCATGGAAGAGATGATTTGCGGCCTGTTCAAAAGCGCTATGAACATCGATCTGCCAAACCCTTTTCCACGTTTGACACACGCCGAGGCCATGTCCCGGTACGGCTCTGATAAGCCCGACCTACGTGTGCCGCTGGTTCTGACCGAACTTACCGATGTGATGAAGGGAGTGGAATTCAAGGTCTTCCGCGAGGCGGCGCAAAAACCGGATGGGCGGGTGGCGGCATTACGGGTACCCCAGGGTGCGGAATTGTCGCGCAAGGAGATAGACGATTACACTCACTTCGTATCGATATACGGGGCGAAGGGCCTCGCTTATATTAAAATTAATGCACTGGAAAAAGGCGTCGAAGGTATGCAGTCGCCGATACTGAAATTCCTGCCGAGCACGGTGATAAAAGTGATCCTGGAGCGTACGGATGCAAAAGATGGCGATCTTATATTTTTCGGCGCGGACAAGGCTCGAGTGGTGAATGAAGCGCTGGGTGCGCTGCGCGCCAAAGTGGGGCATGACCAGGGACTCTCGGAATCTGGCTGGAAGCCTTTATGGGTAATCGATTTTCCGATGTTCGAACGTGATGAAGAAGAAAATCGCTGGAAAGCCTTGCATCATCCGTTCACTTCCCCCGCAGATGGTCACGAGGACTTGCTGGAAACCGATCCGGAGAAAGCCTTATCCAAGGCATACGACATGGTGCTGAACGGTTCGGAGATCGGCGGCGGTTCGGTGCGTATTCATCGCCAGGAAGTACAGTCGAAAGTCTTTCGCGCGTTGAATATCGGTAGCGATGAAGCGCAAGAGAAGTTTGGATTTTTGCTGGAAGCACTGCAATATGGCGCCCCGCCTCATGGCGGCATCGCATTTGGCCTGGACCGTGTTGTGACCATGATGGCGGGCGCCGAGTCGATCCGGGACGTCATTGCTTTTCCCAAGACCCAGCGTGCTCAATGCCTGCTGACCCATGCGCCCAGCGTGGTGGGTGAAAAACAGTTGAGGGAACTGCACATCAAGCTGCGGCACGTGGAAGTGGTAAAGAGCTAGACTATGGAGTCCGGATAGAAGGCAGCGGCTATCCGCGAACTGGAGTACTTCCTGAATTTCTGCCTCCGCGGGGAAAAATGTACAAGATCCCGATCTCCGTTCTGGTAGTGATTCATACGCCCGATATGCAAATTCTGTTGCTTGAGAGAGCCGATCATCCCGGATATTGGCAATCAGTGACAGGTAGCCGGAATCAGGGCGAAACACTTTCGCAAACTGCGATCCGAGAAGTGGCTGAAGAAACGGGGCTGGATGCAACCCGCTACCGTCTGACCGACTGCAATGTTTTGAACGAATACGAGATTTATGAGGAATGGCGCTGGCGGTACGCTCCGGAGGTGACGCACAACACCGAGCATGTTTTTGCCCTGCTTCTACCAGAGCCTGTTCTTGTCTCAGTGGCTGCGCGAGAACATCTGAATTTTGTCTGGCTGCCTTGGCGTGAAGCGGTCGGAAAAGTTTTTTCTCCGAGTAATGCGGAGGCGATACGCACTTTGACTCTGGGCTGGAGCTAGGCCAGGAGAACCGATGCCGGGTACTCTGGTCTTATATGGTCTTATGTGTTTTCTGATAAACAGACCCATGAATGGGAGTAGCCATGCGAGCAGAAGCCATTGCATTTGTACGTTATGATACCTTGCAGGACGATGCCTGCGAGCAGCGTATCATTGAGGCCAAAGCCGCGCTAGGAAAGCGCGCGGTGATACTCGCACACCATTATCAGCGGGCGGATGTTTATAAGCATGCCGATCTCACCGGCGATTCCCTGAAGCTCTCGCGTCTTGCTGCCGGAACGGATGCCGATTATCTGGTTTTTTGCGGCGTGCATTTTATGGCTGAAGTAGCCGATATCCTTTCCAAGCCGGAGCAGATCGCTATCTTGCCCGACCTGGCGGCAGGCTGCTCGATGGCTGATATGGCAAATGTTTCCAAGGTTGAACGGGCTTGGCGCGAACTGTCAGAGGTACTTGAGCCTGACGAGGCAATCACACCGGTAACTTATATTAATTCCGCTGCAGACTTGAAGGCCTTCTGTGGCGAGCATGGCGGTATCGTCTGCACTTCCAGCAATGCTGTCAAGATATTGCAATGGTCTTTTTCCCGCCGCGAAAAAGTGCTTTTTTTCCCGGACCAGCATCTTGGACGCTGGAGTGGCCATAAGATGGGAATTCCGCTGGATGAAATGCCCGTGTGGGATTTTGACGAGCCGATGGGTGGGCTCACACCGGAACAAATCAGGAAAGCCAAAATCCTGTTATGGAAAGGGCATTGTTCCGTACACCAAATGTTCCAGCCGCAGCACATACTTAAATTTCGCAACCAGCATCCTGATGGAAAGGTAATCTCACACCCGGAATGCAGTTTTGAGGTGTGCAAGAATTCTGATTATGTCGGCTCAACAGAGTACATCATCAATACTATCCGCGATGCGGAGAAAGGAACACGCTGGCTGGTAGGCACGGAGCTGAATCTGGTTGGCCGTATTGCCGAAGAGTTCAAGCCTGAAGGGAAAATAGTGCAGTTCATGTCGCCCATGGTATGCATGTGCTCCACCATGGCTCGAATTGATCCCCAGCACCTTGCGTGGACGTTGGAAAATCTCGTGGCAGGAAAAGTGGTGAATCAGATCAAAGTGCCGGTAGCTGAGGCAAAACTTGCGAAGGTTGCGCTGGAGCGGATGCTGGAGGCTTCCTGATAATGAAAAAATACCACTTTGCCATGGGGCTACCTGGGAACAGGTTTTTCGCGCCCTCCTGGGCCTGAATCTCGAACTTCCGGGCACAATCTCTCTCGCGAAACCTGTCGTCTATCACATGCCTCTTAAGCTGCATATTGCCACTTATAATATTCACAAAGGATTTTCCCATTTCAAGCGGCGCATGATGGTGCATCAGTTGCGCGAAAACTTACGGATTCTTAATGCCGATATCATCTTTCTGCAGGAGGTTGTCGGCCAGCACAAGGGGCATGCCGCACGCTTCGATAATTGGCCTCTGCGTCCGCAGCATGAGTTTCTGGCGGATTCGGTGTGGACCGATTTTGCCTATGGAAAAAATGCGGTATACGATGAAGGCCATCATGGTAACGCGATCTTGAGCCGCTACCCTATCACGCGCTGGGACAATGAAGACGTTTCCGCGCATCGTTTCGAGAGCCGCGGCTTGCTTCACTGCGAAATGAGCATCCCCGGCTGGACGGAAAATCTGCATTGCGTATGTGTTCATCTGGGATTGTTCAAGCGTGGACAGAAACAGCAATTGCAGGCGCTGGAACAGCGTATTGAGCAATTGGTGCCGACTGAGGCACCATTAGTCATAGCCGGAGATTTCAATGATTGGCGGGAAATGGCGAGCCGCGTGCTGGTGAAGCGTCTGGATCTCAGCGAAGTCTTCGAGTTGACGGGAGGAAGAGCCGCACGCAGCTACCCCTGCGCGTTACCGTTATTCCGCCTCGATCGCATTTATGTGCGCGGTTTTCACGTGGAAAAGGCGCAGGTGCATCAAGGTCGTCCCTGGTCGAAGATTTCAGATCATGCCGTCTTGTCGGCAAAGATGGTTCGCAGGTGATGATACCCGAAACGCATGGTCAGATCGAAGCTGCTGCGGCCTTGCTGAAAGCGGGTGGAGTGGTCGCTTTTCCCACGGAAACGGTCTATGGGCTTGGGGTGGATGTCTCCAATGTTTCTGCCGTGCGACGTGTCTTCGAAATTAAAAGACGGCCCGTGGATCATCCATTGATCGTTCATTTCGCGGATCCATCCAGATTGGTCCATTGGGCGCGTGAAGTACCGGAGCGGGCTTTGCGGCTGGCTGAACACTTCTGGCCAGGGCCCCTGACGTTGATATTGCCGCGTAGCCCCCATATCCTTAAAAACGTAACGGGAGGGCAGGACACAGTCGGCCTGCGGGTGCCGAACCATCCTGTTGCCTTGGCATTGCTGAATGCATTGGGAGCGGAAGGAGCGCTCGCAGCGCCCTCGGCAAACCGGTTTGGACGCGTCAGTCCGACAACGGCAGTCCATGTGCATGAGGAACTGGGCGACTCCGTGGACATGATTCTGGATGGCGGCTCATGCAAAATTGGTTTGGAAAGCACAATTGTCGGCTTTACCGATCATACTGCCATTGTCTTGCGACCCGGTGGTATTTCGCTGGAAGCATTGGAAGATGTGCTGGGCGAAAAGGCTGTCGTAGCCGGGGGAAAGAATCACACTGTGCGCGTGCCGGGCGCCCTTGCATCCCATTATGCCCCGGTTACGCCACTGGAACTCTTGCCTACGGGTTCCTTGTGGCGGCGTGCTCTCGAATTGGAAGAGAGAGGATTACGGGTGGTTACCGTGACGTGGTCAACTCAAAATCCTGACCGTTCGGAAAAGGATAATTTGTTCCATTTCTCCATGCCTGCGGAACCTGCTGCCTACGGCAGTCTATTGTATGCCACATTGCACCGATTCGATCGCGAACACTTCGACTATTTGCTGATAGAAGCGCCTCCAGATAATGTTGCCTGGATGGCAATCGCAGACCGATTGCAACGTGCGAGTTCCACTCCTGATTTTACAAGTGCCTCCCATTGATTACAATTTCGTGCCAGAGGATAGAGATATTAGTGATGCCATATACCAATAAAGAGACAGATATAGATAACTCCGTTCGAGCTGTACTGTTCGATGTGGACGGCACGCTGGCCGATACCGAGCGTGATGGCCATCGTCTCGCTTTCAATGCCGCGTTTGAAGAATCCGGGCTTGACTGGGAGTGGGATGTCGAACTATATGGAGAATTACTGGCTATCACCGGCGGTAAAGAGCGCATCCGCCATTACATGGAGAAACACGCGCCGGATGAGTTGAAGCGGAGCGGCCTCGGCGACTGGATCGCCGGGTTGCATAAGATTAAAACGAAGCACTATGTCGCTTTGCTCAAGCGTGGCGGGATTCCGCTGCGTCCAGGCGTTGCACGCCTGATCCGGCATTTGCGCGATGCAAAAATAAAAATTGCCATCGCCACAACGACCACACCGGAAAACGTAACCTCCCTGTTAAAATCCACATTGGGCGAGGATTCGCCCAGCTGGTTTGACGTCATCGGCGCGGGGGACATCGTTCCAGGGAAAAAACCCGAACCGGATATTTACCACTGGGTGCTTGAGCAACTTGGGTTGCCAGCACACCAATGCATTGCGATAGAAGACTCGGAAAATGGCGTCAGGGCATCGCTTGCTGCCGGGCTTGACACGGTGGTTACGGTCAACGAGTATACCCGCCTCCAGGATTTCAGCGGGGCGGCAATTGTGTTGTCAGATCTGGGTGACCCAGCACAGCCATTTTCCATATTCGAGGGAAATGCCGGGGCCAGTCGATGGGTAGATGCGGAATTGCTGGCCAAGCTGAAAACTCGGCTCGGGAAACGCGCGGAATAATAATATAATCAGACGATTCATCAGCTAAAACTGACATTGGAATTGTCATATGTAAGAGGTAGTATTGGTATTTTCCTCTTCCCAGCATGCCCTTACAAAAAAAATGCTGCATCCCCGTGTCACCAACTATTCCCGGCGAACCCTTTACTTCTTTGAAAGTGCAGGGCTGGTCGTCATCGCGCTTGCCACGATATATGCGGGTTATCAGGAAACCATGCTGATGATTACCAATGCCAGGGTTACGCTGGCGGACTTACTGCTGATGTTTCTCTATCTGGAAATCCTGACCATGGTGGGATTATATTTCGAGTCGGGCAAGCTGCCGGTACGCTTTCCGCTTTATATTGCAATGGTGGCCATGGCGCGTTACGTAATTGTGGACATCAAGGAAATGGATAATATACGGTTGTTGGGCGTTTCTGCCTCGATAGTGCTTGTCGCGTTAGCGGTGCTGGTTATTCGCTATGGGCACGTGCGTTATCCCTACCTTGAAGACTTGGAGGAGTTGGCGGATTCCACCTCTAAAGAAACCAACGACTAAAGTCGTGTAAGGCCCGAAAGGGCACTCCTGTTATTCAAAGGGCGGGGTAAACTCATTCGCTATTCAACTCGTTAAAGGCAATGGTCGCGTGAAAGAAATTTCGTTGCGTCGCATGTGCCTGATAGCAGGAAAAGAACGTTCTGGGTAACGCATTATATCGCTTGATTCGGATTTGTAGAGGTGTGCTGAATGGAACGACCTTTAGTTGGCATCGTCATGGGCAGCAGCAGCGACTGGGAGATAATGAAGCATGCGGCCAGCATATTAAAAGATTTTGATCTGCCTTACGAAGCTGAAGTGGTTTCTGCCCATCGTACGCCGGATCGCATGTTCGAGTACGCCGAAACCGCAATCAAACGTGGGCTCAAATGCATTATCGCCGGCGCGGGCGGCGCAGCGCATCTCCCTGGGATGATCGCCGCCAAAACTATCTTGCCGGTGCTGGGTGTGCCGGTAACGTCAAGGCAGCTTCAAGGGGTTGACTCCCTTCTTTCCATTGTACAAATGCCGAGAGGTGTTCCCGTTGCCACTTTTTCCATAGGGGAGGCGGGTGCGTCGAATGCGGGCCTGTTCGCGGTTGCGTTGTTGGCGATAAAAGATGTAAAGCTTGCAAGACTCCTTGCAGAGTTTCGCGAAGCTCAGGCCGCAGCGGTCGTGGCACTGGTGTCGCCCAAATTATGAGCATTATGCCGGGTGCGATGTTGGGGCTCCTTGGTGGCGGCCAGCTCGGGCGCATGTTCACCATGGCGGCCCAAAGTATGGGCTACCGCGTCACCGTGCTTGACCCGGCCGATAAAAGCCCCTCAAGTAGCATCGCTGAGCGGCATTTGCGTGCAGATTACCTTGATAGCAATGCACTGCATGAGCTTGGGTCTACCTGCGCGGGCGTCACTACGGAATTCGAAAACGTGCCGGCCGAGTCTCTCAGAATCCTTGCCGAACATAGTGTGGTCAGCCCCACCGCAAATAGTGTCGCGATTACCCAGAATCGCATCCTGGAAAAGAAATTCCTCGCAACCAATGGTTTTGAGATTGCACCCCATGCGGTGATTCAAAATTCGCATGATTTAAATGGGGCATTATTGCAAACGCATGCGGAACCATTGTCTGGCTTGCTTCCGGGAATTCTTAAAGTGAGCCGGTTTGGTTATGACGGAAAAGGCCAGGTCCGGATAAGCAATGCCGCAGAACTTGACAGTGCATTCGCCGGCATGAGCCGGGAACACTGTGTGCTGGAACAACTGTTACCGTTAGAGAGCGAGTTATCTGTCATCGTAGCGCGTGGATTCGATGGTAAAGCGGTGACTTTCCCGGTATCGGAGAATCAACATCACAACGGCGTTCTCGATATCAGCATTATTCCTGCCCGAATATCGCCGGTAATTATTCAGCGTGCATGCGAAATTGCGATCAGCATTGCCGAGAAGCTCGATCATCGAGGCGTATTATGCGTCGAGTTTTTTGTACTTGCTGATGAAAGGCTGGTAGTAAATGAAGTAGCGCCACGCCCTCACAATAGCGGCCATTATACTATTGACGCTTGCGTTACCTCCCAGTTCGAACAACAAGTGCGAATACTTTGTGGCATGCCGCTTGGAAGCACGGCCATGCATGGCACGGCGGTGATGGTAAATTTGCTGGGTGACCTGTGGGGGCGGGGAGAGCCGAGGTGGGAAGACCTATTGCGTCATCCCTATGTCAAATTGCATTTATACGGCAAGCTTACTGCCCGCCCGGGACGAAAAATGGGTCACTATACCGTGCTTGCGGAGACTGTCGAAGCTGCGTTAAAGCTTGCTCTGGAAATCAAGCAGTCGCTCGCATCCTGTCTCAGTCCAGAACAGCTCAGTGCGTAAAAGCGAATCATGGCTGATCACGCTCCGTTATTTGAATCAAGTATCCAGAGTTTGCCCCTCCTGCATCGAGGCAAAGTACGCGACATTTATGCGGTGGATGAAGATAAGCTACTAATTATTCAGACGGATCGGTTATCTGCATTCGATGTGATCCTTCCCACGCCTGTGCCGGGAAAAGGCAAGTTATTGACCGCATTATCCCGCTTCTGGTTTGAAAAGCTCGATCACATCATCTCCAATCATTTGACCGGCATCTCACCTGAATCAACTGTAGCAGAGGTGGAGCGCGAGCAGGTTACTGACCGCGCATTTGTGATAAAGCGTTTGAAGCCATTGCCGATAGAAGCCATCGTGCGCGGTTACGTCGCGGGTTCCGGGTGGAAGGATTATGAAAAGACCGGGGCAATCTGTGGCGTTACACTTCCTGCCGGATTGAAGGAAGCCGCCAAACTGATGGGAGGGCCAATTTTCACACCCTCAACCAAAGCATCGGCGGGCTCACACGATGAAAACATTTCGTTCGCGGAAGTCGAAAAATTGCTGGGCCAGGACCTGGCGATGCAAGTGCGCGACAAAGCTATCGTTTTATACATGAAAGCAGCCAATTATGCGATAACGAAAGGCATTATTATCGCGGACACCAAGTTTGAATTCGGTCAGGATGACAGCGGTACGCTTTATCTTATAGATGAGGTGTTGACGCCCGATTCATCACGTTTCTGGCCAGCTGAGCAATACGTACCGGGCAGAAGCCCGCCCAGCTATGACAAACAGTTCGTGCGGGATTGGCTTGAAACCCAGGATTGGAACAAGAGGGCACCTGCTCCTGCATTGCCTCCCGATATTCTCGCGAAAACTACGGAAAAATATCAGGAAGCTCTACGGCGGCTGGCGATTTAAAAGAGCCCGATCAGCATCTTTGTTCCCAACAGATAAAGCAATACCACGAAGACTTTCTTAAGCGTGGCAGCCTGCACGATATGTGTCGTTTTTGCACCTAAAGGAGCGGTTAGCGTACTTGCCAACACCATCCATCCTAATGCGGGCAGGTAGACATATCCCAGACTGTATTCTGGCAGAGATTGGGATTGCGCTACGCCATTGGCGATATATCCGACCGCACCCGCTACAGCGATGGGAAAACCTACCGCGGCGGCGGTACCGATCGCATGCTGTAATCTGATATTGCACATGGAAAGGAATGGGATCGTTAATAAACCTCCACCAATTGCGACAAAGCTGGATACCGCGCCGATAACACTGCCTGCGCCGAACATTCCTATTCTGCCAGGAAGTGTGCGGCTGGACTTGGGAGTAATTTTTAGCAGCATCTGCGTGGCAGCATAATAAATAAACACTATGAAAATAATGCTCAAAAACTTGCTGGAGAGTGCGCTTACCAGCGTGGCGCCTCCTAGCGTGCCAACGATGATTCCCGGTGTAATACATTTTACGATTTGCCAGTTCACCGCCCCATGAGCGTGATGGGTACGAAGGCTGGAAACGGAAGTGAATATGATAGTCGCCATGGTGGTGCCAAGGGCAAGATGCAGGATGCGGTCAGGAGGAAAATGCTGGGCACTGAATATGGAGGTGAGTACCGGCACCATAATTAGCCCGCCACCGATGCCCAATAATCCCGCAAAGAAGCCGACAATTCCGCCTAGCAGCAGGTAAACCGGCCACCACTCCACGTCAAGTCTTGCTGAAATTAGCGTAATAGGTCTTGCATGACAGTGTTTCCAGCGAATTGCCTGAGTTATGGGAAATATAGGAAATCGGCTGCAAGTGGATCATTATAAAATCCCCAGGATGAATTTCCACTCCGCTGGATCTACCGGCGTAATGGACAAGCGACTCCCTTTTTGCAGAATGCGCATATTGGCCAGTTCAGGGTAGCCCCGCAATTCCTTGATACCAATGAGGCGGGTTTTCTGGAGAAATCTCACATCTACGTTAAACCAGCGCGGATTCTCCGACGTAGCCTTTGGATCAAAATATTTGCTGTGGGAATCGAACTGGGTAATATCGGGATAAGCAAGCTTGCAAACTTCGGCAGTGCCAACAATCCCTGGTTGTTCGCAGCTCGAATGATAGAAAAAAACCAGATCGCCGACGCGCATCTGATCGCGCATGAAATTGCGCGCCTGATAGTTGCGTACCCCATACCATGCAACAGTCTGTTGCGGCATTGACGCAAGGTCATCAATGCTTACATCGGAAGGTTCCGATTTCATTAGCCAGTAACGCATGTCATATCCAGAAGTTGCTGTTGTTGTTGTCAGTTCCTGCAAGTGCGATCATAAGCTAATAGATAATATTGCTAATCCATGATGCTCATCTTCGTTGATGCCAACAACCATGCTGCATAGTTCCTTAACCGGTGTGCCAAGCTCCACCTGCTTTAGCGAAAATGCAATCTGCTGCTCCAGTAGATTGCACTTCTCCAAGACATGGCTCCTTTTTATTAAAAGGTGAAAATCCTGCCGTAAATTCCATTTTTAAACAGTATTGTTTAGTAGGAATAGGTTCAGGGATTGTGTAATTATGCTTCTTTATCCAAAAGCTCACTGAAATAGTCTAAATATGATTGTTCGTCATTTTGTTTCGTTGGTTTTTTTAACTCTTTTTGAATCTTCGCCATTTTTTCCTTCAGATCCTCAAAAGATATTTCAACCAGCCTTTCAGTAGAATGACGCTGAAAAATTTGAAACAACATATAAAAATCAACGAGATATCTTTTATTTAGTTTGCTATCCTTATTAAAAAGGGAATTTAGGGATGATTTTATGTTAAGCGGATTTAACTTGGATTTGAGTATGTCTATATACCCAGCTACCTCATCTATACTGCTAAGAAAAACTTCTTTGATTCTAAATCCGTCGACATACGCTCAAGCAATATAGACACATCTTTTTTGTCACTTATTCGACAATTTATCTTTCCGTCTCTCAAATAAAAACCGATCGACTTATATTCCCTTCTGAATTTCTTATTGTGAGAAACGTAGGAAAGCAAGGCGATGAGCTCTTCGTTTAACATTCGATCTAAATGCCGATTTTTATCCATCTGCTTGATAAAGAACCATTCGATATTTGCGTCCGTTATAGATCGAATTTTTTTTATAATCTCACGATCCATAAATGAATTCCACATCTCAAAGGAATTTTCCTTTATGGGATATGGCTTGTTATTTAATCTAATAAAAAGATCAACTGGATCAAAGTTATTGTTTAGTGCATAGTCGATCTCAATGACACTAATTCTAAAATCAAGAATTTTATCTTTGAGGCCAGGATCTAGACTTGAATAAGACTGGCCATCTAGTTCTCTAAGAATTTTTAATCTCTTCAATTGATAATTACAGTTTTTTGGAAACACCAGAGTACCTGTTTCGTCTTGATATTGCTTTCCTACGAAACCTAAAATAGACAGCAGCCGCTGTTGACCATCAATTACCTCTTTAACGCCATCTTTATTCTTAAAGATAAAAATCGGCGGTAAATTAATCCCAAGAATAATACTTTCAATAATTGCTGCCGCCTTATAAACATTGATTTTCTCCTGTCGCTGATAGCTTGGGCGAATTAGATACTTATTGCTACTTAGATCATTAACAATTTCTTCAACGGGGATTAAAGATGGCTCTGGCTTTTGAACCCGAAGTGAAGACAGTTCTTCCAACTTTAGTTTCGCTTCACTTTCGTTTTGCCTCAATTCCTTTACTGTATTTTTAAAAGTATCGTCTTTAAAAAATAAATTAAACTTGAAGTCCGTAAGGCTTTCAAATATTTGAGCTACTGAATGATGCCGCGTGATAATTGACTTATAGTAATGGCTATTCTCAGTTGTGAAATTCTGTTCGCAGGCTAGTAGCTTCTTTTCGATCTGCTTAATTTTTTCTTTATCGGAAATAAACTCAACATTAATGTCTTCCTCTATCAGGATACATAGAGCCCAAAGAAGACATTCATTTACAAATTTGTTTGAACCAAGTGATTTTTCCGAGAACGAATTGATTAATTTAATTGTTATTTTCAAATTCGAAATTAAATAGTCGCAAAGCTCATTGACGTTTGGAGCATTATTACTCTTGACGTTATAAAGAAGATCAATTATCTCCGATCGATTACTCCCCGTCGCATAAGTATTAATCGGAAACGACGATAAAACGAGATATTTCCTTAAAAATTGGAGGATATCCGGATGGCTCGCTGACGCGTCCAGCATTCCCTTGCCAATAAATTTGCTGGCGATTTGGTTAATTAAGGCTTCATCTTTAACAAGCAACTCTTTTAAACGATTCGTAATATCGTCATCGTCATATGTAGCGTTGTCAATTTCTGCGCTATTAAGCGGGGTGATGCCTGAGTTATATCGTCGAAATATTTCTTTTTTTATTTTATCTTCTAGAGATGAATCAAGTTTCGGTTCATTTATAACTTCAAATTCAAAAATTCTTATTTTTGCCTCATTGAGGATATCCCTAATACCGTTGTCGAGCTTTGAGAAAACCTGGTTCTTCAGCTGAGTAAGTTTCGTCAAACCACTCAAGGTTAGTTTAAGCTCGCCCTCTCGAAACTTCTTAATGGTTTCGTACCGTTGCCTACCATCGATCACTTCTATAGATGACCCACTCATAAAGAAAATTAAGGGAGGAATATCGGTACCTAGCAAAATACTTTCTATGAAGAAGGATGCTTTAGAATCATCCCAAACGTAATTTCTCTGGTAATACGGTTGATAATCGATTTTTCGACTAAAACGCTCGCCAAAAAGCGTCTTAATCGACAGTGAGTAGACACTAGTCTTAATATGCTTTTTAAAGACATTTTCAAATTGATCTTTATTTAGATACAAATCCGATTCAGACATTTTCCTCAATCCCTATCAACGTTAAGCAATAACTTGCTCTTACTTCTAATTTCAAAGATTACTTTACTGCCGTCGACCTTATGGGTGATACAGTCACAAGACATATCTTGGTAGGTGGAGCTAATAAAGATATCAAAAACAAAAAACTTAAAATATGCAATAAATCCATTCAAGTCGAAATCCAAGATTTTATAATTCGCAATATCTATTGGATGACTAATTTCTATATCTAGCTCGTGGTAATCAGTCGATTTAAATCCAAGAATCAAACTATTATTTTGAGGTAAAGGAAAAGATGCCTTCTCTTCCAAGAAATCTTCATCCTTTAAGCGATGGTCCCGTTGGCTAATAAACTCAGACAATAATTGATATATATCACTATTGAAGCGCAGCAGATCCGGGAGGGAAGTTTTATTATGAATAAAACCTTTAAATTCGGGTTTTGAAATGCTAGGTAAGTGCTTCAAAAAGTTATAGGTGAGAACATAATTATAAAATTTTCCGCCATAGTTACTATGAGAATTATAGTAAATCGCTAGCATTTCATTCTCAGAAATCTGAGATCGCAGAATTTTTACATATCGAAACTTTTCTTTTTCTTCGATGTCCGAATCATCAAGAATTTTCAGTATACGATACAATATCTTGAAGTAGTGAGACAGCTCTTCCTTATGCTCATAAAACAATCCGACATAGTGGTTTTTAGCGCTGGAACAACAGGCAGTGGGATTTTCATCCCATTCAAAATTGTCCAACAACCGCTGTCTAAATTTTTTGAAGTAATTATCAGGTTGTAGTAGCCCCCAATTGAACCGGACACGGATGCACAGAAGATAGGAGATAGGCGTATGCCTGATGCTATGCATAGTGCTTCTGGTTTTGATCGGATTGAAGTCGTCACTGGTGTCGAGCGCCGCA
>JBDTDT010000093.1:0-5398 GCA_039922995.1 Nitrosospira sp. | reverse complement strand
AATTTGAATCGGCACATATTGCCGCCGGTAGCCATGCATTCGAGATGCTCAACTTTGCTGTCGGTAAAAGTTTCCATCAGGCCCATGTCGAGATGACAGATCTCCAGATCTTTCGCCGCCATCCTGTGAAATACGCAATTATCGGCCTCGATCACCGCGTCACCACCCGGCACCGTTGCATTTTTTGCGTTGTAGCCTAGCTGGTCCATGACTTCGGCGAGCTTCTCCACTTTTTCCTCATGCGTGACCAGACCGGGGTATTCGCTGAGTATCTGCCGGGCAACACCCGCGCCAATCTCGTTCAGGCGCTTACCCATGTTCTCGGCGCCTTCCTCGCGCTGGATCGACGACACTACTAATTGTGCAAGCCATGAGTACTGGCGCGGAAAGGTCTCTCCGCCAAGTTCGGTAAGAACATAAAGCTGCTGAGGGCGCCCTCCGCCCGATGGCCGCATGGCGCCAGTTCCCACCAGTCCCGCGGCTTCCAGGGAGGAAAGATGCTGCCGCACCGCGTTTCGCGTGATCTCAAGCCCTTTCGAAAGCTCGTCCACGCTAAGGCCAAGCTTGCTCCCGCGTAGCAACTTGAGCAACTGCTTCTGCCGTTCACCCATAGTATTAAGCATTGGCTTCCCCTTCCTTTCTCCCACCCGTATTAATAGTTATAAGAAATTGTTATGAAACACATCATCGGTTGCCGCGTTTACCAAGGATACAACATTCGGACACTTTAAACATAGAAAAGTTGACAAATTGCTCGTTTTTTTCTAAAATACTCCAAACACACGTGTGTAGTTCTGTTTTTCTCATCGCTGGACAATATAGGGGCATCATCTGCAGGAGGTGCCGTGATGAAAACAAGGACATCTTCGTAGTCGTGTCGCCCGGTTTTTTGGCAGACTACGCCAGGTTTTCCCCTTTCCCTTCAAAGCCATTTAGAACACCAACGCCTCTAAAGCTTCTCAAAGGATACACGACGTGGTTTCCGGTTCCTAACCCCTCCATTCCGGAAAACTCGGCAGACGCCGGAAAAAATCCATGTCATGGTTGGGCCATAGCTCCGCATCTTCGCTCCGCGCCAGGGCCTTGAGCTTGCGGATGCTTGCCAGCGCCAATGTATCGTCATTCCGCCAGCAGTATCCCGGCGCAATTTCCTCATCCAGGTTCTCGCTCAGATCGGCGGCATCCCCGCAGAGGATGACAGGGCCGCTTTTTCCTGGCCCTTCTGTTTTTTGCAGTTCGATGAACAACGACATATGTCCGGCTGTATGGCCTGGGCTGGCGATCGCATGCACGCCCGGCGCCACCGGGTATTCACCCGTTTTTATCCGCCATTTCTCCGCATTCGCCCATTCATCGGCGAACACGCCGCCATCCGCACCCGTACGCGCGGCGGCCAACTCATCAGCCTGGACATGCACTTCGCAGCCGGGCAAATCGCATAGCCCGCCCGCGTGATCGAAGTGCAGGTGCCCAATAAACACGAGATCGATATCCGATAGCCGCAAGCCCAGTCGGGCCAGGTAGCGGGGAATGCGTTGCCCTTCCTCCATTTGCGGCGGCTCCACTTGCGGACGCATGGGGTCGAAATACCGGGCACATAAGGCTGGATCTACCAGCTTGCCGTAGTCGCAGCCGACGTCATACAGGATGCGGCCATCCGATGTTTCGATCAGATAAGCGAGGATCGGCGCGTTGATGAACATGCCATGGCCGCGACCGCGTGTCGAAACGGTCTTCTCATAGGGAATAGTGCCGGTGAGCAGGGGCCAGACCTTTAAAGCATGCGCCATATTGAACCCGGAAATGTATCCGCCTTGTCCTGTTTATGTAAATCGATAAAAACTTTTGACAGCGTACCACTGTCCGATCATCCTTAACCAATAGAAATAGCGTCTTAAAAGACGCCCGATTTTATCCGCCTGTTATCCGCTTAGTTATCCAATTAGCCGGCCTCCTTTCAAAAGCGCCAATGAACCCACTACATCAATTGAAAGCGCACGGACAATCCGTCTGGCTCGACTCCATCGACCGTCATTTTATCCGCAGCGGCGAATTGACGAAACAGGTGGAAGAAAATGAAATAAGTGGGGCAACCCTCCAGCCCGGCATGCTGGCAAGAACGAGCGATGCTATCGATTTCACCCGTCCGGAGAGCGGATATGACGAGGAAATATCTGCCCCCTTCCGCCGGGGTCATATGCCAACCGCTTGCGAAAAACCTGCGATAGCGGACATTCGAGCCGCCGCCGATATGCTACGTCCCCTTTACGAGCAAACGCATGGCGGTGACGGGTACGTCTCGCTGCAAATTTCCCCTGCTCTGGCCGATGATACGGAAAAAACGGTAGCCGAAGCCCGGCATCTATGGCATGAAATTGATCGGCAAAACCTCCTGGTCGGGATTCCGGCTAATGAAGCCGGGATTTCCGCCATGAGGCAACTGGTTGCCGGCGGTATCAGCGTCAATGCAACGCTCCTCTTCTCGCAAGCACAGTATGAGCAAACTGCCGAGGCTTACCTGGATGGACTGGAGCAGCTTGTCGCGCAAGGCGGCAATCCTGCGGGCATTGCCAGCGTGGCGAGTTTCCGTATCAGCCGTGTCGACAGCGCGGTGGATGCCATCATCACCGGTCACCTCAATCAGTGCGGCTTGATCAAAACTTATAATGCCATGGAGCGCGAATCGCTCAGAAATTTGCTGGGAAAGGCAGCCGTCGCCAACGCCAGGGTTGCCTATGCGCGCTACCAAGCGATTTTTTCCAGTCCCCGCTGGGACGCGCTGGCTGCGGACGGAGCACGGAAACAGCAGCTTCTCTGGGCCAGCACCGGCATCGAAAACCTGGCCTACCGGGACGTAAAGTACATCGAGGAACTCATCGGCCCTGACACCGTCACCACACTCTCGCCGGCGACCCTGGCAGCCTTCCGCGATCACGGAAGAGTGCGCGGCAGCTTGCTGGAAAATACCGAAAACTCAGCCATCGTGCTGAGCACGCTCAAAACGCTCCGCATCTCGCTTGACGATGTTGCCGGTAAATTATTGGCAGAGGGAATCAAGCAACTCAGCGCCACTTACGAAAAAGGAAAACATCTCAATGCGAGTCCGTAGCTCTCTCCCCATCCTCTGGCGAGTGCGACGTGTGCTCGGGCGGATGGGACATCGTCTGGGACAGGAAATGCGCAGAGAGATTCATCGCGAAGGGCACGAGCAGGATAATCACAAGCAGTGCCAGCAATGCCATGTTGACACCAACCGCGATTTCACCCCGCATGATTTTCCTGAAAATCCACAAGCCCAGCCAGACCAGACCTATCAGGAATGCGAGGCTGCCAATGACGAACCCGCTCTCCACTATCGTTTCCCCGATTTGAGCGTGGATATTTTACCGCAATCTGTCGATATTCTACAAACCCGAGGCGTGGGTGTTGCGAGGTAGAGGCTGGAAGAGCTGACATAAAACCGCGGCAAAGAGCGCTATCCATCAGGGGTTCAGGCGCCTTACTAAAAACCCAGATACGGAGACCCCATCTCATGGATTTAATCGCAAACAAGCCCATAAATCGGGCATTCCAGCTTATTTGATTGACCCACACGGCTCAAACTATTAGTATATGCACCTCTCCAATTCCCCGATAGCTCAGTTGGTAGAGCGACGGACTGTTAATCCGCAGGTCCCAGGTTCGAGCCCTGGTCGGGGAGCCAATAAACATAAGGGTTTCGGCGCTTTTGAAACCCTCTATTTTTTCCGCAATTCTTCATTTTTTCCGCAATCTTCAAAACGCTATCGGGGGATTGCATCAAGTTCAGGAGCCGATGTATAGGTTACCAAAAACGCATTGGTCGGCCACATTGCTATTAGGTTTTAGCTGATTTGCGGAACCTGATTGGTTATGATTAACTGATATTTCGAGTCATGCAGTTTCGCTTGGTAGGGTTTTACAGGGGCCATTCCCATTTCTAACCTTTTTGCTAGAACTCGACCTAGCTTATCGAAAATTTCGTTGCCGGCTTTGTATCCAGCAATTATGGCGGTAAGTGCGTGAGATTGAAAAGGGTGGTATCTACCAGCGCTAGCTATTCGCAATATTCGCCATTCTTCCTCGTAACTCCAGTCACAGAATTTGCGAAGAGCATAATGAATGATGTCTGATCTATTTTCTAAAAAGTTCAGTACAGGATACACCTTCGAATATTTCATTGGCGCTGCACATAAGAAACTCGTCGGATCTCGGGCAATCTCAAATTGAAGTACGATGCCTTTGTGGTGTTTTCCGTAGTGACTCCACATTAGCAAGCTGCGTGGATTGGTACTTAAACAAGTTACTCCCAAGCTTTCTATATGTTGATTGTGGATTGCTCGTACGTTTTCAAGAGTGCTCCGCCCATCAACCATCACGCGATTTACCTCTACCTCGCGTTTTTGTTTTGGCAGCTTCGGATGCACGTTTTTTAGCATTTCCGTAAACACTCTGCGTTTCTGAGTGACCGTGCCCTCCATCACTACCTTCATCGATATATCAAAAGGATCATTGAATCCTGACGCCGGGCTCAGAAAAAAAAGTGAGTTAATGAAATAGTCCTCAAGCCATTCCTCTGGAATATCGGGAGGGACGTATTTGTAAAGAAATCTGGGATAGTTATTTGGTGGCGTACGAAGAAGGATACGTCGGTGAACGAGAGGAAATGCACTAAGCCTAGATATCAAGCGATTTGAACCATGATCTTCAGCGTGGCCATGTGGCGAAAGCATGAATATTGGGGTCAGACCACCACCAACATCTACTCACTTTGCCCTAAACTCGATGTCTGGGTATCTCTCTCTAAGGCGCTCCAGCTTGCCGGCCAGCATTGCAGCCTGCCTGTCATGAGTTCAGGAGAAATGATTGCCGTGCACATACTGCAGATAATGCCACTTTCCGTTAAGCTTTATTTGTACACGTAAAGGGGGAGGATACTTGTTTACCGTGTCCAGATAATCGAAAGGCTCTTCTGGCGCGTCATCATACTCAATAATTTCGTGCGCTAATCGGTCCGCTTCCTCAAGGCTTTCAGCGTCGGTCTCGGCCGTTCCGATGGTGTCTTCATCTGTGCCTAAGTGGTCAGGCTGTCGTTTCATGTTTCCTGCTCCGTTCATTGATCTCTGCTATGTCGCGGGCGCTCGTATTACAGACTGATACCAAAGAATGTTGGGGTCAGCCCATCATGCCACAAGTTTAAGCATTCAACGGACCTGTTAAAGTAGCGGGCTGGCGGCTCGCGGTGGTAGGATTTTGTTGCGAAACGAAAAATCAACCACAGAGAGGTCAGCCCGGATGAATCATAGCAAAATTGCTCGACTGCGTCGTGGCGCAACCGCGCTCCGCCAACAATTTGCCCAACAACCAGGTAGTGTTTTCA
>JBDTDT010000092.1:0-20063 GCA_039922995.1 Nitrosospira sp. | reverse complement strand
TAGGTCTGGTCGAGCAATGACCACACGGGATCGATTACGTCGGCGCCATGGGTATCGATAATCAGATTCTTGGCTTCATTGTGGTGCCCGGCCATATGCATGTAAACAATGCGCTCGGTTGGCATGGAACGGATAAATTCGATCGGGTCATAGGCATGGTTAATGCTGTTGACGTAAACGTTATTGACGTCGAGATGCAGGTCACAATCCGCTTCGGTTAACACCGCACGGATAAAGTCTACTTCGCTCAGTTCGGTAATGGGCGCGCGCAAGTAAAACGAGGCATTCTCCAACGCGATGCGGCGCTCCAGAATATCCTGAGCGCGCCGGATGCGCGCGGCAACGTATTTCACTGCTTCTTCGGTAAAGGGTATCGGAAGCAGATCGTATAAGTGGCCGTCGTCGGAGCAGTAAGAGAGATGCTCGGTGTAAAAAAGAATTCGATGCTGATTCAGGAATTGTCGAATCTTATGCAGCAACACTACATCCATCGGCGCAGGACTACCGATAGAGAGTGATAAACCATGGCAAACAAAGGGGTAGCGTTCGGTGAAGCCACGCAAATCACGCCCTGCCATGCCGCCGAGGTCAATCCAGTTTTCCGGGGCGATTTCAAAAAAATCGATGGCATCGGGAACATGGGCTTTTAACGCAGGAATTAATTCGCGCCGAAAACCCAGTCCCACGCTGGCGGGACCCAAAAGTTTCATGGGAAATAGGAATTACTTCTTCATGCTTCCATGTGGAGATGTGCTGGGTGGCGGTGCACTGGGCTTGGCCCCGCCATAGCTGTCAGCCTCAGGTTGATCGACGGCACCATCCTTGTTGGCATCTATCCTGTCGAATATGGCTTCGTGATGCTTGAGGAATTCTTCCTTGGTGACCTTGCCATCCTTGTTAGCATCTACTATTGACATGCCGCATCTACCTTCACCGGATTTTGCTCCACCATATTTACTGGGATCTACCTTATCCGCATACGCTAGCACGTATCCCTTATCTAGGGATTTGGCTGCGAAAGGACTATCCGCCGCAGAGACGACCGGCACAGCACCAAGTGTTGCGGCAACGACGGAGCCAATCGCCAAGGAAATCATGGTTTTTTTGTTGCGCATAGTATGCTCTCCTAAATTTTGGACAAAATATTATGTCACAATTCAGGAGAAGCCGGGCATCGGCTTCCTCATGCAGAAACTCTGCGCAGGGAAGCCACCACAGCTGGACAAGATAGCAGGACTCGACGGTAGCAGGTGATTTTTTATTTACTATTACCATTACCGCACTTGCCATCTTTTGTTTTAGGCTTTCTCTCATCTTTGTCGATAACGCCATCTTTATTCGCATCCATATGCTCGAACATGGCGTTATGATGGGCGGTCCACTCTTCCTTGGTAATCTTGCCGTCTTTATTCGCGTCGGCCATGGACGCACCACATCGGCCTTCACCGCATGCCCCTTCACCGCCGCATTTGCCTTCACCGCCTTTCTTGTCGCCATATTTATGAGCGTCGGCCACCATGTAGCCCTTACCGAGCGATTGAATGCCAAAAGGGCTATCAGCCGCAGAAACGAGAGGTGCAGTACCAAGCGTAGCGGCAAAAGCGGAACCTATTGCGATGGATATGATGGATTTTTTTCCAGACATGATATTCTCCTATAAGGGTCGATGAGGAAATGTTGCGTTATTATTACTCGGGGAAAACCGCACCTTACAAGAAACATAGCACAAATTTACAGTCAGGTGCGACAAAATGTCGCACCTGACGATTGAAAAACGACTTTGATAATATGATTGGAGCATTCCGCAGCGATGGCTCGTCCTGAACCATTATAGGAACATGGTATTTATTTTCTTTAAGGGGTATCCAAGCAATAGGAATTCTGCAAGAATTCGGCTGTCGTGTATGGGGGGTTTCATGCGAACTGACTGACCAGACGCTGTTCGCAGGGCTATCCGATGAATCATGCATTTTCCGCTCATTCCTTGATCCCAAGCTTTTATCTGAATTTGTCTTTTTTCCTGCAGGCTCTTAATTGAGTTGGAATCGACTCTGGACGCAAGATGGTTCAGCTGGATGAAAATCTACTTACTGTATAATATATTTTTTCTGTAGAAAGCGCCTTCATACGTAATTGGAAAATATAAAAGGAATACTAAAATGCCGCAAGAACTGCGTAAACAAGCCACTTCTTATAAGCCAAAGAAGGGAGAAAGCTACATGAGCTCCAAGCAGCTTATGCATTTCCGCAACATACTGGAAGGTATTAAGGTTGAGCTGGGGCAGGACATAGATCGTACGGTACATACCATGCAGGACGAGGCTACAATTTTTGCCGACCCTAATGATCGCGCCAGCCAGGAGTCAGACATGGCGCTGGAATTACGCAACCGTGACCGTGAACGCAAGCTAATCAAGAAAATTGACGAGACCATCGCCAAGATAGATACGGGTGATTATGGTTATTGTGATAGTTGCGGTATCGAAATTGGCCTGAAACGTCTTGAAGCTCGTCCCACCGCAACTCTCTGCATAGATTGCAAGACACTTGACGAGATAAGAGAAAAACAGGTAGCCAAATAAGATTCGTTACCGTTTTCTGATTACCTGATCTTTCTATTACAAACCCATTGTACAAATAAAAAGCCCCCTTTTTTCTATAAGGGGGCTTTTTATTGCAGCCACAAGATAACTACTAAGATTTTAATAGTATTTAGTTGAATTAAGAAGCCGCGTTGTCGGCGTTCTCCATGGAAACCGCTTTCATACTAAGGCGTAGCCGTCCCTTATCGTCGGCTTCCAGGACCTTGACGCGCACTGCCTGACCTTCCTTAAGATGATCGGCAACACTGTTGACACGCTCGTTGGCAATTTGCGAAATATGCAGTAAACCATCTTTACCTGGTAAAACGCTAACTATCGCTCCAAAATCCAGAAGCTTCAATACGGTCCCGTCGTATATTCTACCTACTTCCACCTCGGCAGTAATATCTTCAATACGTTTTTTTGCAATCTCACCACCCTCGGCATTAATGCAAGCTATCATAACAGTGCCATCGTCACCGATATCGATGGTGGTGCCGGTTTCTTCGGTCAAGGCACGGATTACCGCGCCACCCTTGCCAATCACGTCACGGATCTTCTCGGGATTGATCTTGATTTTAATAATACGTGGGGCGTGTTCGGAAATATCCTCGCGCGTTGAAGGCAGCGCCTGTTTCATAATCTGAAGAATATGCATGCGTCCTTCTTTGGCCTGTATCAGTGCAGCATGCAAGATATCCCTGGTAATACCCTGAATCTTGATATCCATCTGTAACGCGGTGATGCCTTTCTCGGTACCAGCCACTTTGAAATCCATGTCGCCCAAATGATCTTCATCACCGAGAATATCGGTCAGGACGGCAAATCGGTTGCCCTCTTTGATTAATCCCATGGCAATACCCGCCACATGCGCTTTCAACGGCACGCCCGCATCCATCAAGGCAAGACACCCGCCGCAAACTGAAGCCATGGAACTTGAGCCATTCGATTCGGTAATCTCGGACACAACTCGTAAGGAATAACCAAACTCTTCGGCGGAAGGCAGGACCGCAACCAGAGCTCGCTTGGCCAACCGGCCATGACCGATTTCTCGGCGCTTTGGCGTGCCTACGCGGCCTGTTTCGCCGGTGGCATAGGGCGGCATGTTATAGTGAAGCATAAAGCGCTCGGAGTAATCTCCTTGCAGAGCATCGATTTTTTGTTCGTCTCGTCCCGTGCCCAAGGTTGCAACTACGAGTGCCTGAGTTTCCCCGCGGGTAAAAAGAGCGGACCCATGAGCACGAGGCAAAAGACCGTTGCGGATCTTAATGGGACGAACGGTGCGAGTGTCACGTCCATCTATACGCGGCTCACCATCGAGAATCTGGGAACGCACGATTTTTGATTCCAGGGCAAAACAGGCTTCCTTTATCGCTTGTGCATCCGGCCCATCCTCTGTATCAACCCCAACCTCAGTAAAAACCTTTTTCCAGATATTATCTATGGTCTCGGATCGTGCTTGTTTTTGCCTCAATTGGAATGCAGCGCGCAAATCCGCTTCAGCTAAATCAGCAATTTTATCGGCCAAAACAGCATCTCTTTTTGTCGGCGCCCAATCCCACGCTGTAACCCCGGCTTCATCAACGAGTTCGTTGATAGCTGCAATCGCTGACTGCATTTCACGATGACCGTACATGACAGCGCCCAGCATAATGTCCTCTGATAGCTCCACTGCCTCGGACTCTACCATCAGCACAGCATGCTGCGTGCCTGCAACAACTAAATTCAACTGAGTCTGCTTGAGTTCGGTTGTGGTTGGGTTCAACACATACTCACCGTTGATATAGCCGACACGGGCTGCACCAATAGGTCCATCGAAGGGGATGCCAGAAAGTACCAGTGCAGCAGAGGCGCCAAGCAGTGCGGGTATGTCTGCGTCCACCTCATTATCGGACGACAGAACTGTGGCTACAATCTGTACTTCATTATAAAAACTTTCGGGAAATAGTGGGCGGATGGGACGATCGATCAAACGAGAAGTAAGGATTTCTTTTTCCGATGGTCGACCTTCGCGCTTAAAGAAACTGCCAGGTATTCTACCTGCGGCGTATGTTCTTTCCTGATAATCCACCGTCAAAGGAAAAAAATCCTGCCCTTGCTTGGCATTTTTTGCACCCACCACTGTAACCAGGACCACGGTGTCGTCCATGGTAACCATCACCGCTCCATGCGCTTGTCTCGCTATTTCCCCGGTTTCCAGTGTTAGTTGATGAGATCCATAAGTGATACTTTTTTTGATTGATTTCAATTAACGACCCTTTTCAATAAAATCATTCCGGCTTTACTTCCGGTCACCATTACAACGACAAATTTTTACCATCGTCCTGAAAAAAGATTCAATTCTACTGCCTCACCAGGGATCCTATTTGCGCAAACCAAGTCGCTCGATCAATGTACGATAACTGTCGGCGCTGCTGCGCTTAAGATAATCCAGCAGTTTGCGGCGGCGGCTCACCATGCGCAATAAACCGCGGCGGGAATGATGATCCTTGACATGCGCTTTAAAATGATTAGCCAGATCATTGATACGAGTAGTCAATAAGGCTACTTGCACTTCGGGAGAACCGGTATCTCCAGCGGTTCGCTGATAGTCGCGTACCACTTGCGCTTTTTGATCGGTTGTAATTGGCATAGGTAACTCTCCATTAAATGCCTGATGCGAAAGGGCGATATTCTACTCTTTAACAGCGCGGGTTCTCAAGTAATATGATGACTTTATTTCAGGACGGGGAGATTTAGAATAATCAAAAGCACGCCTTCTTAGTGAGAATTTTACCTCAACATAAGCGCAATCATCTGCGTAGCTGAGATCGCGGTATTTTTTCAATTCCGTAAACCCTATCAAATCGGTCAGGCTATCGATCCGCCGCTCCACCCAAATTCGGGAGTGCCAGAGTTGGTTGATATCGTTTACGCTTCAATCACAATGCTCACCGCTCGGAAATATGCTTACCCTTGCTGATCCGAATTATATCCGCAGGTTATTTTGGGTAATTCCCATTTCCGTGCCCGCATACCGCACCACCGTGGCTAACGTGGAACACGCGGCACGCGAGTCTAAGGCGAGACGCAGTAATGTACCGAAAGTCACCGATCGTCGCAGCAATAGAGGTAGCAGGCGCGCCAGGTTGGCGCTTCCGTCTGGACGTACTGCATTGAGCAACACGGAAGGAGGTGAAAATTCGGCGGGATCCGAGATAACCCGCACGGCTAGAAACGGCAAACCAACACGGGCAGCGACTTCAGCCACCGCCCCGCTTTCCATATCCACTGCGCAGGCTCCGGTAGCGTGAAACAATTCACGTTTTGCATTTGCTGAGGTCAGTACGTGTTTGCTTGTCGCCAGCATGCCATCGGCGATCCTCAAATGGGCTGGAAGCAAGTGTCGCAGGCGGCCGCGCCAGGCCAAGTCGACCGGCAACGGATGATCGGTATAGATAGCCTCGGGCAATACGAGGCTCCCGGGACGTAGGCACGAATCCAATGCACCCGCAAGGCCGAAACTCATCAAAGCAGTTGCACCACCTGCACGCAGTCCCTCCGCTGCTCCCCAAGCTGCCTCTTCCCCCATTCCGCACAGCCATATCGCTGCGCTTTCCCCCAAACTAGTGCTTCCGTTAAAAGGCAAGCGAAGCGAAGTTATGCAACGAGCCTCTACTCGCATCGCTGCCACGATGCCTACTATTCTCACGCAGAATTCTTCTGTGTCAGCGCATGGTATCTAACCAGAGCCCACACCGGAAAATACTTCACATATCCGTGATATCTCAGGTAGAAAACCCTCGGAAATCCTGGCGCGGTGAACCAGAGATCGCTCCAAAGGCCATCACTGCCTTGTTGGCGCAACAGATACCCGATACCCCGCTGCACTTCATGGCTACACCCTTCTCCTGCCGCCATCAGACCGAGCAATGCCCATGCGGTCTGAAATGATGTACTTGTCTCAAACTGGCCGGCCTGTTGCGGCTCGAAGTAAGAATCGCTGCCTTCACCCCAGCCTCCGTCATCGCGCTGCACGGATTTCAGCCACTGAACCGCGCGGCGGATAGCAAGGTGATTGGTATCCAAGCGCGCCAACCGGAGCGCCTCCAATACCGACCAAGTACCGTAAATATAATTGCTTCCCCATCGTCCGAACCAAGCTCCGCTCGACTCTTGCTCACGGAACAGATAAGCCAGACCCCGTTCTACGACTACCTTGTGCTCAGGTTTACCGTGCAGGGCTAAAAAACCGGTGCAGCGGGCGGTGACATCGCTAGTAGGGGGGTCAAGCAAGGCACCGTGATCAGCAAATGGAATTTCATTCAGATAATAATAGGTATTATCGGTATCGAAAGCCGCAAAACCACCATTGCGGGATTGCATGCCGGCAAGCCACTCCGCCGCTCGCTCTATGCTTTCGCGATAAATTTCCGGGTCCGCTTGATGCAGTGCCCATGCCACGGCAGCGGTGTCATCCAGATCCGGGTAATGGGGATTAGCGTACTGGAAAGCCCAACCCCCGCCTGCCAAGCCCGGATGATCCTCTTGCCAATCCGCAGGTGCATCGAGTATCTGGTTGGGAATCAGCCAATCAAGAGCCTTTCGGACGGGTCTCTGATCAAAGCTCGCATCCTCCTGCAATGCGAGAGACGCCAGGACAGTGTCCCATACGGGCGAAGTGCATGGCTGACACCAGGCACGTTCACCCTCATCCACTAGCAATCCTCGCAGCGCCTGACGGCACTGCTCTCGATAAGGATGTTCGTAGGGATAACCCAGCAACGCCAGCGCCTCGTTCGCATTCACCATGGCGGGAAAAATCGCTCCTAATCCACAATCGCCGTTAAGCCGTTCCACTATCCACCGTTCCGCACGGCGGAGCGACGCACGACGCATAATCGATGGAATGAATGGCTCGAATAGTGAAGCAACGCGCTCGATGAACAGGAACAGTCGATTTAGGCGAGTACGCACTGGAAAATAATCCAGCTCCTCCTCCGGAGATGTAGTGAACAGTTCGCGAATATGAACTTGGCGCGGATTCACTGCGCGCGCTTTCAGGCTGCACAAAATGGATAGTGGTATCGTGACAGTACGCGACCAGTAGGCAATCTTGCTCAGATGGAATGGAAACCAGCGGGGTAATAATATGATCTCAACCGGCACAAACGGAACGCCACGCCACGGGATCTGATCAAACATGGCGAGCAATATCCGGGTAAACACATTAGCCCGCGCTGCGCCCCCATGCTTCAGAATAGCTGTGCGAGCATGCTTCATGTGCGGCGCATCAGGCGAATCGCCCACGAGCTTCAGGGCATAATAAGCTTTGACCGTACAGCTTAGATCAAAATGACCACCGTAGTACAATGGCCAGCCGCCATGTCGGGGATCCTGCTTCTCGCGAATAAATCGCGCAAGCTTAACTTCAAGATCTACATCCACGTCATCCATGAAGTGCATCATCAGCACATACTCGGCTGGGATCGTGCAGTCGGCCTCCAGCGGAAAACACCAGTGGCCGTCCTCTTTCTGCAAAGATAGCAGAGCCGCGCGTGCCGCAGCCAATCCATCTTCCAGCGCTGCGGTATTGTTTAAACCTGGGTATCGATCTTGCTGGGACAATCTGGCAGTACCTTCAAATCTTTTCATTTATTCTTACCTAAGTTGCGTGCTGCACATACCCCAATGTTTGATTCATCAGTTGCTTTGGTACGAACCTCTGACGTCAATAGGACGGAATATTTGGTGATACGATAGCCATCTTGCTACGATAGCGCATCATTGGAAGTTTACGCGTCATAATCAAGTTATAGCGGTTGCTCCTGCGGCATGGTGGTTCACCTCAAGGTGCGAAGTATAAACAATAATTATCAAATTGGCGCATAACTTTGTTCCACATAGACTAAGCAGCAGCTGCTTGGAGCTCACGCAATGGCACACTTCCACCTCCAGTCATACCTCGTAACTATGCTTTCGTTCCCGGAATTGGAACCCGAAGCAATGCTGGCAGTATAACCAGCGTACAAATGAGGGTAAAAGTCAGCCCAACCGTAAGCATGATTCCCATACTGGCGGTACCTTGGTGTGACGAAAACATAAGGCTTGCAAAATCTACCAGCGCAGTCAGGGCACTGTAAAAAATGGCGCGCGCGGTACTGGTGTGAATCAAAACTTCGCTGACCAGCTCATTATTCAGACTTCGATGCACCATGTGCAGGCTACTGTCGATACCAATTCCCAACAGTAGCGGCAAAGCGATTATATTGGCGAAGTTGAATGGTACGTTCAACAGGACGGTAAAAGCAGCCGTAAACAAACTGGACAGCAAAAGCGGAATCAGGACTAGCAAAGTGTACTTCACACTGCGCAACAGTATCAATAATGCTACGACAATTCCCACCAACGCCAGCAGAAACGCCTGGACAAAAGCTTGCACCACGGCCTCGCCCGCGTCAAGACTCACCACAGGCGCCCCGGTTGCCTGGGGCGCAATTTGCTGCACCGCTCGCACAAAACGCCGCAATGCCTCGTTGTCATTGATATCTTCTGCCGGATAAACCGCCAGCCGATATTCGCCTGTCCTGCTATGCCAGCGGCTAGCCAACGATGCGGGAAGATCCTGCTCATCAAATGGTGCAGCTTCAGTGGCGGTGCGCAGTTCCTGCAAAGCAACAGGCAATGTGGCAAGCAGATCTTCCTCTACTGAATGCAGCAGCCTGGTTCTGTCGGCCGCACTGGCTGCGTCGAGTTGAGCGAACAGCGCAGCAAGGGATAACCTCAAGGCATTGGCGATTATGGAATCCCGATGATCAGGTCGCTCGGCAATGAACCGAGCTAGCGCATCATCCAGATCATTCAAAGCCTTCCGTTGCTGCTCTGCTACGTTATCCCCTTCCGCCGGAGGCTGGGTTGCCAACATAATTGGGCCTGTGGTGAGCGCCATCTCCTCGATAAGCGAGAATTTCCGCTCCTGATCAGATGGCACAAAATCGAGAATGGTCACTACGTTGCTTACTTCGGGAAGCTTGGACAGACGCTGCACCAGACGTTCCGTTTCATTACGATTGTCGGCCAAGACAACCGCGTGCCAGGGAGAATGGTCGGTATCCGTGAGCAGCGCACGAAAAGTTTGCACCGCTTCCCCCTGCTGATCCTGCATATTCAGCAGATTGTAGTCAAATCTTACTTGGGGTAACACGGCAATAGCGGCGATTAAAGCTACCGAAGTAGCGGCATAAGTTAGCTTGTGCCATTTCAGCGATAGCTCAAGCACTTTGCCTACAGAGCCCTTCATAGTCGATTTCGTTGGCAGCCGTTTCGGAAAATAACGCAGCAGAGCTGGTCCTATGGTAAGGGTAACCAGCAGACTGATCACCATGCCGGTACCAGAGATTATTCCAAGCTCCGCTACCCCACTGTAATTCGTCGGTATGAACGCATAGAACCCAATGGCATTGGTGATGGCGCATGCGGTCAAGGCCGCTCCGGCGTCCCCACCAGCCAGATACATAGCCTTGGTCGGAGGTAAACCATCTGCCAGCACCTCACGATGCCGCAGCAGAAAATGGATGGCAAAATCTGCCCCCAGACCGATATATAACACCGCAAATGCGATGGATATTAGGTTCAGGTGGCCAACTGTAGCCGTGGCGAAGGCGGCGGTAAGAAGCAGGCCCATTGATAGACAAACCAACACGTTGAGTATCAGTCCGGGTGTATGCATCGCAAAGTAAAGCACGACCCCCACCATCACGAATGTAATTATTCCAGCATACTCCATGCCGCGCAGCGAACTGTTAAGCTCCTCCTCAGCTAACGCTACCTCGCCGGTAATGCGTAACCTCACCGGCCCATCCTCGGTCAAACCAACATCTTTTGCTGCTGCATGTAGTGCCGCAATGGATTGTTCGGCTGGAAATAGCTCGGTGTAATCAAGTCTCGGTTTTACTATTATGAGCTCTTGGTACTTGCTTTTCTGTGAATTGCCCTGAAACAGGGATTGCCATGACAATGCCCTAGGAACACCTGCAAGCCGCGCATCCACGGTAGCGCTCACACCTCGTAGCACAGATGCTAGTTCCAGACCGCGTCCTTTACGCAACTCCTCCACGGCCCCGCTCAGCACAGCGGCAAACGTTTGCAAATTGGGGTTCGCCGCAATATGCGCCATCAGCGGCTGTGCAGCGGCCAAGCGGTCGGTAATCTGTTCCAGTTCCGGAAGACTTTGGTAGAGCAAGCCATTGCGCGAAAAAAAATCATCCACGTTTGGCGGATAAACATCATGGAAATTCGTAGTGTCTTTTTTTAAACGCGCGGCGAGACGCGCTGTAGCCATTCGAACCTGCTCGGGCGTGGGCGCATCCAGCACCACCAGCAGAGTTTCCATCTCCTGAGGAAAAGTTTCATTGTAGTGCTTCATGTTGATACGAAACGGTAAATGCTCGGAAAGCATGTCCGTGGTATCGGTATTCATACCAAGATTTCGCGAAACATAAAAGCTGCATGCCACAGCTATCAGCAACGCTCCAAAAAGAACCCAGGCGGCGTAACGATAAGAGATTGTGGACCAACTGGCGAAGGCGTCGTAAATACGGCTGTGAGAGGCTTTGATGGGTATGGTCATCCTTCGGGAACCGATTGGAACGATCGATCCTGGCGCTGCATGCTTCTAATTTTGTTCAGTTAGGGCGATCTTCTTCTTGAGCATATCGATGAGTGTCGAGAAACCATCGCGCTGAAGGATCGCACGGTATTCAACACGTTTCAGCGCGAGATCGCTGACGCCGTCGGCAAGAATGTTAACGATGCGCCAGCCTCCTTTCACTTGACGAAGGATATAGTCGAAGCGTACAGGCTCGCTCTTCAATGGAACCAGCCTGCTGCGCACCAGTACCTGATCTCGCGGCATGGGCTGCTGCTCCAGAAATTCAAAATGCTCTCCGTCATAGTTTTTAAACCATCCCGCGTAGGTGCCAATACTGAGCTTTCGAAAAACATCTGTAAAAGTACGCTGCTGCTCAGCATCAAGCTGAGTCCAGTTGGCTCCCAGGGTGGTACGCGCAATAAAATCGAGATCATGAGTTTGGTCAATAACGGGTGCCAACAATTCAAAACGCCCTCGATAGCCGAGTTTTTCACCCTCGCGCATTGCTTTTATAAGTGACTCGTGCAGTTTATTAACGATTTGCTCGGGGCTGCCAGAGTCTGGAGTCTCGGCCCCGGATGCGAGCGGAACCCCCAGCATGAATACTACTATCTGGAGTTGCAATACTGCTTTGATCACACGCAGGAGTTTCATATTGCCAACCTTCACAGCAAGTGTGCTAACTGCGCCATAACTAGGGACGAAATCTATACAACGGCCAGTATTAGCGTTGTCTTAATAATGAGCACCGGACCGCCCGCCCGGAATCGGGGCAGGTGTCACGGGTTTGGGAACAGGCCAAGCCTTCGATGGTCCCGAAGCCCTATCGAAGTCCATACAAGTGTTGTTCCGTCCACGCGGTTTGAACGCGTGATGCACTCGTCGTTATCGCTCGGCCTTGACAGGAATTCCGCCAATCGTTTTTCTGGCTTTTAGCTCCTCGGTGACCCATTTAGGCGTAGGCTCAGCCACCATCGCGCCCGTCGTTCTCGGACCCTTCATAGAAGTGAGGAACGCCTTCAGCGGATGCTGCAACATATCTTCGACAGCGGTGGCTTCATAACCGCAATGAGCCATGCATTGCGCGCACTTCGGATTACTGCTGTTGCCATATTTTTCCCAGGGCGTGTCATCCAGTAATTCCTGAAAAGTTGCCGCATATCCTTCATCCGGCAGCAGATAGCAGGGTTTTTGCCAACCAAATATATTGCGCGTCGGGTTACCCCATGGAGTACACTCATAATCCTGATTGCCTGCCAGAAAATCAAGATAAAGCTTGGAATGATTCAATTTCCAGTTACGCGTCTTGCCAATTTCAAAAATACCTCGAAACAACTTTTTGGTATCTTGTCCTTTAATGAAGATATCCTGCTTCGGGGCGCGTTCATAACTGAATCCCGGCGCAATGGTTGCACCTTCTATGCCCAGCTCCATGGCATAATCCAGAAATTCAGCGACATCCTCCGGAGTCTCACCCTGAAACAGGGTACAGTTTACGGTAACCCTAAATCCCCTTTCGACACACAATTTTATTGCCTCAACCGCCCGGTCAAAAACCCCGTCCTGACATACCGAGGCATCATGCCTTTCCTTCATGCCATCCAGATGGATGGAAAAAGTCAAATAAGGGGAGGGCGTATAATCGTTTATCTTCTTTTTTAACAGGAGCGCATTCGTACACAAATACACGTACTTCTTCCGCGCAACGATACCTGCAATAATTTGCGGCATTTCTTTATGTATTAGTGGCTCGCCACCAGGAATCGATACCATTGGTGCGCCACACTCGTCCACGGCCTCCATGCATTGTTCGAATGAGAGGCGCCGGTCAAGAACGTCATCAGGATAGTCAATCTTTCCGCAACCCGCACAGGCTAAATTACAACGAAACAGAGGCTCCAGCATTAGAACCAAAGGATATTTTTTTACTCCTTTCAATTTCTGTTTGATCAGATAGCTACCTACAGCTATCTGTTGACGTAAAGGAACTCCCATGAGTAAATCCTCCAAAAAAACTTCAATAAACCTTCAATAAGCCGACCGATAGCTGAATACGAATAACCGCGCTTGATTTTACTTATCCAAAACTCGCAAAGACATCTCCATGGCAGTTTGTGTGTCTCTCTATTTTTGCTTTTCTCATGACATTTTTATTGCGCCAGTATATTAGCACGTATGTTTCATAAACTAAACACACAGCCTTCTCAGGGTTAATATGCTCGCATCAATATGACTTCTTGACAGAGATAGCCAATTTTCTATTGGCATATCATGGTTCATTTCCTCCAAAGGAAGCAAAAAAATAGGGCGCCGAGGCGCCCCATTTCCAACAAATTGACTCTACAAATTAACCTGATTAAAAGTTGTGACGCACACCAACGGTGTAGGTGGCACGATTACCTGTTGCATAGGCTGGCGCAATATAATTAGCTTGGTCATTTGCCCCGGCAGCATTGGGATTATTCACATATACGTGCTGATAACCGCCGAAAAGGCTGGTACGTTTGCTCAAATTATGAATCGCACCTACTGTGAAGCTGTCAACCTTACGAGCCTGCGCGTTATTGATACCACCTGCCTCAGCAGAAGTCATACCACCTTGGGCCACCAAGGTTGTATTGCCCCACTTGTATTGGCCACCAGCGTGCCAGATGTGGCCGTTGCCACCAGCATTCATGGCGGAATTACATTGTCCTGTGCCACCCGTACCATCAAGCGGATTTGCCGTCAGGGAAGCGGCCGTAGTACAGGTTGCGGAACCGATAGCGTGGTTGATGTGTTCATACTGACCATGAAGCTTGAAGTTTTCGAATGCCCAGGCAGCACCAACTCGCCACACCTCTTCAGTTTTGAGGCCAACGCTCTTCTGGAACTGATTGGCATTGTCCCTGGAGTAGCCGCCGAATACATCCATTCCCATACCCATGAAATCAGCATGGTATTTGGCAGCAGCCTGACCGTCGAAATCGCCATTCCTGCCGCCCGTATTGCCTTGACCACCTAGACCACCCGGAAGAAAGCTTTGGGAGATGCCACCAGCACTCAGAGCATTGGGGTTTTGAGGATTGAGGGAATTTGCATCACCCGGCATAAACAGAGCGGCAAAGGAGAAACCTTCTATAGTGGCCGAATCGAAACGAATAGCACTGTTAACAAAGCCATTTGCACCCGAACCAAGACCGTTGGCACCCCCGGACATGGTACCGCCAGCGCCGTTAGCTTGCAGAGTGGTGTAAGCAAATGGGTCAATCGTCATACCGCCGGCGAAGTCCTTGAAGGGGGACTGCACACGACCAAACTTGACATCACCCCAGTTATTGCCGGAAAGACCTACCCACTGCTCACGAGGCGTTGTAGCCGAACCGGAACCAGCATTTAAGCCCATTTCCAAACGCGCATTCGCTTTGAGCCCATTACCCAGATCCTCAGTAATATGCAGGCCCCAACGCGATGAACGGGAATTGTCTTGCAGCGCTCCCTGGCTCGGTTGGCCCGAAAAATCTACGAGGCTGTATTCAGCTTGCACCCGACCAAAGATCGTGACGTTCGTCCCCTGCGCGGATGCAACCACCGGGGCTGCGAGTGCGCCAGCGACAGCCAGTGCAATCAGTTTCTTTTTCATGTGGAAAATCTCCTTTAAAGTTGAAACGGTGGGGCCAACTCACCGACCCTATTTCGGTGGAGTGCGTCCCGCTGCTTGGACTTCTCAAAGTGAGAAGGTTGAGAGATTGTGCCTAACGCAGCAACGTGTAGCAAGAAGTTAAAGCGACTTTCGGAATATCGAAGAAACTTGTGTTGCTTTTTTGCAACAAAATCCCTTGAATCATATTTCATAACAAGGCGGCTCCTAAAATCGCCGCGCAATGAGCCGAATTCTACCCGAACAGTCGCGCCAATTCCATCCCTGGATCGTCGGCACGCATAAAAGCTTCGCCTACAAGAAAACCATGGACATGATGTTCGCGCATCAGCGTAACATCGGTTGGGGCAAGAATCCCACTTTCGGTGACTACAACTCGTTCCGATGGAATGCAGCCAAGCAGTTGCAGCGTAATATCTAGGCGCGTTTCAAAAGTTCGCAGATTGCGGTTATTGATGCCAATCAACGGAGAATTTAATTGTAACGCGAGCTCCAACTCCTCGTTATCGTGCACCTCAACCAGCACTGCCATGCCAAGCTCCTGGGCAAGCAATTCAAGTTTGCGCATTCGGACAACTGCTTCTATCTTCCGTTGGCGTTCCTCGATCAGGGAAGGAAGCATCCGGAACGCCGCGACAATGATCAGAATGCAGTCTGCGCCCATGACGCGCGCTTCGACCACTTGGTATTCGTCAAGCATAAAATCTTTGCGTAATACCGGAAGACTGCAAGCGGCTCGAGCCTGTTTGAGGTATTCTCCACTACCGCCAAAAAAATGCCTGTCGGTTAATACCGATAGGCATGTCGCGCCATGTAGCGCGTAACTGGCAGCGATAGCAGCAGGGTCGAAGCATTCGCGTAACACGCCTCTGCTCGGGCTAGCCTTCTTTATTTCTGCGATGACCGCGGGCAACCCGGCGGTAATTCTATCGCGGATTGCGCCCATGAAATCCCGGGGCGGCGCTGCAGCCTCCGCTTCCCGCCGCATCGCACGTAGGGACTTGACAGCCTTCCCTGCGGCAATCTCTTGCTTCTTCACGATCAGAATCTCATGCAAAATGTCAGACATTGATTAAACACCACGCCTGTTTGAGAATTCGACCAAGCCGCGCAACTTCGCCTTGGCCGCTCCGCTTTTTACGGCAACCCGGGCTTTTTTCAAACCTTGCTCCAGCGATACTGCCATGCCAGAAACATAAATCGCTGCCGCCGCATTGAGCAAGACGATATCGAGTGGCGGCCCTGCCTGATTATCCAGTACTGACATCAATATCTCCTTGGACTGAGTACTGTTATGCACCTGTATTGTTTCGATTGGAGCCCTCTCCATGCCGAAATCTTCCGGTCTGATAGTGTATTCCATCACCTCACCATGCCTGAGCTCACCTATCTGGGTCTCACCCGCTATGGTAATCTCGTCTAGACCACCTTTGCCGTCCGTACCATGGACCACCATTACGTGATGGCTGCCCAGACGCTGCAGGACCCGGGTCAGGATGCCAACGAGATCGGGGTGAAATACTCCCAGCACCTGATTTTTTGCCCCGGCGGGATTGGTCAGCGGACCGAGGATATTGAACAAGGTACGCACCCCGAGATCGCGCCGCACAGGCGCCGCATGTTTCATGGCACTGTGAAAGTTGGGAGCAAACATGAAACCAAGACCGATTTCTCTTATGTCGTCTGCTATCTGCCCAGGTGTTTGATTAAGATTGACACCGAGCGCTTCAAGTACATCCGCGCTCCCCCACTTGCTGGATACCGAGCGCCCGCCATGCTTGGCAACCCGCGCCCCGGCAGCAGCGGCGACAAACGCTGCGGCGGTGGAAACGTTGAAAGTATGAGCGGCATCTCCACCAGTCCCGCATGTATCTACAAGGTGCTGGCTATCTACGACTTCTACGCGGATGGCAAATTCTCGCATTACCTGTGCGGCAGCTGCGATTTCGCCGACGGTTTCTTTCTTTACCCGCAGTCCCGTAATAATGGCGGCGATCAGCACCGGCGATACCTCCCCGCGCATAATCTGACGCATGAGCGAAAGCATTTCGTCGTGAAAGATTTCGCGGTGCTCGATGATACGGGTCAGCGCTTCCTGCGGCTTCATGATGACGTCCTTTTGTGTGCATCCCCCCATCATAGGTGATTCACTGCTTTAGAAAATTTTCCAGTAATTTGTGGCCGTGTTCGGTCAGAATGGATTCCGGGTGGAACTGCAGGCCTTCGACCGCCAGGGTTTTGTGTCGGATACCCATGATTTCGCCATCTTCGGTCCACGCAGTAATTTCCAGGCAATCCGGAAGACTTTCACGCTCAATGACAAGGGAGTGATAGCGTGTTGCTGTAAACGGACTCGGCAAACCTCGAAACACACCTTCACCTATGTGAAAAATGGGCGAAGTTTTGCCATGCATGAGTTGCTTGGCGTGAATGATTCGGCCGCCAAAGGCCTGGCCTATGCTCTGATGGCCGAGACATACCCCCAATATGGGAATCTTGCCATTGAGGTGCCCAATCAATGGTACCGATACACCCGCTTTACTGGGTGTGCATGGACCCGGCGAAATTACAATTCGCTGAGGGTTTAGCTGTAAAATTTCATCTGGCGTAATTGCGTCATTGCGAAATACCGTTACTTCTTCGCCCAACTCGCAAAAGTACTGCACAAGGTTATAGGTAAAGGAATCATAATTATCGATCATGAGCAGCATCTCTAGCCCAACCTTATTGTAAGCCAAATAGAAATTATTAAGCTGTCTTTGCGACCGGCTTTAATGTCCGCTCTTTCAGGTGGACCCGCAGCGCCGAATGCATTAAACCTGAAACGTGAAAACCTCATTATCGCCTATGGAAGCGCATCTCAATTTCTCCACATGCGTATCACATGCCCATTTACCGCAGCTCATTATATATCAAGTTTAAATATGACTTGGCCGCCTGGATAGCCATGTTCTCCCAGTTCACACAGCCACTTAATCCCAACTTTATTTCTTGCCAAATCCGGTTCCCAATCTGGAGAGCAACCATTCCCACGGATCAAATACGAAATATTGCTACCGGAAAGCTGGCTTCACCTGACTAAAGGAACTCATTGTTGCCGCATATCTCTTTGCCGCGCTATGCATGGATGCGTATGTGTTTGAAAGGAAGTGTCCGCCGGCATTCCCCTCCTCGCACTAACCTTGCGAAAAAGCGGGGAACTTTTGCGAAAACTTGTGATGCTAGTTTTCCCGATTTTGGATATTGATTGACGCTGAGTAAACTCTTATGGCCCAGTGTCAATGCGGGCAGGAGCACAATGTCAATCCGCATAGAGGATGATTATAGGATAGGATTTATAGGTTTCCATCGATCCGGTTGATGGAAAGACTACCCCCAACGATTTGAAAAGCTAAATTGATGTGTTTGTAGACATCGTCCCGCAAAAGAATATGCCGTTCGAACACAACCTGCTCGTGGGAACCGCAGCTTAATTTGGTACAACAGCACTTGCACGTTCCTCCGCCGGAGCAAAATCGAACCCGTGGTGCTCATAAATGGTCGCTGCGGCATCCGTACGCATGAACTCAATGAATGCCTCCGCCGCATCTTTCCGAACCGTAGTCTTTATTCTGGCGATCGCTAGCGAATCAACAAAGTTATTATCCGACGGCAATGTGATGTAATCAAATAGTTGTGGCATGGTTCTTTTCAGATAATCGCCGAAATGAAAATACATCAGTGCAACATCTGCTTTTCCGTCGGCAATAAACTGCGGATTCTCCCGGTGATGAACTACAGTGGGAGAAATTGTTGTGGTCTTTGCCAACACCTGCTGTGGCAGCGCGACCCCACCCTGACCTCTCAATGTATTTGCGTAGCTTTCGAATGATGCCGGTTCGCGTTGCGGCGACGAGATTGCAACACGTATGTCGTTACGCAGCAAATCTTTCACCGACGCGATATTTTTGGGGTTACCTGCCTTGACCAGAAGGACCGCACCGCGATTTCGTGCGTAAATCGTATAACTCTCGATGAGGCCATCTTCGAACAGTCGTTTCTGCTGACGCGGCCCCGTCATGAATATGTCCGGCCATAATCGCCCGGGCCTTATATCGAGCCACATATTGCCGATTACCAATTGGCCGGATACCATTGCTTCCATCAATCGTCCCGGTGGCAGCGTTGCATAGAAGATGTTTTCCAGCTTGAGTAGTTTGAATGAAGCATGCTCGCGAGCCCATTTACGAAAGGCGACAACTAAATCGGGTAGCGCGCGATATTGATTTCCCGCCATGAAAATCACTAGATCCGGGTCGTTCGGATTGCCATGTAAGTCGAGTACATAATTCGACTTTGTAACTTCATAATGTGTAGCGTTCGGCTTCAACGGACCCGAAAGTTCCGGAGGCTATGGAATCGATTTCGTCGGGTCGTATATATCCGCCGCATCCACGCTATATGCCACGAATAGATTGGCAATGACGAATAAGCGGCAGAACCAATATATCATTCAGGTATTTCCCAGTTGGAAGTCGTGCGAATTGCTCGATCCCTTGAATATAACAAAATAAAGAAATGAAACATTCGGTGCCAATTCTCAAGAACGTGCGTCTCGCTTCCGTTACTGGGCCGGATGAGATCCCTTTTTTCCGCTTGCGCATGAAAGGCCAATTCAATACATCCGTCTAACGATCTCCATTTTTTGCCCACTATTTTTACTTTCTTGAAGCCTTGAATCCCTTGAATAGTTTTGTAATCACCTGCAAAAAAATTATTGTTGAAACATCACGCAAAGCCAAAAAAATAGAATAAGCACAAATAACCATGAAAACTTGGCTAGCAGCCTGTCGGACTTAAAAAAAATCGAAGCGAAAATGTGACTGGGTGAGGATAGATTTTGACGATTTTGAAGGCCAATAGCTGTTCTATTGGCCTTTGTGAGCAGAAAGCGGCAAAATTTGACCAGCCAGACACTTTTGCAGCCGATTCCCTTTAAGTCCGACAGGCTGCTAGAGCATTGTTGAACAGGCTTACTTAATCATAGGGGAAATTGGTTGCGAATGTTTCAGAATTCAGCGCTCGAAAAAGAAGAAAGGAGGGGAACGATAAGTCCCATGGAGAGGGCACGAGAGATTGCCTGCTGGCGGTTGACCACTCCCATTTTCTGGGCCGCGTTCTGTAGATGAAATGTCACCGTCCGTTCCGATATGCTGACGATGTTGGCTATCTC
>JBDTDT010000091.1:0-4485 GCA_039922995.1 Nitrosospira sp. | reverse complement strand
GTATCTGCAAGAGTATCTCAATGAGTTCTGTTACCGCTTCAACCGGCGGGAATGGGAAGCACAGCTGCCATTACGCCTCCTCAACGCTTGTCTGACTCATACTCAGATAAAACTGAAAATGGTTTAGAGGCATAAATTTTTTTGTGCCTGAGCACTGGCTTCCAAATATACCTGTCACATCTTACAGCTATCCTGAGCACTTTCTTGGTGCTCTAATTACATTTGCCGATCAGCGTTCCGCCTGAGCGTCGTCCATGCATCTTGATGCATGAGTCGGCGGCATCAAGACGAGCCTGCGAAGCAAACAATAGCCTTTTTTTGTCACTTCCGGATTTACCGAAAAAGATGAATTCAGACCCTGATGCTCCGCTGAGTCCGCAGGACGAGCCGCCTTCGCTGGAAAAAGCTCTGGAAAAAAACCAAAGCATCCAGGACGAAATACAGGAATCCGTCGGCAAGATCGAGAAAGTTAACCAGGTGCTGGCACATGAAATCGGTGGCCGTCAAAAGCTGGCTGCCGACTTGAAAGAAACTCGGCAGGAACTGTCTGTTACTCGCAGTACATTATGCGACACTCAGGACGACCTAGCGGCAGAGCACGAGAATACCCAGCAAGCCGTCGGGCAACTGGAGCGCTTGCGCGCAACAATTGACCGCATGGGCGATGCCGTTATCACCACCGATCTGTGCAGCAACGTGACTTATTTGAATCCGGTCGCGGAAACCCTGACCGGGTGGCGTTCCAAGGAAGCAAATGGACGTCCCGTGCAAGACGTGTTCCACATCATCCATGCGCAGACCAAAGAGCGAGCGCCCAGTCCCGTCGAACCAATTTTTCAGGGAGGAACCAGCACGAGCTTGGCTCCTCTTAAAGCGTTGATTCAACGAAGTGGAAAAATCGTCAATATCGAAGGCTCAGCGACGCCGATACGGGATAAGCAAGGAAACATCATCGGGGCCGTGCTGATCTTTCACGATACGGCTCAAGCGCCGGACATGGAAGCCCGGATCGCTTATCAGACGACCCACGACACGCTGACGGGTCTCATCAACCGGCGCGAATTCGAGCGATGCCTGGAGCAGACGTTGCTGTTGGGCAAGCCTGGGAAAAGCCAGCATACACTGCTGCATCTGGATATCGATCATTTCAAAATCATTAACGATACCGGCGGGCATGCGGCCGGAGATGAATTGCTAAAGCAGTTAACCGGAATACTGCAAACCCAGTTGGGTGCAAATGACACGCTGGCGCGCGTGGGAGGGGACGAATTCGGCCTGCTGCTGGAAAGCTGCTCGATGGAGGCCGCGCTTCATATGGCCAACCTGTTAAGGCAAGCGGTATATGACTTTGCTTTTTCCTGGAAGGAAGAGGCGGCGATCAAGCTTGGGTTGAGTATCGGGCTGGTCTCTTTCGGCGGTGGCGAAAATCCTCTGGATATATTGCGCATGGCGGAAACGGCCTGTTATCTTGCCAAGGAGAAAGGACGCAACCGGACACAGGTCTATACCGCAGAGGATACAAGGATCACGCTACTTCATGGAGAGATGGGATGGGTAGGACGCATTCAGAAGGCACTTGCGGAGGAGCGGTTCGTGCTGTATTCCCAGAAAATAATACCAGTGGCAGATGGAAGCCAGGATGGCGAACACTACGAAGTGCTGTTGCGCATGCTGGATCCGGACGGGAAGCTGATTCCTCCCATGGCTTTCATCCCCGCCGCAGAACGCTACGGCTTGATGGCCTCGCTTGACCGCTGGGTCATTTCGACCGCTTTCACCCAGCACAGCCTGCGCCATCCTCACGGCACGGGGATAGGTACCTGCGCCATCAATCTTTCGGCTGCATCGATCTGCGATGAAAGTTTTTATGAATTCGTGCTGACCCAATTCGAGTTCTTCAAGGTTCCTCCTGCCGGGATTTGCTTTGAAATCACGGAAACCGCCGCGATTACAAATCTCGCCGAAGCATCCCACTTGATGCGCAAACTGAAAGAGCACGGATGTCGCTTTTCTCTGGATGATTTCGGCAGCGGCATGTCTTCATTTTCTTATCTCAAGCACTTTCCCGTCGACTATCTAAAAATCGATGGAAGTTTTGTGAAGGACATGATCAACAATCCCATAGATCGCGCAATGGTCGAGGCAATCAATCACATTGGACATGTCATGCAAATTCGCACCATTGCGGAATACGTGGAAAACGCAGAGACCCTGGAAGCATTGCGAACAATCGGGGTTGACTATGCGCAAGGATATGGAATCGAGAGGCCGCGTTCGAATGAGCCGCTGTCCGCGGATTTCAGAGCCTGACTGTAAGCGGACAACACACGAAACGGAATTTTCGGGGTTCCGGCTTAGAACCCTTTTTCGCTTCGATTCTTCAAGTCCGACAGGCTGCTAGAGATGGGTAACCATCAGAAACTATAATCGAAGGAATCTCGCGACCCCCTCGTTACCCCCACCTGTAGAATCTTACAGCTATTCAGACACCTACCGGCATGCTGTAATAAACTCATGCTTGCCTAAGTTACTTATTCCTGTGTCCCTCCGAGCTATCCATCGAAGATCATCTCAACATGGAAACCCCTGACTCTCAGCGCCATCAGATAATTAAAAATCTCCTATCACCGCTTTCAAAAAGCGTTGCAGATGACGCCATTAGCTTGTGGGAACAACTGGCAGAAAAACTCATTTTCAGCATTGGCGAAGATGGTTTCGATGCGCTCTTCGCGAGAACCCTATACCTGAATCAGGCAACATTTCCCTGGTTGGCTGCAAGTCCGGCTCCGCGCTATACGGATCTTAGGTTCGCTGAATTAAAAGAAAACCTTGCAGCACAAGCACCTGAAAAAGCCGGCGAAGCAAACAGTCGGCTATTAATCACATTCACCGATATCCTGGCATCTTTGATTGGGGAGCAAATGACCACTCATCTGCTGCGGTGGTCTTGGGATGTAGACCCATCGAACAAAGCTAATTAGCGAGGAATTTAAAAATGAGTGAAAAGCTAAGCATACGCTGTCTCCCAACCGGGGTTCCCGGCCTGGACAACCTGTTGGGCGGAGGTCTGCCGGAATTCTCATTTAACCTGATTGCGGGTGCGCCAGGAAGCGGGAAAACGACGCTCGCTCATCAGATCATGTTCTCGTTGGCTACTTCGGACAATCGGGCATTATTTTTCACGGTACTGGGTGAGCCCCCATTGAAAATGCTGCGTTATCAACAGCAATTTCCGTTTTTCGACGTGGATAAACTCACTGAATGCATCCGCTTCGTCAACCTGTCTGCAGACCTTCTGGATGGAAACTTTGATCGTGTTTTATCACGCATCGACGAAGAAGTAAAAGGCTATCAACCCAGACTTGTATTTGTGGATTCGTTTCGGTCCCTCGCAAGGTCAGCAAAGGGGGAGCAAGGTGAGTTTGCATTGCAGCGATTTATCCAGCAATTGGGCATGCAAATGACAAGCTGGCAAGCCACGACGTTTTTGATTGGCGAATATCTGTCGCTGGAATCAGAATCAAGCCCTGTTTTCACGGTGGCGGATGGCATCCTGTCACTTACGCAGAATCTGCAGCGCAATTCCATGGTGCGCAAGATGCAGGTAGTCAAAATGCGCGGTCAAGCCCAGGCAACAGGGTTTCATACGTTTCGTATTAATGAAGAAGGTGTTCACGTTTATCCGCGTGCGATTATCAAAGCGGGAACCGCTACCGAGTCCGAAGTCAAGGTATCGCTTGATGAAGAACGCGTGTCGATGGGGACTCCTGGACTGGATGGAATGTTGGGTGGGGGCTTGCCGGTGGGCTATTCGCTGCTGGTGGTCGGACCCTCAGGTTCAGGAAAAACCATCCTGGCGACGGAATTTCTTGCCGAAGGCGTACGCAAAGACGAGCCTGGCGTCATAGCGGCATTTGAGAAAAGTCCCAGCCAGTTGTTGAGCACGAAACTGTCTGCGCTGGTGAAGACCGGGAAAGTAGGGGTGATCGACACGCGCACCCTGGATTTATCCATCGATCAGGTATTGCACGATATGATAAAAATGATTAAACGGATGCAGGCCAAGCGTGTGGTCATCGACTCCCTGTCTGGATTTTCACTGGCACTGGCGCCTGAGTTCAGCGAAGATTTCCGCGGGTCCCTGTACAGAATGGTCGCGGAACTGACGGGCATGGGCGCGACGGTAGTCATGACTTCGGAACTGGAAGACCGCTACACCGACTTGCGCTTCAGCCCATTCGGAAGCGCTTTTCTCGCTGACGCAATTGTGGTGCAACGCTATATCGAGATCGAGGGTCAGTTCAGACGCGTCCTGTCGGTGGTCAAAGTGCGGGGCAGCGATCACAGCAAGGACATCAGGCAGTTTGACATTACAGGCGAAGGCATTGTCCTTGGCGAGACCTTGTGCGGGTATGACGGCATCATGTCAGGCCACCCAACGGCCGTCTTTGAACGCAACGATCAATGATGGAAGGCCGTAGTGAA
>JBDTDT010000090.1:0-69367 GCA_039922995.1 Nitrosospira sp. | reverse complement strand
GTGTGTTCCAGTTTGGTGCGCCTTTGTGCATCGGTATCGGCGATGGCCACGGTTACCTTGTTCATGTTTGCTTCCCCTTTATCTTGTGGCATATGTTGTTGCTATTTTGTTGTTTATTTTGTGGTTTATGTTGTTGTTTATTTTGTGGCTGTAGCGGCCCGCCGCTGGTTGATATAGGAAAATGAGCTATCGTCCGCGAGAGCACGTTGCTGTTAACCCGGGAAGACGATTCATGGTTTTTTCAACCGGGTAAGTGTGAGCCATTACAGCATATGGAAGGCCTCCTGCGTAGCTGTAGAATTCTACAGGTGCAGGGCAGAAATCAGTAGATATGAGTCAGCGAATAAACGTAATGCCATTGCGCCGTGGCGGTTTTTGTAGCAAAACGCGACCATTGCCATTGCCCCATGAATGGAGGGCCGGGCGCCATCCTCATCCCGTACCAGTCTTTGCACCAGCACAATCTATATATGAATCGCCCGTTTCTCCACACCCAGCGCTGCTTCATGCAGAACTTCCGACAGCGAGGGATGGGCATGAACGATGCGCGCGATATCCTCGCTGCTGGCTGCAAATTCCATGGCCACGACCGCTTCGGCGATCATTTCGGAAACATAGGGGCCGATCATGTGGATGCCGAGGATACGGTCGGTATTGGCGTCAGCCAGCACTTTGACGAAACCGCCCGTCTCGCCCAATGCGCGCGCGCGCCCATTGGCCATGAAGGGAAATTGCCCCGCTTTATATTGAATGCCCGCTGTTTTTAATTCCTGTTCGTTCTTGCCCACCCAGGCAATTTCCGGTGAGGTGTAGATTACCCAGGGAATTGTGTCGAGATTCACATGACCCGCCTGCCCCGCGATGGTCTCGGCTACCGCGACGCCTTCCTCGGAGGCTTTATGTGCCAGCATGGGTCCGCGCACCACGTCACCCACGGCATATATGTTCGGCAGGTTGGTGCGGCAACCGCCGTCCACTTCGATGTAACCGCGATCATCCATTTTTAGCCCGACGTTTTCCGCACCCAGGCCCGCGGTATTGGGTACCCGGCCGACCGCGACGATCAGTTTGTCTACTTCCAGTTTTTGCCCTTTGCCCTCGGCGTCGACATATTCCACCGTGATAGTTTCGCCGGTTTTAATTCCGCTGATCTTGATACCCGTTTGTATTACCAGCCCCGTTTCCCTGGTGAAGATTTTTTTTGCTTCTTTTGCCACTTGCTCGTCGGCGGCTGTAAGGAATCCGGGCAGCGCTTCCAGGATAGTAACCGCCGAACCGAGCCGTCGCCACACGCTGCCCATTTCCAGGCCGATCACGCCTGCGCCAATCACACCCAGCCGTTTTGGTGTTTCCGTGAGCGCCAGTGCGCCGGTATTGTCCAGTATCCGCTCATTGTCTATCGGTGCAAACGGCAATTGGCGCGGCGTCGAACCCGTGGCGATGATGATATGTTTCGCCTCGACGATGTCGGTCTTATCCCCGTTTTTCACTTCGATTTGCCAGAGCGTATTGCCGTTATCATATTTACCGCTCTTGAGCAATGAGCCACGTCCATGCATCGAAGTCACCTTGTTTTTCTTGAGCAGCATGGCAACGCCGACGGTAAAAGCTGCGACGATTTTATCCTTGCGGGACATCATCGTGGGAATATCTACGGACAGGCCTTCCACTTTGATCCCGTGCGCCGCAAATTTATGCGCGGCACGTTCGTAATTCTCCGACGATTCCAGCAGCGCTTTGGAGGGAATGCAGCCGACGTTCAGGCAGGTGCCGCCGAGACTGGCCTTGCCTTGCGGATTTTTCCACTCATCTATGCAAACGGTATTGAGCCCCAATTGGGCGCAGCGGATCGCTGCCACATAGCCGCCGGGACCAGCGCCAACGACAGCCACATCAAAAGATTGGGACATATGGGTACTTTATGAAGAAAGAATAAAAATGAAGCATGCGATAAAATGAAATTCAAATTTCACGCATTCAGGCTTCCAGTAACGGACTCATGGGATATTCCAGCGCCTCTTTCATCGCCACCAGCGAAAGCACAGCTTCTCGCCCATCTATGATCCGGTGATCGTAGGACAGGGCGAGGTAACTCATCGGACGAATCACCACCTGGCCATTCTCGGCGACCGGACGGTCCTTGGTCGCGTGAATACCAAGAATGGCGCTTTGCGGAGGGTTAATGATGGGAGTGGAGAGCATGGAACCGAATACGCCGCCGTTGGTGATGGAGAAGGTACCGCCGGTCAATTCTTCAATAGTCAGTTTGCCATCCTGGGCGCGTTTGCCGAAATCGGCAATTTGCCTTTCAATTCCAGCCTGAGACAAGGTGTCGGCGTCGCGAATGATGGGAACCACCAGTCCACGCGGGCTGCTTACGGCAATGCCAATATCGTAATAGCCGTGGTAGATGATATCGTTACCATCCACCGAAGCGTTGACAACGCGGAATTTTTTCAGCGCTGCAACCACCGCCTTGATAAAAAATGACATGAGGCCGAGCTTGACGCCGTGTTCCTTTTCAAATTTATCCTTGTAGCGGGTGCGCAGATCCATTATCGCGTGCATGTCGACTTCGTTAAATGTGGTCAGTATCGCGGCGGTGGATTGCGACTGCACGAGACGCTCGGCGATGCGCGCCCGTAACCGCGACATGGGCACCCGTTGCTCGGGTCGATTACCCGTGGGTGCAGGCATGGATGTTACAGAGGGTGGCGAGGGTAACGGAGCTGCGGGGGAGGGTGAGGGCTTACTTTTTACATGTGCCGCCACATCCTCCTTCGTTATGCGACCGTCACGCCCGCTACCTTTGATGGAGCTGATTTCTTCGGCCTCAAGATTTGCCTGTGCCGCCAGATTTCGAGCGGCAGGCATCATGGCTGCAGTCGATGCCATGGCCGGAGCAGGCTGTGCACTCGATGGCGCTGGCGAGGCAGGCACTGCCTCGGCAGTTGCGGTAGAGGTTGTGGTTGCAGCCGCGGCCTCGGTATCTATGGTGGCAATGATTTCGCCACCCGCCACTGTCGCCCCGTCACCCTTGATGATTTTTGCCAGTACACCGGTCGCTGGGGCAGGTAACTCCAGTACCACCTTATCAGTCTCGATATCAATCAGGTTTTCGTCGCGGTCAACACGTTCGCCCTCTTTCTTGTGCCAGGAAATCAGCGTGGCTTCCGCCACCGACTCGGATAACATCGGGACTTTGACTTCAACTGGCATGGCACCCATCCTCCTGGTTAAATTTTCTCGCGGAACGCTGCTGCCACCAATTCCTTCTGCTGGAAATTGTGCTTTGCCAGGTACCCCACCGCCGGGGATGCTGAGGACGCACGCAATGCGTAGCCCAAAACCTGTTCTGGCCGCTTGTGCCGCAACAGGTAGTGCTGGATGCGATGCCAGGCTCCCTGGTTGCCCGGTTCTTCCTGGCACCAGAGTATATCCCCGGCTTGTGGATAGCGCTCGATTTCGGCCTGAAAGTCATCATGCGGGAACGGGTACAATTGCTCAATGCGAATGATCGCTATATCGTTTATCTGATGCTCCCGGCGGTAAGCCAGCAGGTCATAATAGACTTTGCCGCTGCAGGCGACGATGCGCCGTACTTTTTTTGAATCAAGCGTTTCAGTTTCGGGAATCACGGTCTGAAAACTTCCATCGGCGATATCCGTAAGGCTCGATACCGATTCCTTATTGCGTAGCATGCTCTTTGGGCTCATGATGATCAGCGGCTTGCGCAGCGGCCGGATCATCTGTCGGCGCAGCAAATGAAACATCTGTGCGGGCGTGGAGGGAACGCATACCTGGATATTGTATTCCGCGCATAGCTGCAGATAACGTTCCAGGCGTGCTGAAGAGTGCTCCGGCCCTTGTCCCTCGTAGCCGTGCGGAAGCATCATAACCAGACCGCACAGCCGTCCCCACTTGGCTTCGCCGGATGCAATGAACTGATCTATCACCACTTGGGCACCATTGGCGAAATCGCCGAACTGGGCTTCCCAAACCACCAGCTCATCAGGTTCCGCCGTTGCATAGCCATATTCGAAACCGAGCACTGCCTCTTCCGATAATACCGAATCGATGATTACGAAGTCGGGCTGGTCTGGCGAAATATGCCGCAATGGAACATACGTGCCTTCATTCCACCGTTCCCGGTTCTGGTCGTGAAGCACTGCGTGACGGTGGAAAAAAGTTCCACGTCCCGAATCCTGTCCCGAAATGCGCACGGCGAAACCATCTTTCAGCAGCGCCGCGTAAGCAAGATTCTCGGCCATTCCCCAATCCAGCGGCAGCTTTTCCTCACTCATCAAACGGCGGTCGGCGATAATCTTCTCCACGCGCGAGTGCAACTTGAATTTGGTTGGAATATCGGTCAGCCGTTCCGCCAGCTTCCTTAATTCCGCTATGGGCATTCCGGTTTTTATCTTTGCGTCCCAATTGCTGTTCCCCAGGAAAGGAGTCCAATCCACGGCATCCGATGATTTGTAGTCATAAAGGATGGTTTTGTTAGGGTTGCGGCCGGCATCCATATCGTCGCGATAGGCCTTTATCATCAGTTCAGCCTCGCCGGCGTTGATGACCCTTTCCGTTTCCAGTTTGTCGGCATAGAGCTTGCGCGTACCGGGATGCCGGACAATAAGCTTGTACATTAAAGGCTGGGTCACCATAGGCTCATCTTGCTCGTTGTGCCCATGGGTGCGGAAACACACAAGATCCACGATTACGTCCTTATGGAATTTCATCCGGAAATCGAGCGCAATTTCAGTCACCATTACAACTGCTTCGGGATCGTCCCCATTGACATGGAAGATGGGCGCTTCGATCATTTTCGACACATCGGTACAATAAAGCGTGGAACGGGTGTCGCGTGGATCAGAAGTTGTAAACCCGATCTGGTTGTTGATAATGATATGTACCGTGCCGCCAGTGCCATAACCACGTGTCTGCGACAGATTGAGTGTTTCCATGACCACTCCCTGTGCTGAATAAGCAGCATCGCCATGCAGCAGCACAGGCAACACGAGGTTGCCATCCTTGTCTTGCAAGCGATGCTGACGGGCGCGCACCGAGCCTTCCACCACCGGGTTCACGATTTCCAGATGCGAAGGATTGAATGCCAGCGTCAATCGCATGACTCCGCCCGGCGTGGATACCGCCGAGGAAAAACCCTGGTGATATTTGACATCGCCCTCCGTCAGCTCATGGGCATGTTTGCCTTCGAATTCCTGGAACAGCTCAGCCGGCACCTTGCCCAACGTGTTGACCAGCACATCGAGCCGTGCACGATGGGCCATACCGATGACCATCTGCTGTATGCCTATCCGGCCGGCACGTTGCAGCAGATTGTCCAACAGGGGGATTAGGCTTTCGCCGCCTTCGCCGGAGAAGCGTTTCTGCCCGACATAGCGCGCATGCAGGTATTTCTCCAGCCCTTCCGCCGCATTGAGGCGTTCCAGGATATGACGCTTATATTCCGTTGAGAAATTGGGTTGGGAGCGCGGACCTTCGATGCGATCCTGTATCCAGCGCTTTTGCTCGGTATCGGCAATGTACATATATTCCACACCAATACTGCCGCAGTAGGTCTGCTGCAATATCTGCAGAATTTCCCGCAGCGATGCACGCGCCGGACCGATCAGCGAACCGGTGCCAAAAACCGTGTCGAAGTCTGATTCAGCTAATCCGTAGTGGCCAGGATTGAGTTCGGGGATGTACGGTTTTTCCTGATGCTTGAGGGGGTCGAGATTCGCGTGGCGTACACCAAGAAAACGATAAGCATTGATCAGCTGCAGTACCGATATCTGCTTGCGCTCTGTTGCGAGACCATTCATCTCCAGCCCGGCAGTTTCCTGACTGCCGGGCTGGAGATATTCTTTTGGAGAACCCATAAACGATTCGATTGCCGGTCTTTGTGGTACGCCACTAAATGCTGACTCTTGCGCTGGCTGTAATCCATCAAAATATTCACGCCACGCTGCCGGAACCGATGCAGGGTTTTGCAGATAATCCTCGTAAATTCCTTCGATGAAGGGTGCATTTGCCCCAAAGAGCAGGGAGTCCTCAAGCAACTGCTTCATCATCGCTAATTGACCTTGTCTGCCAAAGCCGGATTACTTACGTAATGCAATGGGTAAGACATCCCGAGTGGCAGCGCCAGTATAAAGCTGACGCGGACGTCCTATCTTGTATTCTGGATCGGAAATCATTTCGTTCCACTGGGCAATCCACCCTACTGTGCGAGCCATGGTAAATATGGCGGTGAACATGGAGATCGGAATTCCCAACGCACGCTGGACAATACCGGAGTAGAAATCAACATTTGGATAAAGTTTCTTGGAAATGAAATATTCGTCTTCCAATGCGATTTTTTCCAGTTTTAGTGCAAGCTTGAACAAAGGATCGTCATGCAATCCTAGTTCACTCAATACTTCGTGGCACGTTTCGCGCATTAATTTTGCACGTGGATCAAAATTCTTGTATACACGATGGCCGAAGCCTACCAGTCTGAAACTGTCGTTTTTGTCTTTGGCACGGTCGATATATTCCCCAATGCGCGAGTCATCGCCGATTTCTTCCAGCATGTTCAGGCAGGCTTCGTTTGCCCCGCCATGCGCGGGTCCCCACAGGCAGGCGATACCGGCGGAGATACAGGCAAACGGGTTTGCTCCGCTGGATCCGGCCAGGCGTACGGTGGAAGTGGAGGCGTTCTGCTCGTGGTCGGCATGCAGGATCAGGATGCGATCCAGCGCCCGTGCCAGTACCGGATTTGGCTTGTAATCTTCGGCGGGAGTGGCGAACATCATGTGCATGAAATTTTCCGCGTAGCTTAGATTGTTGCGCGGATAGATGAAAGGCTGGCCGATATTATACTTATATGTCATTGCAGTGATAGTCGGTAATTTCGCTACGAGGCGGAAGGCCGATAATTCGCGGTGCGAGGCATCGGAAATGTCCATCGCATCGTGATAAAACGCCGACAACGCACCGACCACTCCGACCATGACCGCCATGGGATGAGCATCGCGGCGAAAACCGGTGAAGAACCGCGCGAGTTGCTCATGCACCATCGTATGCTCTTTGATGGTCTTATCGAACGAGGCCTTTTGATTTCTGGTGGGCAGTTCCCCATTCATCAGTAAATAACACACTTCCATGAAATCGCATCGCTTGGCCAGTTGTTCGATCGGATAGCCCCGATAAAGCAGGATGCCCTTATCGCCATCAATAAAAGTTATTTTCGAACTGCAACTGGCAGTAGAAAGGAAGCCGGGATCGTAAGTAAATACCCCGCTCTTGGCGTGCAAAGTACGGATATCCACCACGTCAGGCCCCATGCTGCCGGACATGACGGGAAATTCAAGCGTCTGGCCGCTGTTATCCAGATTGAGAGTCGCTGTATGTTTTTGTTCCATGTTTTTCCCCGGTATTTCGTCCCGCCCTGTAAAAGCTGCGATGGAACTAAATTGTTTGCAAAAGATGCAGTACAGGTTGCAGGTTTGTATGCTCCGTTTCTTTCCGCATCGCGATTATTTCCCACAAGTCATTATCAGGAAGGTCCAGCAGTACTTCAAATTGCAGCAGCTCTGTTTGGCTCAATTCAGCGTAATGTTTATCTATAAAATGTTGCAGCACGATATCAAGTTCCAGCAAACCACGTCGGCAACGCCAGCGGGCGCGCTCCAGTTCCTTCATGGGCTCTTCCGATACCTCAAAGTTCCCCACCAGTTCGTTTCGCATACTCATTCAATAGCTTGGGGTATAAAGAAATTTGAACGCAACATGTGTCCGATGCAAGCCCTGATATTGCGGAACCTGCGCAGTCGGACACTCTTTATCGATTTTTCATACCGATCTTTTCACCATCATGTCCTTGATTTTGCCAATAGCGCGGGTTGGATTCAACCCTTTCGGGCATACGTCCACGCAATTCATGATGGAATGGCAGCGGAATAGACGATAGGGATCTTCCAGATTATCCAGTCGCTCCGAAGTAGCCTGGTCACGGCTGTCGGCGAGAAAGCGGTACGCCTGCAATAATCCGGCGGGGCCCACAAATTTATCTGGATTCCACCAGAATGAAGGGCATGCGGTGGAGCAGCATGCACATAGAATACATTCATACAATCCATCCAGCTCCGCTCTTTCATCAGGCGATTGCAGCCGCTCGGTTTCCGGCGGCGGATCGTTATTGATAAGGTAAGGTTTGATCGAGTGATACTGGGCGAAGAATTGTGTCATGTCCACGACCAGGTCGCGGATCACCGGCAACCCTGGCAGGGGACGTAATTCTACCGGTTCTTTCAGCCCCGCAACCGGGGTAATGCACGCCAACCCGTTGCGGCCATTAATGTTCATCCCGTCCGATCCACAAACGCCTTCCCGGCATGAGCGGCGCAGGCTCAAGCTGTCATCCACGGCTTTGATACGTATCAGCGCATCCAGCAGCATTTTATCGGCAGGTTCCAGCGCGATGTCGTAATCCTGCATATGGGGTTTTTCGTCCTTGTCGGGATCGTAGCGGAAAATGGAGAACTTCATGGTCTGATACCTCGATTAACAGGCATATCATGGAGAATGCGGGAATATTGCAGAGGATAATCCTCCTCTACGGCCTCGCAAAAGCCCCATACAAATTTTGAATTGGCCTCGGAATATGGGAGCCGAACAAAGAATTCTATTCGATGGGGGCAGGTACGACCGGGCTCGCATCCCAAATCTGATGAGCATATTGCATGATGGTCCGGTCACTGGAAAATTTTCCCATATTGGCGACATTCAATATCGCCTTGCGTACCCACTGCTCCTGATCCTGGTAAGCAATCTCAACTTTTTCCTGGCAAGCAATATAAGATGCGTAATCCGCCAACAGAAGGTATTTATCGCCGTCCTGCAGAAGCGTATCCACAATAAGCTTAAAGCGATCCGGCTCCTCCGGCGAAAAAAAGCCTGAGCCGATCATATCGAGAACGGCTCGCAATTCTGCATTGTTGTGATAAATATCCCAGGGCTGATAACCATTCGCTTTCACCTCCGAAACTTCGGCTGTCGTGAGACCGAATATGAAAATATTATCTTCTCCGACTTCGCGGCCGATTTCGATATTGGCGCCATCTAGGGTTCCGATCGTGAGTGCGCCATTCAATGCCAGTTTCATGTTCCCCGTGCCGGAAGCTTCCGTACCCGCCATGGAGATCTGTTCCGAGAGATCTGCAGCCGGAATCATTTCTTCCGCGGTCGATACGTCATAATTAGGCATGAATACCACTTTCAGGCGGCCTGCTATCTGCGGATCATTATTAACGATATCGGCTATATCGTTAATAAGCCTGATAATGAGCTTGGCCTTGACATAGCCGGGCGCCGCCTTGCCACCAAAGATCACGGTACGTGGAACATGGTGGGCGGCCGGATTATGGCGGATGCGGTTATACAGTGTTATCACATGCAGCACGTTGAGCAACTGGCGCTTGTATTCGTGGATGCGTTTGATCTGAACGTCGAACAACGAATCCGCGCTGATATCAATATAGAGCTTTTGCTTTACCAGGGCGACCATACGCTCCTTGTCTGCACGCTTCGCGGCAGCGAATTCCTTGCGGAAAGAAGCGTCGTCGACAAGTGGAATCAAGCGCTTCAGTTGGCTCAAATCCTTGACCCAACCAGATCCGATGCGTGAAGTAATGAGTTCCGCCAAACGCCGGTTGGCCTGATTCAGCCAGCGGCGCGGGGTGATGCCGTTGGTAATATTGATGATCTTGCCGGGAAAGAACTGGTCGAAGTCCGCGAATATGGTCTGCTTCATCAATTCCGTGTGAATTTGCGCTACGCCGTTTACTTTGTGGCTACCGACGATGGCGAGATGTGCCATGCGGACCCGCCTTCCATCCGCCTCGTTGATGATGGACATGCGGCGCGATATCCCGGTGTCGCCGGGGTACCGGTGCATCACGTCCTTTAAAAACCGCCGGTTGATCTCGTAAATGATCTGCAGATGGCGGGGCAAGATGCTCTCGAACAGGGAAACTGACCAGGTTTCAAGTGCCTCCGGCATTAACGTATGGTTGGTGTAGGCAAAAGTTCGGGTAGTGATATCCCAGGCTTTATCCCAGTCGTAATGGTGTGTATCCACCAGGACACGCATTAGCTCGGGAATCGCAATGGCCGGATGCGTGTCGTTCAACTGGATCGCCACTTTGTCGGGCAACGCATCGAAATTATTCTGGTACTTGCTGTAACGATAAAGAATGTCTTGCAGCGAGGCGCATACAAAGAAATATTGCTGCTTCAGGCGCAGCTCGCGTCCCATTGCCGTGGTGTCGTCGGGATAGAGTACCTTGGACAGGTTCTCGGATTCGTTCTTGTCCTCTACCGCCTTAACATAATTGCCCTCATTGAAATAGCGCAATTCGAAATCGCGCGTCGCCTTGGCCGCCCATAAACGCATATTGTTGACGGTATGGGTGTCGTAACCTGGAATAGGGGTGTCGAATGCCATCGCCATCACATCATCGGTATCGATCCAGTGGTAGCGATCTACTCCGCGATCGTCCGCATATTGAACCACATGGCCGTGGAATTTAACTTGGTGCAATACTTCTGGACGGGGAAATTCCCAGGGATTGCCATAACGCAGCCAGTTATCGGGATGCTCTATCTGTTTGCCATCTTCGATGCGTTGAGCAAACATGCCATACTCATAACGGATGCCATAGCCATAGCCCGGAAGGTCGAGTGTCGCCATGGAATCAAGGAAGCAGGCGGCAAGCCGCCCTAGTCCGCCGTTTCCCAATGCGGCGTCCGGTTCTATTACACGTACATCGTCCAGATTAATCCCCAATTCATTGCATGCCTGACGGAACTGTTGATCGAAACCAAGGTTGTTCACGCTATTCATCAGCGTACGCCCCATTAAAAACTCCAGGGAAAAATAGTAAACCCGCTTGGCATCGTTGATGTAATAGCTGCGCATGGTTTCCATCCAGCGGTCGATCAAGCGGTTGCGCACCATATATGCCGCGGCGAAGAACCTGTCGCGATCGGTCGCGGTAATCGTGTCTTTGCCTACCGAATAAGTCAAACAGTTGGAAAGCGACTGTTTGATCGAGTCTGCGTCGAAACCAACTTTCTCATGCTCAAAAATGGATTTCTTTAAAGGATCAGTCATGATTTATCCAATTGAATTACGATAATCACAAAACATATCTTGATATCGGGCAATATTGCTCGACGACATATGTGCGGGATCAATAAGCCTGTAAATCGGCACCCTCCGGATTAAGGGAATGGCGCCAGAACTGGTCGTCGCTATCGAACAGGCGATAGGTACCCCGCGGCCCCCAACTGCCGGCATGATAGCCATTGATAAAATCGCGCTCCATCGCCCATACCTTGATAATGGGATCTACCGCTCGCCAAGCCCATTCCACTTCATCAATGCGCAGGAATAATGAATGGTCACCTTGCATCACATCCAGCAACAAGCCTTCGTAGGCATCGTGCTCCTGGTCGGTTCCCTTGCGGTAAGTTGCATCCAGGCTGATGGTGCGGGTGGTCAGGTCCAGACCGGGCACCTTGACCTGAATCTCCATCTTTAATGAATCGTTGGGCTGAATGCCCAGCATGATCCAATTCGGGTGGGATGCCTCGTGATGCGTGTGGCGCAGCAAATCCTGTGGCGGTTTTTTGAAGCGGATACAAATTGCCGAACTGTTTTCTGCCATACGCTTGCCGGTACGCAGATAGAACGGTACTCCAGCCCAACGCCAGTTGTCGATAAATAGCTTCAGCGCCGCATAGGTTTCCGTGGCGCTGTCAGGTGCCACACCGGGCTCGTCCACATATCCGGGAACAGGTTTGCCATTGATAACGCCGCTGGTATATTGCCCCCGAAAAGCATGGGCATGTACTGAATTCTGTGTGATCGGCCGTATCGCTTTCAATACCTTTACCTTCTCATCCCGCAAGTGCTCTGCGGACAATGTTACCGGCGGCTCCATCGCTACCAAGGCAAGCAACTGAAGCAGATGGCTCTGGATCATGTCGCGCAGTGCGCCTGCTCCCTCGTAATAATCAGCGCGTCCTTCAACGCCCAGGGTTTCGGAATGGGTAATCTGTACATGGTCAATGTAATGATTGTTCCATAGCGGTTCCAGCAATATATTGGCAAAGCGGAACACTATTACATTCTGCACCGTGCCCTTGCCGAGGTAATGATCGATACGATAAATCTGCGGCTCATTCAAATGCCGGTACAAACTTCCTTGCAGAGTCTGCGCACTTAACAAGTCGTAACCGAAGGGTTTTTCGATTACCACGCGGCACCAGCCCTTCTGCTCCTTGAGCAGGCCTATCATACCCAGCTTGTCGATGATTGCCGGAAACTCCGAAGGGCGGACTGCCATGTAAAAAACAATGTTGGGAGAAAAACCGGGGGTCTCTTCCAACACTTTCTGTAACTTTAGATAAGCGTCGGAATTGCCCGGGGAGTTGGGATGGTAATGTAGCCGGGCACGGAAACGCTCGAATGCCTGCTCATCAACGCCGTCGGAAAACTTTGACTTCAGCATATCGGATACCTCGGCAATCCATTGATCGTTGCTCCACGGCTCCAGACTGCAACCAAGTATGGCCATTTTTTCCGGCAGGCGCCCGGCCACCTCTAGGCGAAACAGCGCGGGGATCAATTTGACGCGCGACAGATTTCCGCTCGCCCCGAAGATGACCAGAACACATGGTTCGATAGTTTTCATTTTTTTCCCTCGATATTTTACGGTTGGCGCCAAAAACGATGCACATTCTGAAGATGACCGGCGTCCAGTCCGTCTTCCCGGCCACTTTTAATGTCCCTGTATGCATTTTTCAACGAGCATGGGACCTCTCATGAGCCTTGCTACAGCTATTCTGATGCATTAAAACCATGCCGTCCGTACCCAAAATCGCAATTGAGCATCTTTTCGTCAATATGTCCGTGCCTTGGGTGGGAACGAATCTACCGTCAACGGTTTTAGCCGGACCGGCTTATAATCCAGTCGCCGGTCATCGCTAAAATACAACGTATGTTTAAGCCACTTGTCGTCGTCACGCGTGGGGAAATCATCACGGGCATGGGCGCCGCGGCTTTCAGTGCGAGCCTCGGCCGAAATCATGGTGGCCATTGCCACCTCCACCAGATTATCTAGCTCCAGAGCCTCCACCCGGGCGGTATTGAAAACTCTGCTCTTGTCCTTGATCCCAGTATGCCTGGCGCGCTCCGCTATCTCATCCATTTTTACTACGCCTCGTTTGAGCATATCGGCAAACCGGAATACGCCACAATATGTCTGCATGCTCTTACGCAAGGCATCACCAACTTCGGCCACACTTTCGCCATTTTTCTGGCTATCGAGACGAGCGAGCCTTGCCAAGGCTTTGTCGGTGGCATCCGCGGCTAATTGTTTGTGATGCGGGTTCTTTTTCAGGTCTTCAATGATCTGGTCGCCGGCGGCACGCCCGAACACGACAATATCCAGAAGGGAATTGGTACCCAGCCGATTGGCGCCATGTACAGAAACACAGGCGCACTCTCCCACCGCATAAAAACCTTGAACCACATCTTCAGGACCGGTCTTGTAGGGTGCCACCACCTGACCATGAAAATTGGTCGGGATTCCTCCCATCATGTAATGCGCGGTTGGGGCTACCGGAATGGGTTCCTGGATGGGATCCACATGTGCAAATTTAAGGGCAATTTCCCGAATGCCCGGCAGCCGTGTCTTGATGACTTCCGCGCCAAGATGATCTAGCTTCAGCAGCAAGTGGTCGGCATCTCTGCCGCAGCCTCGTCCTTCCTTTATTTCCGTTGTCAGGGCGCGCGACACCACGTCGCGGCTGGCCAGGTCTTTTGCATGAGGTGCGTAGCGTTCCATGAAGCGCTCACCCTCCTTATTGAGCAGGTAGCCGCCTTCGCCTCTTACCGCTTCACTGATCAGCACGCCTACCCCATATACCCCAGTAGGATGGAATTGCCAGAATTCCATATCTTCCAGGGGGATACCCGCGCGGGCTGCCATTCCCAGACCGTCGCCGGTATTGATGAATGCATTGGTGCTGGCGCTAAATATGCGTGCGCCGCCACCGGTGGCAAATAGGGTGGCTCTTGCCTGCAATGCCATGACTTCGCCGGTTTCCATATCCAGCGCGGTTACGCCGGATACATCCCCCTCTTCATCGCGTATCAGGTCCAGCCCCATCCATTCGACAAAAAATTGGGTATTGGCACGCACATTGCGTTGATATAGCGTATGCAGCATGGCATGCCCGGTCCGGTCCGCAGCCGCGCATGAGCGCGTTGCCTGTGCGCCGCCAAAATTCTGCGATTGGCCGCCGAAGGGACGCTGGTATATTTTGCCGTTCTCCAGACGATCGAAAGGCATGCCAAAATGCTCCAGTTCATACACCACCTCGCTGGCCTGACGGCACATGAATTCGATGGCATCTTGGTCACCGAGATAATCGGAGCCTTTCACCGTATCGTACATATGCCAATGCCAGTTATCCTCGGTAACATTGCCGAGCGCCGCGGCGATTCCCCCCTGCGCGGCGACTGTATGAGACCGTGTCGGGAACACCTTGGACAGGACCGCTACCTTGAGTCCCGCTTCCGATAGCTGCAATGCCGCTCGCATGCCGGCACCGCCCGCCCCGACTATGACTGCATCGAATCTTCTCCTGGCTATCGTCATGCCGTCCCCATAGGCCACAGGATTTCCGCTGACCAGACGGTATAAAATAGAAGCGACAGAATGACCAGTATCTGTAACGTAAGGCGAATAGCGGTAGCGTGAACATAATCCATAAGGATATTGCGCATCCCGACCCAGGCATGCCAGAAGAGGCTGACAAGAAAGAGGAACGAGGCGATACGCATCCACCGGTTGCTGGAAATTGCTTTCCATGTGGTATCGTCGTGCGGTGGTGAGATCAGCAGCACCGCTGCAAGTAAAAGAATAAAGACAACCATGACCACTGCGGTCACACGCTGTGCCAGCCAGTCGCGGAGACCGTAATGCGCACCGGTTACAACGCGCTTCACCATATCAACGCCGCGATCAGTAACGTAAGAATGAGGCCCGCAGCCAGTACGACCCTGCTGCTCAAGCGCGCCTGCTCCAGCGAGCTGCCATAATGCAGATCCAGTGCGAGAAAGCGAATGCCTGCACAAAAATGATGCAGGAAAAGCCACAATGAGAGTGTTAACGCAACCTTAAAAAGTGGGCTGGTCAGAAGAGATTGAAATTGAGCGTAGCCTTGCGGCGAATTTACTATCCCATCAAGACCACAGAGGAGAAGAGGAATACCCGGAAAGAATAATAGTACTCCGCTCAAACGATGGAGAATCGAAATCACAGCCGGTAGCGGCTGCCTGATTTTCATCAGATTGAGATACTTGGGACGTTTTCTTTGCAACTTTCGCTCCCGTGAACGTCGGGTTCTGCATTCACGGATTAGTGTAGACCGTTATACTGAGCGGCACAACCGGAGTAAGCTCATAATTAATCCCTACATAATATAGGGTTTTAAATTGGAATCCAGGGCGGTGCGAACTTTGAATGCCAAATTGACAGTAACGGGGAATGTTTTTATAGTCCAAAGTATTGAATGCGTCAAAGGGGATTTTTTTAATAAATCCCTCGCACCGGGCATGATGCCTTAAGCATAAAAAAAGCGGCGAAGTGTGTTGTTTTCCGGTGGTTGCCATGTCCGATTCCGCTCGTCTTTGGCAAACATGTCGGATGCATGGGAAATCAAGCCAGAAAAATTCTTCTCCCGGCAATTCCTTCTACAGGAGCGCAAGAATGAATCCTCCCATTCGCATAGCGGTCACGGGTGCGGCTGGCCAGATCGGCTACAGTCTGTTGTTTCGCATTGCTGCGGGAGACATGCTTGGCATGCACCAGCCCATCATTCTGCAATTATTGGATATACCCCAATCATTGCCTTCGCTCAAGGGTGTGGTAATGGAGCTGGAGGATTGCGCATTTCCGTTACTGGCTGGCGTAACCATTACCGATGATTCCAAGGTGGCTTTCCGTGACGTCGATATCGCAATGCTGGTGGGTGCGCGGCCTCGTGGCAAGGGGATGGAGCGTAAAGATTTGCTGGAAGCAAATGGCGCGATATTTATCAGCCAGGGCAGGGCGCTGAATGAAGTTGCCAGTCGGCACGTAAAAGTGCTGATAGTGGGTAATCCGGCCAACACAAACGCTTACATTGCAATGAAGAGTGCTCCGGACCTCAGGCCGAGCAACTTCTCCGCAATGATGCGGCTGGATCACAACCGTGCGTTATCGCAAGTTGCCGCTGAAGTTGAAGCGCCTGTTCTCTGCGTCAGGAAAATGATCGTCTGGGGTAATCACTCGGGTACCCAATATCCTGATTTGAGTTACGCCGAAGTGAATGGAAAGAAAGCGCTTGACCTCATCAAAGACCCGGCGTGGGTGGAGAGCTATTTCATCCCTACCGTCCAGAGACGGGGCGCAACAGTAATCGAAGTACGCGGTCTTTCGAGTGCTGCCAGCGCAGCGAATGCTGCCGTCAATCATGTCCGTGACTGGGTTTTGGGCACGCGGGAAAATGACTGGATCTCGATGGGCATTCCTTCTGATGGCAGCTATGGCATTCCTGAGGGAGTGGTATATGGCTATCCGGTCACATGCAAGGAAGGGGCATATAGAATCGTTCCCGATCTCAAGATAAGTGAACCCGGCAGAGCGAGAATGGATGCGTCTTACCGGGAGCTGGTGGAAGAGCGGGATTCCGTGAAGCATTTATTTCGATAACCATCCTCCGCGGTATTTCTTTTCTCCGTTCAGTATGAGCATATCCTCCGCAGGCTTTCGTTTTCGCGCCGCACTTGCACGGGAGAAGCCTTTGCAGGTGGCGGGATGCATTAACGCATATTCCGCACGAATGGCGGAACGTACCGGATTCAGGGCGATTTATCTTTCTGGCGCCGGGGTCGCCGCGGCATCCCTCGGTGTTCCCGATCTTGCCATTTCGACGCTGGATGATGTATTGACCGATGCGCGCCGCATAACGGATATTACTGACATACCGTTACTGGTGGATGCGGATACCGGGTTCGGCAGCAGTACGCTCAATATCGCCCGCACGGTGAAATCGCTGATAAAAGCCGGTGCAGGGGCGATGCATATAGAAGACCAGGTACAGGCCAAACGTTGCGGCCACCGTTCTGGCAAAGTAATTGTCAGCGAGAGTGAAATGATGGATCGCATCAAGGCCGCGGTGGATGCCAGAACCGATGCCGATTTTGTCATCATGGCGCGCACTGACGCCCTGGCGGTGGAGGGATTGCAAGCCGCCATTGATCGGGCATTCGCCTGCGTGGAGGCAGGCGCCGACATGATTTTCCCCGAAGCCGTGACTGAACTGGATATGTACCGGCAGTTTGCTACGGCGGTAGAAGTGCCGATCCTGGCCAATATTACCGAGTTCGGCGTAACACCTCTCTTTACAATCGAGGAATTGGCTCAGGCGAACGTTTCTCTGGTGCTTTATCCGCTATCCGCGTTTCGGGCAATGAGTGCTGCTGCCCTCAAAGTGTATGGCGAGATACGCGGCGAGGGTTCTCAGAAGAATGTAATAAATACCATGCAGACCCGTGCTGAGTTATATGGCTTTCTTGATTACCACGTATACGAAGAGAAACTGAATGTATTGTTTTCCGAGTTCTCCGAACCTGAAAATGAGTGATACTACCGAGAACCCGGGCGCCAAGACCAAGAAGTCGGTCATGTTGTCCGGTGTGGTGGCGGGTAATACTGCCATCTGCAGCGTTGGCAGAACCGGCAATGATTTGCACTATCGCGGCTATGATATTCTGGATATGGCCGATACGTGTGAATTCGAGGAAATTGCCTATCTGCTGGTTCACGAAAAACTGCCCGCACCGGCAGAGCTCGCGGCGTACAAAAATAAACTTGGAGGCCTGCGCGATTTACCCGCCAGTATTAAAATGGTGCTGGAATCCGTTCCCGCGGCGGCTCATCCCATGGATGTGATGCGGACCGGCGTTTCCGCGCTGGGCACGATGCTGCCGGAAGCGGAAAACCATTCAACCGAAGGCGCACGCGATCTGGCCGATCGGCTGCTGGCCTGCCTGGGACCCATGCTGCTCTACTGGTATCACTATTCTCATAATAATCGCCGAATTGAAGTGGCAACCGGAGATGACTCAATCGGTGGAAATTTTTTGCATCTGCTGCACGGCAAACCGCCGCCGCAGGGCTGGGTGAAAGCGATGCATACGTCACTGGTGCTTTATGCCGAGCATGAATTCAATGCTTCCACGTTTACCGCGCGCGTGATCGCCGGAACCGGTTCGGATTTTTACTCTGCCATCAGCGGTGCCATCGGCGCTCTGCGCGGGGCGAAGCATGGCGGCGCCAATGAGGCGGCATTCGATATCCAGAAGCGCTACGATAATCCGGATGAAGCCGAAGCCGATATCCGTCGCCGCGTGACGAACAGGGAAATCATCATCGGGTTCGGCCATCCGGTTTATACCATAGCCGATCCGCGTAACCGGATTATCCGGGAAGTGGCGAGAAAACTTTCGTCAGAGGCCGGTGACATGAAAATGTTCGATGTTGCCGCAAGGCTGGAAACAGTCATGTGGGACATCAAGAAAATGTTTCCCAACCTGGACTGGTTCTCCGCCGTGAGTTATCACATGATGGGAATACCGACAGCCATGTTCACGCCGCTATTCGCGATCGCACGCACCAGCGGTTGGGCCGCGCACATTATCGAGCAGCGCGTGGACAGCAAGATTATCCGGCCTTCGGCAAATTATATCGGGCCGGAAGATCGGAATTTTGTGGCAATATCGATGCGCAAATAAATAGAGTTGGCAGATCTGGCTTGAAATTTATAATCGACGAGTTGGGTGACTAATGTGTTGAATTAATTTCTAATGGATAAATGCCTGCCAAGGTATGGGTAATGGATATTTTCCTTTGCGATGGGTTTTATAATATGTGACCCATGTCATCTCACATCTCCAATATTCGCCCTCAACCCGATCAAGTGCTGGTTGACATTGCCGATTATGTTGCCAACCGCGAGATTCAAAGCAACCTGGCTTACGACACCGCGCGCAACTGCCTGATGGACTCGCTCGGCTGCGCGATGGAAGCGCTTGCTTACCTGGCCTGTACCCGTCTGCTTGGTCCCTCTGTTTTAGGTACGACGGTGCCCAATGGCGCTCGAGTTCCCGGTACCCAGTTCCAGCTTGATCCGGTACAGGCCGCGTTCAATATCGGCACGATGATCCGCTGGCTCGATTTCAACGATACCTGGCTCGCCGCTGAATGGGGGCATCCATCGGATAATCTGGGTGGCATCCTTGCCGTTGCCGACTGGTGCGCGCGTAACGCCGAGGCTAGCGGGAGGACACCGTCCACGATGCGCAACGTGCTGACCGCCATGATCAAGGCGCATGAAATCCAGGGTTGCCTTGCGCTGGAAAATAGCTTCAATAAGGTAGGGCTGGATCATGTTGTGCTCGTGAAAGTGGCATCTGTCGCAGTCGTGACGCATTTACTCGGTGGTAGCCGTGACCAGATCATTGATGCACTTTCCCAGGCCTGGGTGGATGGACAAGCACTGCGCACCTATCGGCACGCATCCAATACCGGCTCGCGCAAATCCTGGGCGGCGGGCGATGCTACCAGCCGTGCAGTCTGGCTTGCGCTGATTACACTTAAAGGAGAAATGGGTTATCCCTCGGCGCTTACCGCCAGAACCTGGGGATTTTACGACGTGCTGTTCAAGGGCCAGCCATTCCGGTTTCAGAGACCGATCAAAGCATGGCATTCATACGTAATGGAAAACGTATTATTCAAGATTTCCTTTCCTGCCGAATTCCATTCCCAGACGGCAGTGGAATGCGCGATGCAACTGCATGCTCGTGCAAGGGAGCGGCTCGACGATATCAGGGCAATCAAGATTCGTACTCACGAAGCGGCGATCCGCATTATCGACAAGAGAGGACCCCTCAACAATCCGGCCGACCGTGACCACTGCATCCAATACATTGTTGCAACAGCCTTGATTTTTGGACGGCTTACTGCTGCCGATTATGAGGATGTGGTGGCCGCCGACCCGCGCATCGACCTACTACGCGCTAAAATCATCTGTATTGAGGACTTGCAGTTCACGCGGAATTATCACGATCCCGAAAAACGCGCCATCGCGAACGGTATAACGGTGGAATTCAAGGATGGCAGCAAGCTGGATGAAGTCGTGGTGGAATATCCCATTGGTCATAACTCTCGCCGCGACGAAGGAATTCCGCTGTTGGAAGAAAAATTCAGGTTCAACCTTGCACGCCGTTTCCCGGAAGAGCAAAAAAAGGCAATAATGGACCTCTGCCTTGATCAGATAAAGCTGGAGACAACACCGGTCAACAAGTTTATTGATATGTTCGTGATTTAACCGGAGGGGCGGAAGCGCCACATCAACCGGGCGTCCGTTCTGTCGTGGTGGGGGGATTGCAAGAATTTGGGGATCGAGCGGTATTGACATCGAGCAATATTTTGATGGCGGTAAGTTTCACTTTCCAAGATGCGTTTACCGCGGGATCCGTCGATAACCCTGCCACGAGCTGCTCCACTCCATTGCCTTGCGCGGAATCGGATGCGGTTAAAAAACAATGCAACTCGTCGCTACTGGTAATGCCGGTGCGGCGGACAAAATCGGAATAATCCTCCCGCAAGTGAGCCGCTAACCAGGCCTGGGCTATCCATTGCTGCAATTGACTGTAGCTGAAACAGGTGCGTACCGCTAGATCGACGGCATCGGCATTGCACAGATTTTCAATGTTGTCGTATCCTTCTCGTTCCAGTCTCAACTCATGGGCGTAGCTCATCCCGGCAAGCATCGAGAGCGGAAGTGCCCGGTAGCTGTCGCCGGGCATATTTCTCATTGCCGTAAGCACGGCGCGCTCGATTGCCAGCGATGCCCGTTTTGGATAGAAACCAAAGAAAAAGCTCAAAACGGGTAGCAGGGCGAGGCTTGCAGGTATCGTTGCATCCATTCCGTCAGAATTATTCCTGAAGCCCACGTTAGCCGGCGAAGGTGCGGCAACAGATGGAGATTCAATGGAATCGGCGAGCTTGGCAACTGTAGTGGCAGTGTGTTTAAAGTCATTTGGGACCACAAAGTCGAACACAAAGGAGAGTACCAGCGCTAGCACGCTCGCGACAATCATGCGGATCGATCCATCGACAAAAGTGTGAGAAGTCAGATCCAACGTGAAATATGCGCGGACAACCGAGCCGATGAAATAAATATAGGCGCCCAGGAAACCGAACTGGAACGCGGTCAGGTTACGGATGAGGTGGGAATAGTATGCATCCGGGTTTTTTCCGAATAATTCTACGAAAGGACCCATTGTTAACATATTTGCGCCAAGACTGAAATCCACCCCTGTTCCGCCTGCCGAGAACACAGGTTTGAACAATAGCAGGATGCAAGTACCGAGCAGCACCACGGTTGTCGTCAGCCAGACACTGCCTCGATAGGCACCAAAGGAAGCGCGGCGCCCCATTCTTCTGCGGATTTCCCCGCGCCGCTCGGCTGGAACCTCGCGCTGGAGTTGCCGTTCCTTCCGATCGGTCATGGTTTGTATATAGCTTAGGGCGAGGGACGGTACGACCAGTACTGCTAGTAGCGTCATGATGAGGTTGTATTGGAACAATACGGGGTCAAACCAGTGCGCAACAGCCCGGAAATCATGGTATATGACCCCATCGGGTCCCAAGGCCGATTCCAGCCCAAGGCCAGCAATAAAAAGTATCGGCACCAGAAATACGAGCCAATCGTACCAGGGCATGCTGCCTTTATTACTCTCGTTCTGATCCATGCATCTTCCTTCAGCTTATTGTGTTCTCTGCTGCGGCCATAGCCTCGCTAGCCGCCTCTTTCCAGAAACGGAAATGATCGAAAGGCCTTTTCGCTTGAGAATTTGACAGGGCAAGACTCCATCCCACGAATTCAAAGTGATCGGTGTGCATAATGCCGCGAAAGTCCCCCATTGGGCAGAGTCAATCGGTACCAGGCCGTCGCTATCCCCTGAAACAATGCGTCCGAAGGGGCGTAGCCAGAATGGTAGCTCGTTCAGGGGACGGCAACCGGCATATGAAGTGTAGGCTACATCCGCGCGGTCGGGAATCGGCACGGCTGCACGAGCCTCAGGGGTCAATTCGTCCAAACCGGGGCGTCCCATATATCGAATCCAGGCGGGAATTAGTCCACGCGATTCCAGCAGCCAGTCTGCTACAGGCGTGCCACGATGCGGCGTAGCAACAGTAAGCAAACTTTTCACACGCCGGTCCGGATCAAGATGCGTTATCAGATGCCTTGCGTCCAGACCCCCCATGCTGTGTGCTACCAATGCGAAGGAGGGCGTGTCCATGCGAAACAACTGGCTGGCCAGTGCTTCGGCTCGCTCAGCCACCGTGCCAGCTGATGGAACTTCCGGCACAAGCGGAGCGATGCGTGCCTGCCACAACGCATGCTCCACACCACGAAAATATTCGATGGGCCCGCAGCGCGAGAAACCAAGAAAACCATATAGTAGGACCAGCGCAGGACGGACCATAAAACCACGCTATTATAAGAAAATCACCCGCCGGGAAATATGGCTGTATAAAATAGTGTCACATCATTTTGCAAAGATAACCATATTGTTTGATAGCGCACATCTTCTTCATATTACATGATTTTTCGGATTTGCGCGGGCCGGGAATGTAAGCCGGTCTCGCCAGCAAGACCGATAAACATAGAAGTGGTTTCTGTCGAATGCTAGGATGTCACACTTAATCCCGCGCTTTTTTTAAAAACGCGATAATTGAGTCTGTTTGTCCCGCGGTAAGACCGCCAGACTTGGCTTTAAAGCGAGAATGTGCTGTTCGGTAAGAGGAGCCACGTTTCGAGTTGAGATCGGGTATTGGCCATGCTAGCCAAGCAGTTAAAAAAAGCTGAATTAAAAGAGCAACGTGAAAATAAATTACGACATCAAAAACAAGGTAGCCTTTGTCACAGGGGCAAATCGCGGGATCGGCAAGGCGATCGTAGAGGTCTTCCTTCACAACGGAGCAATGAAAGTTTATGCCGCAGTTCGCAGTTTGGATTCCGCTGCTCCTCTAACCAGGCGCTACGGTGAAAAGGTGGTTCCCGTACAGCTGGATCTGGCTAAACCGGAGACCATCATCGCGGCAGCAGGGATGGCGAACGATGCTCAGGTGGTGATCAACAATGCTCAGGTGGTGATCAACAATGCGGGTATCTTTATAGCATCCACCCCTCTGGACACTGATGCTGTCGATTCGCTTGAGCTTGGAATGAAGATCAATGTGCTGGGCCTTATCCGGATAGCCCAGGCCTTTGCCCCCATTCTTAAGGTAAATGGGGGTGGAGCGTTCGTGCAGCTCAACTCGGTTGCGGCGTTGAAGTGCGCCCCCGGCTTTGCAACCCACTCCGCTTCCAAAGCCGCCGCTTACTCCATTACCCAGGCATTGCATGAATTGCTGGGTCAGCAGGGCACAGCAGTTCTGAGCGTCCATCCGGGACTGATTGCTACCGATATGAGTGCCGGTGCCGGTCTTGCAGAGCTTGCCGAGCCAGCCTCACTCGTCGCCGAAGGGATAGTCACTGCACTAAGAGCCGGAGATTTTCACCTTTTTCCGGATTCGGTGGCCAAACGCGTCGGGAACGCTTACCGGAGTTTTTCCGAAAGTGTGGTAGAAGGTGATATTTCGGAATATAGAACACATTAAACGGAAGAAACTGTAAGAAAAAAGCCGGATGATTTCTCATGGGTCCTTTGGATTTGAGAACCTGATTCAGCTTTCGCATCACCGCGCTCGGCAACTAAAAAATTATTTTGAAGGAATATTATCATGGCGCATAACCTGTTCAATACACTGACTGAACTCTCTCTCCATACAGGGGAAAAGTCGCAGTTCTACTCTTTGCCGGGTTTGGAAGCAGCAGGTCTGGGCGCAATTTCACGGTTGCCGGTTTCCATTCGCATCGTGCTGGAATCAGTCCTGCGCAATTACGATGGCAAGAAGGTTACCGAGGCCCATGTGAGGCAGCTGGCCAGTTGGCAGCCTAACGCGGCGCGAACGGAAGAGATTCCTTTTGTTGTCTCCCGTATCGTGCTGCAGGATTTTACCGGCGTGCCCCTCCTGGTGGATCTGGCGGCGATGCGTGGTGCAGCAAAAAAAATGGGTAAGAATCCCAAGCTCGTCGAGCCGCTGGTTCCGGTTGACCTAGTGGTTGATCATTCGGTACAAGTCGACTATTACGGTAGCAAAGACGCGCTCAATCTCAATATGGAAATCGAGTTCCGCCGCAATAATGAGCGCTACCAGTTCATAAAATGGGGTATGCAGGCATTCGACACATTCAAAGTGGTCCCACCCGGAGTCGGCATTGTGCACCAAGTGAATCTCGAATATCTTGCCCGCGGAGTGCATCAGAAAAATGGCCTGGTGTATCCGGACACTTTGGTCGGAACCGATTCGCATACCACTATGATCAATGGCATCGGCGTGGTAGGTTGGGGCGTCGGCGGAATCGAGGCCGAGGCTGGAATGCTGGGACAGCCGGTTTACCTTCTTACCCCGGACGTCGTGGGCGTCAATCTGACAGGCCGGTTGCGTGAGGGCGTCACCGCTACCGATCTGGTGCTGACTGTTACCGAGATGTTGCGCAAAGCCAGCGTAGTGGGCAAGTTTGTTGAATTCTTCGGTGAGGGCACTGCATCGTTGACGGTACCGGATCGCGCCACCATCGCCAATATGTCGCCTGAATACGGCGCAACCATGGGTTTCTTCCCGGTGGATGATGCTACCATCGAGTATTTCAGGGATACCGGGCGCAGCGACGACGAGGTTGCCGCATTACAGGCCTATTTCAAGGCGCAGGAATTGTATGGCGTCCCGCGAAAAGGAGACATCGATTATACGCGTGAACTAGAGCTTGATCTGGAATCGGTCACGCCTTCACTGGCCGGACCCAAACGCCCGCAGGATCGTATTGAAATCGGCGATATCAAATCCAGGTTTACCGGCCTTTTTACCCAATCCGTTACGGAAAGCGGTTATGGTAGAGATGCGGTGGATCTGGACCAACGCTATCCGGTACGCAATTGTAGCGACCACAGTTTGGAAAGAGGGGCCGCCACCGGCGACACGGATCGGGACAGGATTTCCTTGCAGCCCGGAAGCGCACGGAATGTCGAGGAAATGGTTAATAATCGCCCTATACTGGACACAGACCACGCGCTGCAATGCATATCGAATGGACCATTCGATCTAGGTCACGGCGATGTTTTGATTGCGGCAATCACATCTTGTACCAACACCTCCAATCCCAGCGTACTGATTGCTGCGGGATTGCTCGCAAAGAAAGCGGTAGAAAGAGGGCTCACCGTAAAACGGCATATCAAAACATCGCTTGCGCCCGGATCGCGCGTGGTAACGGAATATCTTACAGCTGCCGGTTTGCTGCCTTATCTTGAGAAACTCGGTTTTAACCTGGCCGGTTACGGCTGTACTACCTGTATCGGCAATTCCGGTCCCCTCTCGGAACCGATTGAAGAGGCCGTGGTAGGGAATGATCTGGTTTGTGCAGCTGTACTTTCAGGCAACCGTAATTTCGAGGCGCGGATTCATCCCAGCATCCGGGCTAATTTTCTCGCCTCTCCGCCGCTGGTTGTGGCATACGCCATCGCGGGAACCATCGCCAGGAATTTGATGGCTGAACCGCTGGGCACCGGCAAGGACGGCAAGCCAGTCTGGCTCAACGATGTCTGGCCGAGCAATGAAGAAATACATGCGCTGATAAAATTTGCCGCCAACGCGGAAACATTCCGGCGGCTCTACAGCAATCTTGCGAAGGACCAACCCTTGTGGAACAACGTAACATCGGTTACCGGGCAAGTGTATGATTGGCCGGAATCCAGTTACATCGCCGAGCCGCCATTCTTCGACGACTTTTCCATGCAGCCTGCGCAATCCCGTCCTGGTGAAATCCGCAATGCGCATGTCCTGGGGATATTTGGCGATTCGGTGACTACCGATCACATAAGCCCCGCCGGCAGCATCAAAGACACCTCGCCAGCGGGAAAGTACCTGCTCGCAAACGGTGTATCGAAGGCTGATTTCAACAGTTACGGTGCACGCCGCGGCAACCATAACGTGATGATGCGCGGCACTTTCGCCAACGTACGCATCAAGAACATGATGGTACCGGGCAGCGAAGGTGGCGTAACGCTGCACCAGCCGGATGGACAGCAAATGAGCATTTACGATGCCGCCATGCAATATATTGCGGACGGGATACCGACGCTGGTGTTCGGTGGGGAAGAGTATGGCAGTGGATCAAGCCGGGATTGGGCGGCCAAGGGAACTCAGCTGCTTGGCGTCAAGGCAGTAATCGCCAAGAGCTTTGAGCGCATACACCGCAGTAATCTCGTCGGCATGGGCGTGCTGCCATTGCAATTCAGGGATGATGCCAATGCTCAATCACTTGGAATTAAAGGCGATGAACGGTTCGACCTCCTGGGTCTGGGCGATGTTCGTGCGCAGCAGAATGTAACGCTTGTCATCCACGGCAAAGACGGATCACGCCGCGAAATCGAGTTACTATGCAGAATTGATACCGCCATCGAGGTGGACTATTATTTGCACGGAGGCATATTGCCTTACGTTCTCAGGAAGCTCGTAACGGCCTAATTCTCGCGCTCCTTCGAACCGGCCTGAGGAACATGCTCGATCTCCTGAATGAAGAATGATGTTGCTCTTCATTCAATAAGCCGGACTACACAGCTTGAGCCAAGACCGGGGGAGGCGGAATTGGCTCTCGCAGGGTAGTCCGGGGCTCTCCTCAGTTTACAGTCCACAGTTCTTTACCGATGCGGCGTTTTACCACTACCGGAGGGGAATTGGAAAAGGTATGGTGCGGCAACAAGCGGTCATACTCGTTATTCACTACCGCATAGCATTCACATACGGAATCTTCCAACTCCTCACGGTCCATTACGATGATATGGCCGCGGCTGTATCGGATTGCCCCTATCGTTTGCAGTTTGAGAGCAGCCTGAGTAACGCTTTCCCGGCGAACACCCAACATAATCGCTATTTGTTCGTGCGTCATTTGCAATTCGTTGCCTGATAGGCGATCCAGGCTCATCAGCAAAAAACGGCCTAGCTGCTGTTCTATATTATGGTGCCGGTTGCATACCGCGTTTTGTGCCGTTTGCGTAATCAGCGCTTGAGTGTAATGCAATACCAGCTGCTGAAACTTGCCGCACAGGTCGAATTCCTTTTGCAATACTTCCGCCTTTACCCGATAACCCTTACCTGCGCTTTGCACGATGACGCCAGTGGGTGTGCCGCCACAGCCCAAGAGATGGGAAATTCCGGTAAGACCTTCATTTCCTATGATTGCAAGCCGTACCGACGCGCCATTTTCTACTCCGTATACAGGCGCAACGATACTGGTGACCGGGAAATATAAATGGGCAACAGGCGTACCGGGTTCATAGAGCATATGCCCCAACGGCATTGATATAGGCTCCATATAAGGCAGAAGTTTTGCATAATCTTCCGCAGGCAGGGCTGCAAGAATTCGGTTTTGCTTCGAGCTTTGCAGTGAAAACATACTAAATACCTCCTTTTGTTAGGCTGTGTTGCAAAGTATCTTCTTTTTTTGACCTGACATTATTATGACAAATTCATTAAGCAGGCTAGGCAAGTCGGGTACTGTAATAAAGTGGGCTAATCCAATGCGTTTTATCAACGCGATCTGCTAACCCATGGCCTTGCCTCCCTTTGGAGAGCAAACCTTCTTTATCGCGGCCCCCACAGCTGGACGACATCATCTTTTACTAAAGCATTTATCATGCCAAGATTAATAATATATATAAAACAAATAGTTAGTATGTGGGGAAAGAAAAAATGGGATGTTACTGTTGCTTCTCAGCAACACGAAACCTATGGTTTAACCTAACTGGCTGAGAACAGTGGAGTTTTATTTGTCGCTAAAAAGAGACGGATAGCTTCCTGTGCGTGATTACTCTTCAAGGGAAGGGAGGGCGGTTCCGGTCGAGACCGGGAGTAAATCGCTGCAACGGTAGAAAGAACAAGGGTTTGGATACCTCGACCAGCCCCTCTGGCAGCTACTGAGTCAATCCGGAGATGGTCGCATTTGCAATTCTCAAGCGCCGCAGCCCGAGCCCTTGCGGCAAGATTTATACGGTCACTTCCAAATTATCTATCAGTCGGGTTTTACCCAGCCAAGCGGCTGCCAGTACTACCAGCTTCTCATCGCCGTCGCATGCAGGAAGCAGCGTATCGCGTCGCTGTATCGCGATGTAATCCACATTCCATCCATGGCGGTGAAGATTTTCTGTCGCGTTGCTCTTGAGCGTATGAAAATTCCTGTTGCCGTCCTCTACTTCCTGCTTGATTCGGGATAACGTCTGATACAGGCGCACCGCCTCGATCCGCTCCATACCCGATAGATAGCGATTACGGGAGCTCAATGCCAGGCTATCGGAATCACGAATCGTCTCCCCTGCAACGATGTCCAGAGGCAAATTAAGCTGCAGCACCAGTTCGCGCATGATATGCAACTGTTGATAATCCTTTTTGCCGAATACTGCTACCTGAGGTTGCACAATATTGAGGAGTTTCAGTACCACCGTTGCCACACCGCGAAAAAAACCTGGACGAAATTCGCCTTCCAGCGTATTCGCTATGGGCGGCGGTTCCAGCATAAACTCCTGGCGAACGGGATAAAGACTCTTCTCGTCAGGAGCAAATACTACGTCGGTTCCCTGATTCTCCAATTGCTCGCAGTCATCCGCCAAAGCTCGCGGATAGCGGTCAAAATCATCTGACGGTGCAAATTGCAGGCGATTGACAAAAATACTTGCCACCACGCAATCCGATTTTTGCTGTGCAAGCCGAACCAGCGACAAATGGCCTTCATGCAGGCTACCCATGGTCGGGATAAAAGCAATGGAGGATTCACGCTTGAGGCGGGCACGCAAGGACAAGACGCCGGTTATAATCTCCATACTCAATCAGCGTCAGAAAGCGTGCTCGAGCCCCGGGAACTCTCCCATTTTGACTGACCTGACGTAATTTTCCACTGCCTCATGGATGCTGCCGGCGCCGATCATAAAATTCTTCATGAATCTGGTTTTCTTGCCGGAATAAATGCCCAGCATGTCATGCAGTACCAGCACCTGGGCCGAGCAATCCATACCGGCACCAATACCAATCGTGGGGATAGATAGCTTTTTAGTGACCTTTTTAGCGAGGGCTGCGGGAACAACCTCCATCAGGAGCATGCCGGCACCCGATTTTTCCAGGGCAACCGCATCCTCGAGCAACTGTTTCGCCTGGTAGTCAGTTTTACCTTGGACCGTGTAGCCGCCCAGTTGGTTTACCGATTGTGGCGTCACACCAATGTGAGCGCAAACCGGGATACCGCGCCGGGTGAGAAATTCAACCGTCTCCGCCATGATGCTGCCGCCTTCGATCTTGACCATGTTGGCGCCAGCAGCCATGAGTTCGGCAGCATTCTGGAAAGTATCTTCGGGGGCTACCTGGGACGTACCGAAAGGCATATCGGCCATGATGAATGCCTTGTTGGAACCGCGTGCTACGCAACGCGTATGATAAATCATGTCGTCCAGCGTGACAGGGAGGGTGCTTTCTTCACCCTGCAATACGTTGCCCAGCGAATCGCCCACCAACAGGATATCCACGCCTGCATTTTCCAGCAACGCTGCAAAACTTGAGTCGTAACACGTAAGGATGGCAATTTTTTCCCCATCATCACGCATTTTTTGTAAAGCGCCTTGCGAAGTACGCATATCTGAACTCCTAAATTCCACGATTAAAATATTCCCGGGGGCCGCGCATCTGGCTCACCTGCATTAACAATAGATCAAAATCTTCCTGGCTATCAACAAAATTGAGATTTTCGCTATTGATTATCATCACCGGTGCATCTTCATACTGATGAAAGAATCGAGTATAACTTTGAGTTAACTGCCACAGATATTCTTCGGATATGTTTTCCTCGAAAGCGTTGCCACGCCGTCTTACCCGCCCGATCAGCGTGGCGGGAGAGGCCTGCAGATAGATCACCAGATCAGGGGTCGACGCTTGCGGTTGCAGATGGCGATAAATTTGCTGATACAGATCATATTCGGCATCATTTAACGTGAGCCTAGCAAACAACTGATCCTTGTCGAGCAGGAAATCGCTTACAGTAACCTTGGTGAACATATCCTTCTGCAGGATAGCCTGCAGTTGATTTGCGCGCTGGAACAAGAAGAATAGCTGTGTCGGCAGCGCATGACGGCGGATATCATCATAGAATTTCTCGAGAAACGGATTTTCCTCCGGCTTCTCCAGCAGCAATGCCCCATTCAAGCGCTCCGCCATGCGTTGCGCAAGACTGGTTTTGCCTGCACCTATCGGGCCTTCAACCACGATATAGCGATATTCTTCCAGTGTCATTTATTTTGCTTCCGTTTGATCCACTGTCCAGCACATGATGCCAGCAATTCAGCAACGGTGCCTCGCCCCGGAATGTGGCAATCCGGGGCGATTTCCAGAAGCGGTTGCAATACGAATGCGCGTTGATGCATGCGGGGATGTGGCAGGATCAGCCGGCGCTCGTCGCATTGCAGATCCCCATACATCAATATATCCAGGTCAAGCGTTCTGGGAGCATTGATAAATTCGCGCACGCGACCATGGGCGTGTTCAATTTCGAGCAGGGCGTCGAGCAGGTCATGAGGGTCAAGAGCGGTCTTGATTTGCGCTACCGCGTTAATGAAATCAGGTTGATCCAGCAGCCCCACCGGGCCGCTGCGATAAAGTGAGGAACGTGTCAGCAGGCGGCTCGAAGGAAGCCTCGCCAGCTCGTCAAAAGCTTGGTCGACTTGGAGCGCGGGATCATCCAGATTGCTGCCCAGTGCAATAAAAGCAAGGTAAGGCATACGGGATCCGGAACATGGCATTAAATTATTTCACTGTCGGCGGGTGAACTGCCGTTGGCCGCCACAGCATCGGATGCAATTTTATGGCGTCCACGGCTTCTCCTGCGCTTCCTTTGAATTTCATCCTTGTGCAGCATGGCTTCGCGTTCACCAGAATCGGCGCGCTGGAATGCTTCCCACCATTCTCCCAACTCCATTTCGACTTCGCCGCTCTCGCATCGCAGCAGCATAAAATCATACGCGGCGCGAAAGCGCGGATGTTCCAGTAAGCGAAATGGCCTGCGTCCCGATCTTCCGGTAAAACGCGGCTGCATAGCCCAGATCTCCTGCATGATGGCGTCGTATCGGCGCGGAATTGCGAGTTTCTTATTTTGTGTCGCCAGCACATCGCTCATTGCAAGATGCAGGGCCGGCATCAGTTTCTCTCCTGCGGTTTGACGGATGTTCCATGCAGCAAGTACTTCGTGCCACAATAGCGCCGCAAACAGAAAACCCGGAGATACCGGTTTTTCCTGATGCACACGCTCGTCGGTTTTCCTGAGCGCGAGCGTGATGAAGCGTTCACCCAACGGCTGTTCCAATATTACGTCCAGCATCGGCAGCAAACCGTGATGGAGACCGCGTATACGCAAGTCGATCACGCAGGCTAGTGCGTGACCAGATAGCAACAGTTTCAACATTTCATCAAACAGCCGTGACGGTGGCACGTTCTGCAATAGGTGCGCAAGGTCGCCGATAGGCGCAGCCGTGGCCGCATCTATTTGCATATCAAGCTTGGCTGCGAGCCGAACTGCCCGCAGCATCCGCACTGGGTCTTCACGATACCGCCGCAAAGGATCGCCTATAATGCGCAAGCGCCTTGCCTTGATATCGTCATAGCCGTTCAGGTAGTCCCAGATTTCTTCCTTGACGGGATCAAAGAATAACGCATTTACGGTGAAGTCACGCCGCTTCGCATCCTCTTCCTGGCTGCCAAACACATTGTCTCGCAAGAGGCGTCCGTGCTCGTCGGCATGCGTGTTGGTGATAACCCCATCCTCATCGTTGGCAGACATGCCGCCACGAAATGTAGAAACTTCCACTGTCTCGGCACCGAATATGACGTGCACCAGACGGAAACGGCGCCCAATTATGCGTGAGCGGCGGAAAACGACGCGCACCTCCTCGGGCGTGGCATTGGTGGCAATATCATAATCTTTCGGTTCCAGGCCCAAGAGCAAATCGCGTGCCGCACCCCCCACTACGAAAGCGGAATATCCTGCTTCCTGTAAGCCCGATGTGACCTTAAGCGCGCAGGGGTTGATGTGATCGCGTGTAATGCCATGCTGCTTCTGCGGAATAATGTGTACCCCGGTGAGAGGGGAACAAGGAGAGGAAACAGGAGCGGTTGGGTTGCGGCCGAATACGCGGCGGAGAAGTTTACGGATCATTACGGAATTTAGAATCTCTGAATAAGTCCCCGGGTGCCAGCAACGCGCTCCGGGAGGGGCTTATTTAGAGGTCTTAGAATGCATCAAGTAGGAATTATACAAATTATACACCCGGCACCGTTTCCGGTACGAAATGGCGAGCGTGCCCCACAGCGAATTCCTTCATATTGCAACGGTAGAGCGTCTCCAGATTGGGCCGGTTGAGTAACGCTTCCGCGTTGCCGGCCATGGTGCGGCCATTATCGAACAGCATCAGGACATGATCGCAAAACCGGCTTGCCCAGCTTATATCGTGCAGCACCATCATGAGTGCGCTGCCCTGCCTGGCCAATTCACTAAAAAGCGTCATGACTAGAAGTTGATGGCGCAGATCGAGGTGTTGCAGCGGTTCATCCAACAGATAACAATGAGGGGACTGGGCGAGCAGCAAAGCGATACGTGCCCGCTGACGCTCGCCACCGGACAGCATGCCAAGTGAACGGTGGGCGAGGCCAGTCAATTCCATGCGTTCAATGGCCTGGCTTGCAATGTCCTGGTCGCCATCTTCCCAGCCAAATATGTTTCTGCCATGGGGATGCCGCCCCAGCAGTACATATTCGTATACATTTCCCCAGAACTCGCCGGGCTCTTCCTGCAACATGATGCCCAGATTACGGGCAAGGTCGCGCCGAGACCAGTTTCGGGGTGCTTTCCCATCCACCATCACGGTGTCGTCGTTTATGCTATCCGTATTATGAAGGCCGCCAAGGGCATGTATCAAAGTAGTCTTGCCGCAACCATTCTGGCCAAGAATAGCCCAGAATTCGCCTCGATTGACGGTCAGGTTCAAATCGCGGCAAAGTATCTTGCCGGGATATTGCAGGGTCAAATTTCTGGCTTGAAGGATCATTTATTAATTCATATGCTAATAATCGGGTGCATTACATCGGATTGCACATACGGGTCGCTGCCATAGCGGGTTTTCTAGACCCTCAGATATTCGCTTTTTCCTCCCAGCCAACGCTGAAGATGCTGGTTTGCGGCTTGCGGGTGGTCGCGGAGTAGCTCGTCGGCGACGTCGCGGGCTGCACGGAGCAAATCCTCATCCTGCTCCGGATTGGCGAAGCGCAGCATGGGTGTGCCGCTTTGGCGCGCCCCCAGGAATTCACCGGGGCCACGGAGCCGCAAATCCTGGCGCGCGATTTCAAAACCATCGGTATTTTCGAAGATGATTCTGAGCCGCTCCTGAGCCGCTGCGGACAAGGGTTTCTGATACAGCAGTATGCATATGCTGGCTTCCGTACCCCGTCCCACACGGCCTCGCAACTGATGCAATTGTGACAACCCCATGCGTTCGGCATGCTCTATCACCATCAGCGAAGCGTTGACCACGTCAACACCCACTTCGATCACCGTCGTGGCAACCAGTAACTGGATTTCACCGTGTTTGAACGACTCCATTACCAGGGATTTCTCCTGGGGCGGGAGCCGCCCATGCACCAGGCCGATTTTCAAGTCCGGGAAAGTCAGCCTCAACGTTTCGTAGGTCTCGAGAGCTGTCTTGAGTTGCAGAATCTCGGATTCTTCAATCAGCGGACATACCCAATAGGCTTGTTTTCCTGCATGGCAAGCTTCCCGGATACGGACGACCACTTCATCCCGGCGGGTATTCGCGACCAGCTTGGTCACTACCCGGGTTCTGCCGGGCGGCAGTCCATTGATTACCGATACATCCAGATCGGAGTAATAGGTCATTGAAAGCGTGCGTGGAATCGGCGTGGCACTCATCATCAACTGATGCGGCACCAAGCCTGTTTTAGCGCCCTTCATCCTCAATGCCAGTCGCTGATGCACACCGAAGCGGTGCTGCTCGTCGATGATGGCAAGTCCCAGCCTGTCGAATTCCACCTGCTCCTGGAATAGTGCGTGAGTGCCAATGGCGAGCATGGCGCACCCTTCGGCAATGTCGGCAAGCATGGTCTCCCGTTGCTTCTTTCTTTGATTGCCGGATAACCATGCAATCCTGATATCCAGGGGGTCAAGCAGCGGATTAAGCCAAGCGGAAAGCTTCTGATAATGCTGCTCAGCAAGGACCTCGGTTGGAACCATCAACGCAGCCTGGTAATCATTTTCGATGGTCTGCAGCACAGCCAACGCCGCGACTACGGTTTTGCCGCTGCCCACATCGCCCTGCAATAGCCGCTGCATCGGATGGCCTGCAGCGAGATCGCTGCTGATTTCGGAAAAAACCTTCTTCTGTTCGCTCGTAAGCGCGAAAGGAAGCGATTCCAGAAGTGCCGTGGTCAGGCTTTTTTTTTCTGATAGAACGGGCGCGCTTCCGCTGCGGTGTTGCCGATAATGCAGGCGCATGGAAAGTTGTTGCGCAAGCAATTCATCGAACTTGATCCGTCGCCAGGCGGGATGAGTGCGTTCCTGCAGTAGAACGGATGGTGCATCCGGCGGTGGTTGATGCAGAAAAAATATACTGTTCCTTAAACTTTGCAACCCATAATATTTCAGAATCTCGTCAGGCAAAGTTTCCGACAGATAGCGCTGCTGATCGTCACCGTCCACCAGCCGCAGCGTCTGCTGGATCAGCTTGCGCAGTGCTTCGGAAGAGAGCCCCGTAGTAGTTGGATAAACGGGCGTCAGTGCATCGGCCAGCGGCGTCTCTTCACGTATGACGCGGCATTTGGGATGCACCATTTCGGCACCGAAGAAACCGGGGCGCACTTCCCCAAGCAGACGTACGCGTGTCCCGACGGCATATGCTTTTACCTGGCTGCCATAAAAATTGAGGAAGCGCATAAAAATAATGCCGGTGTCATCCTCTACCTGGCATATCAGTTGCCGCCGTGGCCGGTACATGACTTCGTTGTGGATGATGACGCCTTCAATCTGTACCGTCTTGTTTCCGGGCGCATCATTGATGGGATAAAGATGCGTTTCGTCTTCGTAACGCAGCGGCAAATGCAGTAACAGATCGAATTCGTCAGCGACGCCCAGTCTGTCGAGTTTTTCCTGTACTGTCTGGCTGACAGGAAAAACGTTAATACCGGGCGTAAGATTGCTGGTATTTCCCTTCACTCCTGCAATACCATCACCGCATCCATTTCCACTAACGCCCCGCGCGGAAGTGCTGCGACCCCTATCGCGGCTCGAGCAGGATACGGTGAGCTAAAATAACCTGCCATGATCTCATTTACCCTTTCGAAATTGGCGAGATCGGTCAGGTAGACATTCAGTTTGACGATGTCGCTCAATGAACCGCCACTTGCCGTAGCTACCGCCTTCAGATTCAGAAATACCTGCTGGATCTGGCCTTCTATGCCGACAACCATTTGCATAGTAAACGGATCCAAGCCGATCTGGCCGGAAAGATAGACTGTGTCCCCTCCCGTTACACGTATTGCCTGGGAATAGGTACCGATCGCCTGCGGCGCGTCGGCTGTCTGGATCGTCTGTTTTTTCATCTGGATCTCCTTGAGGTGTTTGAATGTATTGAGGGTTCCTGCTCGCCAGTTCGAGACAGAGGCATGCAGATAGCGAATTATAAAGGCGTTCTTTGCGATATGATGAAGGCAATGCCGGCATATTTCAACCGATGGCAAAATCTGATTGCTGGAAAAGCTCTTGCCATCGAAGATTAGCATGAATATTCACAGACAATATTTATAACCCATGCAAAAACTGATCATTCAGGGGGGCGTGCCGCTTTCCGGAGAAATCCGTATTTCCGGCGCAAAAAATGCCGCGCTGCCTATTTTATGCGCTTCTTTGCTTACCGAGGAAACGCTGGTTATCGAGAATGTTCCGCATCTCAATGACGTAACCACCATGCTTGGCCTTCTTGGGAAAATGGGCATAAGCATCGAGGCAAGCAACAAGAGAACGGAATTGACTGCCGCACAACTTTCGTATCTTGTCGCACCTTACGAGATGGTGAAAACGATGCGGGCTGCAATTCTGGTGCTGGGGCCGATGCTGGCGCGCGCAGGTTCGGCGAGAGTGTCATTGCCCGGTGGCTGCGCCATTGGCCTGCGCCCGGTGGATCAGCATATCAAAGGGTTGCAGGCGATGGGTGCGGAAATTGATATCGAGCATGGTTACATCGATGCAAAATCGAAGCGTCTCAATGGCGCGCATATCGTCATGGATATCGTTACCGTTACCGGTACCGAGAATCTGATGATGGCGGCAACCCTGGCCAATGGAACCACCGTGCTTGAAAATTCAGCACGCGAACCGGAAGTGGTGGATCTGGCTAACTGTCTAATTGCGATGGGTGCAAGAATTCACGGCGTCGGCAGCGATATTATTACGATCGAGGGAGTAGAGAAATTGCATGGCGCCGCATATCGCGTCATGGCTGACCGTATCGAAACCGGCACATTCCTGGTAGCCGCCGCCGCCAGCGGCGGTGAGATCCATCTCAGGGAAACCCACTCCGGCACACTCGATGCCGTACTCGACAAGCTTATGGAAGCGGGTGCGGCGATTGAATCGGGCGAAGACTGGATACATCTTAAAATGAACAATCCATTAAAGTCGGTAAATCTGAGAACCGCGCCTTATCCGGCTTTCCCTACCGACATGCAGGCGCAATTCATGGTATTGAACAGTGTTGCCGCCGGGACCGCTATCATTACCGAAACCATATTCGAGAATCGTTTCATGCATGTGCAGGAATTAAAACGCATGAATGCCGACATCAAGGTTGAAGGCAACACTGCCGTCGTATGCGGCGTGAGCCGCCTTGATGGCGCCAGCGTCATGGCTACCGATCTGCGCGCCTCCGCCAGCCTGGTACTGGCAGGGCTGATCGCCAAGGGGGAGACCGTCATTGACCGGATCTATCATCTTGATCGCGGCTATGAGTGCATCGAGGAAAAGTTATCGTTGTTAGGCGCGAGAATCAGGCGGGTAGATTAAACATTTGCACAATTATCTTCCCGTGTAGTATGTCGGGTTACTTGCCGCGCCGGTTCTCACGAGCCCGGAAGCCTGCGCTGCGGCCCTCATGGTAATAATAACGGCTATGGCGGCAAAGCCGGGTATTAGGGCAGTTTGCCATGACGTTCCATCTCAGATATTCGGCTGGCTGCACGGTGCATTGTTTGCGGTGCATTTAATGGACGCAATCGGGTTGCCATAGAGAAACCTTTATTTGTATTTCAGGGGATTGTCATGGCGAGACGAAAGCCCAGATAACGCATGCGCTTTGTCGTATCAAACCAGTTACGCGTCGTAGCACGCATATCCTGTGGCCGGTGATTCCACGAGCCGCCGCAAAACAAGCGTTTTGCACAGTTGCTTTGCCAACAGGTGTCCGTCCATTGCCAGACATTTCCCATCACATCGTACAGCCCGAAAGCATTCGGCTTGAAGCTGCCTACCGGTGCAGTTTTTCTGTTATCCCATTCGCTCCCGCAACCATCGCAGTTGGCGTTATTACGCCCGACATCATTACCCCAGTAATAGTCGGTAGTCGTGCCGGCACGGGCAGCGGTTTCCCATTCTTCCGCGCTGGGCAGACGATAGGTTTTGCCAGTCTTGCGCGACAGCCATTGAATATAGCCTTGTACGTCGTTCCAATTCACATTGATCACGGGTCTTTTGCCGCGTCCCCAGCCATTATCCGGGGGCTGGTATCCGCCACAGCCGCCATCCGTTACACAGGCATCCCATTCGTCAAACGTCACAGCGAATTTGCCGATGGCAAACCTGGTGTCTGGAATAGGTATCAACTCGGGACAATTCGGACAAGTGTTGTTTTGACCTTGTATTTGGACCGAGGAGGATATTCGCTCATTCTCTCGCGGCTGACCTTGCTCTTGCTGGACAACAAGCCGTGTTTCGGCCTTCGCGAAGAGTCGGTCGGACGAGAATGCACGTACTTCAGTAGACGCCGCAAAAAACAGGACGAGCAGGCAGGTGGAATAAACCGCTTTCATGATTTTTGTTTTAAGTGAATCACGAGTAATTAACGCATTTTTTATTGATAATGTAATTACATCAAAGGGCATGGTCGTTATATGAACGACGCTTATGACGGTACACTCCTTAAAGGTTACATGGTAGCCGATGCTAACCCGTATGGCGAGAAGAGAGAAGCGGCAAAAAATATCGACCTGCCTGAACGATCGGCAGGTGCTGCATGCGAACATGCAGATTCAACAGGGAAAACAAGACGCAGGGAAGCGTCTTCATTTAATCCCGTCCTGCGCGCAGGACTACAGTTGTCTGGTTATCAAAATGATGAGTCAAGCTGTCGCTGGATTAAGCATTTGGTAATTTGCTAAGCTGGTTAAGTGTGCTAGCGTACAAATCTTTCTGCAACAACGTGTATCATGTATGGCTCAGCAATGTCGCTGAATTGAAAGGGAGAGTGACTATGAAATCTTCATTGTTAACCGTAACGCTGACTGGCGCATTTATTTTTGGCATGGCCAGCATGGGGATAGTGCAGGCGAAGGAATGCGATATGCCGGATTCAGTGGCTGCGGGCGATTCTGCTGCCGTACGGGACGACTGCCCCGATCAGAAAACTGATTTGACTGTCAAGGAGCACCTTACATCGCAGAAAAAACAGAAGCCAAGCAGCACCATGGGTTCGGCCACTGCCAAGCCGGACAACTCCAGGTTCAGCACCGACGGTACTGAAAGGTATGATCATTATGACAACGACAGAGGATACAATGGTACCGGCCCCAGACGCGAAGGCCGTTATTAGCCAATGATGGTGAACGGGGTTTTAGCGATTTAAGCCAGATCGTCGCCCATGTTTGCATGCGGGACGAATAATCTGCCCTGACGTGTCTCGAACCGAAGTTTATCGAGTGCTGAACGCGTGATCTTTATTTCGTTTGCATACAAGACGCGTTGCTATAAGAATATAAAACCACCTAGCAAAACCCGCACATTAAATCTTTATAAATGATTACCCGATAGATTCTATCGGGTAATCGGTTTATACCTGATTCTTTTTGGCTTCGCCCCTTCTTCACCCAGACGTTTCCGCTTATCCGCTTCGTATTCCTGATAATTACCACTGAAAAACGTAACCTGAGAATTACCTTCAAACGCAAGGATATGGGTAGCGATGCGATCCAGGAACCAGCGATCATGCGAGATAACCAGCACACAACCGGCGAATTCCAGCAAAGCATCTTCCAATGCGCGCAAGGTTTCCACGTCAAGGTCGTTGGAGGGTTCGTCGAGCAGCAGCACGTTACCGCCGGAAATAAGCATTTTTGCCAGATGCAGCCTTCCGCGTTCCCCGCCTGACAAATTGCCCACGATCTTCTGCTGATCCGCGCCTTTGAAGTTGAACCGGCCAAGGTACGCCCGTGCTGGCGTTTCGTATTTGCCGACAGTGAGGATATCGTTGCCGTCTGAAATCGTGTCGAACACGGTCTTGCTGTTATTGAGAGACTCGCGCGATTGATCCACATGCGATATTTTTACGGTCGCACCTATCGTTATTTCACCCGAACCCGGCTGCTCCTTTCCCGTGATCATGCGGAACAACGTGGATTTGCCCGCCCCGTTGGGGCCGATGATGCCGACGATCGCGCCAGGTGGTACTTTAAAGCTCAAATCATCGATCAGCAGGCGGTTGCCGTAAGCTTTGGAAACATTTTTGAATTCGATGACTTCATTACCCAGCCTGTCCGCAACGGGAATGAAAATCTCCTGTGTTTCATTGCGCTTTTGGTACTCCTGCGAGTTAAGCTCTTCAAAGCGGGCGATACGTGCCTTGGATTTCGCCTGCCGCCCCTTGGGGCTCTGCCGCACCCATTCGAGTTCCTCGTGCAGCGCCTTTTGACGTGCGGATTCGGTCGATTCTTCATGCTTCAGGCGGTCTTCTTTCTGTTCCAGCCACGAACTGTAGTTACCCTTCCACGGAATGCCATGACCACGGTCGAGCTCCAGAATCCATTCGGCGGCGTTATCGAGGAAATACCGATCGTGCGTGACCGCTACGACGGTCCCGGGGAATCGCGTAAGGAACTGTTCCAGCCATTCCACCGACTCGGCGTCCAGATGGTTGGTCGGCTCGTCCAGCAATAGCATATCGGGTTTGGAAAGCAGGAGCTGGCATAGCGCCACGCGACGTTTCTCGCCGCCGGAGAGGTTTTTAATGACGGCGTCCCATTCGGGCAGACGTAGCGCGTCGGCGGCAATTTCCAGTTGTTGACCGCCATCTCCACCGCTGGTGGCAAGAATGGCTTCCAGCCGGCTCTGTTCGGAGGCTAAGGCGTCGAAATCGGCATCCGGTTCGGCATAAGCGGCATAGACCTCTTCCAGCTTTTGCTGGGCGCTGAACACTTCACCCAGCCCTTCCTGTACGGCCTCGCGTACCGTGTGCTCGGGGTTAAGTTGTGGTTCCTGTGGCAGATAGCCGATATTGAGATTAGGCATGGCCGTAACCTCGCCCTCAATATCCTTGTCCACCCCTGCCATGATTTTCAGTACCGTGGATTTTCCCGAGCCGTTCAGGCCCAGCAGTCCTATCTTTGCGCCGGGGAAAAAACTGATGGAAATATCTTTGAGAATCGTGCGTCGTGGCGGGACAACTTTGCCCACACGATGCATGGTAAGAACGTATTGAGCCATAAGTGGATGTGCAGCGTAAGAAGAATGGTCAAGTTTAACCCATGGAAGCGCTATATATGAGACCTTTGTCATCAAAATGGAAGGAAAGACTTACGCAGTGTTTCCGTTTGCAGTATCGATCAAGGATCGATACTGCAAGGAATCGTCGAGATATGGTTTACGCCCATGGCTTGCTCCATTGTTCTTGATATGCAGACCGGCAATCGATAACATGCCGGATATTCATTGATATGGCATGAGCTAAAGCGCATATCGCGACATGCTCGATAACATGTGGATTGCGTACCCGGCGCTGTGGTGATCTTTACGCACAGCCCGCACAGCCGGATGCGGTCCCGGGCTGATTACGCATATCCGGCGGCTAATAGGAGCTAATAGGCAATGCAGAATGTCATTTACTTTAAGAAATGCAGCGCTCATTACTGCTCCGGACCGGCGTTTATGTTTCAAGAAACATAAAAAGCAAAATATTCCTGCCTGTCACATTGACGTATCCGGCTTTGACGTGGCCTGCGTGAGCCGTTCACCATTATCTTTGGTATCGTAAATGTTGATGACTGGCTGACCTTCCGCCGCTTTATTCATGCGTACGCGAATTTCTGCGGCCATTTCATTGCTGCGCTGAACAGCCGGCCGCCACTCAACCGACTCGAACCAGCGCATGAAATTGGGGAAGGCGGTTTTGTCGATGCCGCGATCCTTATGCCCTTTACACCATGGATAAGTGGCGATATCGGCGATAGTATATTCGTCGCAAGCGAGCCATTGGCTCGTGCCAAGCCGGTTGTCCAGCACCCGGTAAAGGCGCAGCGACTCGTTGTTGTAGCGATCCCGTGCATATGGATTATCCATCGACTTGCCATTGAAGTGGTTGGCCTGCCCGAACATGGGGCCGACATGCGCCATCTGGAAAAATAGCCATTGCATCGTGTCATAGCGTTTGCGTGCATCTTTTGGCAGAAACTTCCCAGTTTTCTCCGCGAGATAAAAGAGAATAGCGCCGGATTCCATCATTGGGTATGGGCCGCCTCCGGGCCCCTCCGTATCCACTATGGCGGGTATCTTGTTATTGGGGCTGAGCTTCAGATGTTCCGGAGTAAATTGCTCGCCGATCCCGATATTGACGTCGATATGTTTCCATTCGACGCCGGTTTCCTCAAGCATGATCATTAATTTCTGACCATTAGGCGTCGGGCTTGAATGCAATTCAATCATCGGCATCTCCTTTTTTGTCGAAGTATCGAATGAATCTCTGTACGGGCATGATGTTTTGACCGGACACGAGCCTGCGCATTATCCTGTAAATTTCAGGGGGCCGGAGCCAGCAGCCCCTTGCCTATGCGCGGCAATGACCGGCCTTTTTGACGAATCTGATCGACGTTTTATTCCAAGGAATCCGGATTTCAGTAATAATTGCCCAACCTTATGACTACACGTTTCCATACTAATTTCAGGAACTCTCTTGTTTAAAATAATCGGAGCTTTATTAGGTTACTACCTCCTGGGTATTTTCGGCGCATTTATCGGATATATCGCTGGAAGTTTCATCGACCGCTACAGAGCCTATGGTGCGGGAGCGGTTAATCCATTTACCTATGCCCATCGACAGACGGTTTTTATTGAAACTGTTTTTATCCTGATGGGAAAGCTTGCGAAAGCGGATGGGCATATTTCCGAGGACGAGGTTGCCCACGTTGAGAATTTTATTCAAAAGCTGGGCATGTCTTCGGAGCATCGGCAACTGGCAATCAGCTTGTTCAGGCAGGGCTCGTCGTCGGATTTTGATGCAGAACCCAAGCTGAGAGAATTCATGGCTGTTTGCGGACATACGAACAGCCTGAAGCAGATGCTGCTAATTTACCTGATCGTCATGGCAATATCCGATGGACGGCTGGATGCGGCTGAAGAAGTTTTGTTAAAGGACTTTGCCCTTCATCTGGGCTACGATCAGTCCGCGTTCAAGCAACTGCTGGATATGGTTTTGGGCCAGTCGCACTTTGCCGGCGGCCAGACAACCTCGGCCACCGCCCTGGAGGATGCTTACAAGGCATTGGGTGTGACAAAAGAAAGTAGTGATCAGGAAATTAAGCGTGCTTATCGAAAACTGATGAGCCAGTATCATCCCGATAAATTAATGGGCCAAGGTGTACCGGAAGATATGATTTCCATGGCTACCGCACAAACTCAGGAAGTACAGGCTGCTTATGAGTTGATTAAAAAGAGCCGCAATATTATATGATCAAGCCATTCGAATGCATCGGGCTAATCGATTTTCTTCCTGACGAGTTATGGGCCTAGAGCCGGTGACTTCGGGGACGGTGCAGCGCATTCTCCTTCATAACGTTCCATTGGCGCTGGGCGGGCAATTGCGTAGGCGGTTTTTTACATGATTGTAAGATATCGGTGAATCAATCGCGCGTTGCGCTGATGCGACGCTCTTCATCATTCGTTGATGAAGAAGCTTCAGAACCCCTTCCACCCAGGGCTGCAAGTCCGCTTGCGCCTGGGCTTTGGATGCGTAATAGCGTGGTTGGGAAAAAGCCAGGCGTAATGGTTCTTCCAGTAATTTTGCACCAATGCAAAAATGCGACTTCCAGGTTGACACATGTTCCAGTTCATGATCGCGCACAATATTTTTTCTACAGCTATCCTGAAGTTCCCTGGCAAGGTAGACCCGCATTGATGAGAATCCTATTTTTACCGAAACATCAGGCACCATGCATGTCTTTCCGGCAGGGCCGATCTGCCATTTCGACCTGATTTCATAGCTGAATGTCGGCTCTGCCTGGGTCAGGCCATACACGTTGTGATGCAGGTCGCCAGTCTTGCCTGATAGCGATTTCAGTGATTTCACCGTTTGCGAGCTGTTTTCGGAAGTAGCAATGTCCACGAACGCGACTACTACCGTAGCTGCATCGGCCAGCTTTTTGCATCTTTCCTTGAATACGTCATTTTTTCCGCACAGGCTACGCGGCTGAGCATCAATAGCAGCAATAGTGACCCACCCAGAAAATGGTGTGTTCGATTGCCGAGGCTCCGCACGCGCATTATCCGTTTTTAACCTGGCTGGAAATAAGATTAGATCACCCGTTTCCCGAAATGGAATTTTATGATTCCAAAAAAGGGCTCGAATATGGTGGACGTCACAAGTGATGCGCTTAAAGCCGGAGCGGTTTTACGTAACCGGTCATTTCAAGATAACCACGGCCGTCAGGTTTGCCGTCGCGGGTGATCGTGACAGCGCCTTCCCAGTAGACCGCACCGGTCGATTGCCGTGAGTCGAGCTCCTGATCGTCCTGCAATGGCGTGAGCAGCCACTCGGTTGAGCCGGTTCGAATCCGCATCGATACGGGGTAAGTGGCATCGGTGCGCGGCGACCGCCACGTACGCTGAGGGTCAAACTGCACCTGCTCCGGTTTGAATAGCGTAATGTTGCCGGATGCGTCGCGCAGTCCGGCATATGCCCAGATCCTGTTACCGTTTTTTCCGCGAATCTGGAACGCCATCAGGGCAGAACCATCATCGAGATTTGCGCCGACCCAATCCCACCCGTCGGCATCCGGGGCGAGATATTCGGTAGACCATTCGTGGTCGAGCCAGGCGGTTCCGCTCACCGTTATTGGTTTGCCATGGTGAGTTACCGTGCCCGCAACTTGCAATTGGGGCTCGCTATAGTAATAGCTGGCTTGCTCCGGTCGCGGTCCCTTGCGCGAAAAGCCTTTCTCCCCTTGGCGCATCGGTATCTGTGTGGGAGTCAGCGAGAAGCGAAACGTAAAGTCATGCGCTTTTATGAATGTCTCATAGCGGCCATTTTCTCCGCGCAGCATATACCAGTCATCCAGTTTTACGTCAGTATTGCCCTCTTTGGTATAAGCGAGGCTGAAGCCCTCGCGGGCGCTCTTCTGGTCATGCAATAGTTTTCCAGCAGCCGGATCGGACAGCGCTGCGTGGGCAATGATAAGTTGTTTGGGCGCAAAACGACTCGGATTGGCTGGATCGAGTTCAGTTGCGGAGCGAAAAAAAGTGATCTGAAAGCCAAGCGGCTTTTTGTCGGGAGTCTCCAGCCAGCCGGTTACGTACCACCACTCGGTGCGGAAGTGGGGGTGGGCGCCAAAATCCCGGGGAAAAGCAAGCCCCGCGCCAGGGAGCACCGGGGAAAACTGAGGAGGTGCCGAAAAAGCGCTGGCGGTAACGAAATTCAGCCAGAAAAACATCATTTGCGAGAAGAGGGCCTGGCGCCCACATTTGTGAGAACTACGAATGCAGGCAGGGCTACGTTTAAAAAAAAGCATTACCAATCCTCCCGTACAGCGCGTATTGCCTTACCCGAGACGGCATGACGCCCCGACATTAACGCAGTCACCGATGCCGACACTAGCAATGCCAAAGCGACCGTGATCAATTCTCTCCACGGCAGACTCAACTCCATGGTCCAATGGAATGACTGTGGATTGACGATGAAGACAAGTATCAGGCTGATGCACAAACCGAGGATAAAGCCGAGCACGATGCCCAGCGCAGTCAACAAGCCGCCTTCTGCTGCCAGCATACCGAGAATCTGGCGACGCGTCACGCCGATGTGGCGCAATATGCCGAACTCCTTGGTGCGCGCCAAAGTTTGGGCCGAGAAGCTCGCCGCCACGCCGAGCAGCCCGATAACTATCGCGACCGTTTCCAATAAGTAAGTTACCGCAAAGCTGCGATCGAAAATATTCAAGCTTAACGCACGGATCTGGCCGGGCTCTGAAAATTCCAGGGCACTACCAAACGGCAGGTGTCTCAAAGACTCAATCGCTTGCTCAAGTGTTACTCCGGCGTGTAGCCACAGCGCGGCATCGTTTACTATCTGATCGCCCGACAGTGCTTGATAATCTGCCAGCCGCATCTGTATCGCGCCGAATTGCCGCCCATAGTCGCGCCACACGCCGGCGACAACGAAATCGGGTGGGGAGACTCCTATCGGCAACGTTACCCGCTTGCCAGGCGTATAGCCATAGAGATCGACCATCGCTTCCGATACCCAGATGGGTATCGCATCTTTCGGAAGCAGCGCGGGCGTGATTGCTTCACCCATCATGGGCAAGGTATTGGCGGGATCGACCCTGTCAATGGGGCGGGCGATCACCGTAATGTTGGGACGGCCCGGATCGAGTGTTAGTTGCGATGAGCGGAAAAAGTCGGCACGGGAGATGCCGGGTGTTGCTGCAAGCGTTTTTATTTCATCCGGCGTGAGGCCGCGCGTATCACCGCTGGTCGCCGTTTTTACGTATAAATCAGCGGGCAGAATATGCGTCAGCCAATCATCAACCGAGACCCGAAAACTGGTGACCATGATCGCCATCGCAGCTACCAGGCTAAAGCTTGCCAGCACCCCGCCTAAAGCAATGGCAGCCTGGTTAGGCGCATTGGCCAGCCGTGCCAGCGCTAGTATTGGCACGGCTTTGGATGTGCTTTTGGCTGTTATCAGAAATGCAGGGGAGAAAATCAATGCTGAAAGGCGCGGCATAAGTGCAATGCCGCCGATGAGTAATAGTGTCACCGCGAGATAGCCGAAGACCGGCAAATTAAAAATCGGTGGCAATTGCGTGAGCAGGCCTCCCAATCCTAAACAAACCAGGGCAGGCCAGGGCGTAGCCAGTTTCGAGAGCGCAACGTCTTCGCTTCCGGATTTGAGTGCCGGTGCGGGATCGGCGCTTGCTGCTTCCCAGGCCGGAGCGGCGCTGCCCAGCAATGTAACCCCCAATCCCAGAATAAAAAAGATCGTAGCCGCAAACGGGTCGAAATGCGCACTCGGTTGTACCCCGGGAAAAAACCCGCTTCCTAAATCTCCACCGAGAATATTCAGCGCCGCAGCCGCCGCCGCATAGCCTAGGATAAGGCCTATCAGGGAACCGATGGCACCAAGGGTAGCCCCTTCCAATAAAATCTGCTTCAGCAGTTGCCTGCGCGTTAGTCCGAGCACCCGCAGCAGCGCAAACTGGTGACGCCGCCGGACGACCGACAACGCCTGTGTCGAGAATACCAGAAACGTGCCGGTAAATAGCGCCATCAAGGCAAGCATGTTCAGATTGACGCGATAGGCGCGTGACATATTGGCAACACGTGCCTCCTGGTCCGTAGTTTCGGTCACAACATATTGCGCACCCAATTCCTGTGTCAGCGCCACTTTGAACCTGTCGTGGTTGACCCCTTGCATCAATTTCAATTCGATGCGCGACAATTGGCCTATCCGTTGGAGGCGCCACTGCGCTGCACCGATGTCCATGACTCCAATACGTTGTCCCGCGCGGGTTCGTGCCAGGCCGCCAGCGACGCGCAACGTGATGGTTTGGGTTCCCACGCGAAACTTCAGGGGATCACCTCGCTTTACCTTCAGCCATTCCAGTGCCGCCGGGGAAAGGAAAATGGCATCGTCCGCGAGAATATCGAATAGCCTGTCTTCGGCCGGGATGCCAATCAAGTCCGGCGCGATGTCTACGGCACGAAAAATATCCAGCCCGAGAATTTTCAAGGTCGCGTTTCCCCGTGTTTCCATGTTATCGGGGATGGCGACATCAAGTTCCAATACCGGGTTGGCAAGCTCGACGCCACTATGCTGTGCCAGAGCCGGATAAAGCGACTCGTCGAACGTGGCCTGTGTTCCCCGCACTTGCAGATCGGACTGGCCGGAAAGGCTCTTGGCGACGGCGGAAAACTCGTTAAAGGCAGCCGTATTGATCAGATGAATTGAGAATCCGAGCCCAACTCCGAGCGCGATTGCAATAATGGCAACGATGGCCTGTGTCAGATGTGCCTTCCATTCGCCCACTAGCAGCCAGCGGGACAGCATACCGCTCGTCATATACCTTGACCGGAAATTGTCGAGTCCGCTGTATTTATCGGATGGAGCCCATCTTTTGTCAGCAACAGCACCCGATCTGCCGTCGTCGCGGCCGCATGAGAATGGGTGACAATAATGCCGGACGCGCCATTTTCCTTGATTTCCGCACGTATCAACATGAGAATGTCATGAGCGTTATCGGGATCAAGGTTGCCGGTTGGCTCATCGGCCAGGATCAATTTGGGGCGATGCACCAGCGCTCGGGCAATGGCAACGCGCTGCAACTCGCCGCCGGATAGCTGGCGCGGGAAGTGCTGTCCCCTTCCGTTCAAGCCGGCCGCGACCAGCATTTGCTCAGTGCGTTCTTCAATACGTTTGCCGGAAATGCCATTGAGCAACAAGGGCAGGGCGATGTTCTGGCGCAGTGTCAGATGCGGCAGGATATGAAACGCCTGAAAGACGAAGCCGAATTCCTTGCGTCGAAGCCGGGTTGCCGCATCGTCGTCCAATAACGAAATGGCGATGCCGTCGATCAGTACCTCGCCCGTATCCGGGGTATCCAGTCCGGCAATCAGATTCAGCAGTGTTGATTTGCCGACCCCTGATTCGCCCATTATCGCTACATACTCGCCCGCATTCAGGGTATAGGACAGATCAGTCAGCACCTGCCGTCCGTTCGCATAACCTTTGCCTATATGACGCAACTCCAGCATGATGGATTTCAGCTATCAAGCCGACTTGCGGCGAGGCATGAGGCCATCCTTCCCAAGAATAGCTTCTTGGAACAATGGGGTTGACAACAAACTTGAGCTATAACGGGAAATCTCATCCAGCCATCCAGAAAAAAGTTCCTATTGTAACTGTGTTAGCTCTGGTCGTTTGAATGTCCTTCTTCTGGAGGCCGCATAGTTCGAAACATACGCAGCAGCAACACGTCATAGATGATTTTCAGGCTTCCCGCTATAACTAGCGACCAGCCAAAAGATGACATGCTCAGCAGATACCCTGCCAGAACCGGACTTGCGGCTGCCGCCAGGCTGCGCGGTACCAGGGTGATGCTGGCTGCCGCGGCACGTTCCGCCGGGGGCACAACCGCCATGACATATGAGCTTCGTGTCGGCACATCCATTTGTGATAGAAAACTGCGCACAAGCAGCAAGGCGATCGCCCAGCCCAACGTCGGCATGAATGGTATGAGAATCAATAGTATGTTGGCCGGTAAATGTGTGAATACCATGGTATTCACCAGTCCGAACCGGCTGGCAATGCGAATTGCCGCAAGATATGAGAGGGCAGAGAACATGCCTGTCCAGAAAAAAACTGTTCCGGTTGTCACCAGGGAGAGCTGAAATTTCTCGAAAAGCCACAAGGCGAGCATTGATTGCACCACAAAGCCGCCGCCGAATGCATCAAGACTGAATAACGCGGCAAGCGTATAGACGATTTTTTTTGATTGTTTTAGCGGAGCAGCACGGATCTTATCGTCACTGGCCATTTCTTTTGGAAGCGTTGCGTAAATCGATGCGGCCAACAATCCAAATATTCCGTACAGCACGAACATCGCTTGTAGCGCAACTTTAGTACCAATGTGTGTTGCCGTGACGATCATATCCGGTATTCCTGCCGCCAGTGCGCCAACGGCTGCGACCAGTGTCCCCACCAGACTATAGCGTGCAAAGAATGCCGTGCGCCGGCCATCCTCCACGAACCGGGAAAGAACCGCGTGCTCCAGCGGTAAAAAGATGCTGACATCGCCACTGGAGGGATTCAATGTCCCGACAAAAGCTATTAGGAGCAATGGCCAGAAATCCGTGACGGAGGCAAAGCCGAGCCCCGTTCCAGCCATCAGTGCAGCAGCCATCATCAACAGAGTACGGTATTTGAAGCGGTAGGCCTGGAGACCGATCAATAACGTTAGCACGCCGGAGCCGATCAGCGTGGTGGTTGTAATGATGCCGACCTGAAACGGACTCATGCCCAGTGCAATCAGATAAACAGGCAGCAGCAAGCTGACATAACCGTCTGCAAATGCCCGCAGGCCTCGAACCCATAGAAGACAAGTAAGAATCGGGGAACTCATGTGCTCAGGAAGTTACAACTGAAAGTAATCGGATAAGACCGACATTGGCGAAGACTACTTTCCGTCACTTGGCGACCGCTGGCAAATCAATGAAGCTATTTTAGGACGGCAATGTGACGTGATCGAATAGTTGCAGCATTGTTTTCTTTTCAGATAAATCACCGAAATGAAAATACATCGGCGCAGTATCGCCTTCCATCGTCATGAACCGGGTTCTCCCAACGACGCACGACGGTGGGACAAATCGTTGTGATCGTTACGGATCTCTTTGTGGCAAAGCGATGCGGTGCATATTCGCGTAACTTTCGAACGCTTTACTATAATAAAACTTTTTTCCCGCTCTTACATCACGGCAATCCCGCAAGGCTCGTCCTGCAAGTGACACGTCTTGACTGACATATCAGCGGAATCGGGAACTTCCTTTCTGACCGGCGTCGATTCCGAGAATCGGTCAAATTGATTACGGATTCTATATTGTTTCCGGATAGATGGAGTATCGGGCCGCCCATAAATAGTTATGCCTTCCAACAGATTGTCAATGCGGGAGCTCGAGGAATACACAATGCGCTCCAACCAGGCAATTGCGTGCGTAATGAAAGGAATTCTAAAGATCGCCTTTAAACTTCTCGTGAACGACAAGGGCAAATATGCTGCCTTGTTGGTCGGGATTAATTTTGCCGTGTTTCTGATTGTGCAGATGACGTCCATCTTTTTTGGCATTCTGCTCAAATCTTCATCGACTGTCATTAATGTGGGGGCTCAAGTGTGGGTGATGGATCCGGCGGTAAATAACGTAGCAAATAGTATCCCCCTACCGGACTATGTCCTGGATGCTGTTCGAAGCATCAATGGCGTCAAATATGCCGTCCCGTTATATTCCGGAGGCGCACTCGTCAAGCTTAGAAGCGGGGTGCTTCAATCCGTGACCGTTATGGGTCTGGATGATAACAGCCTGTTCGGCCACCCCGAGCTTGTTGAGGGCAAGATCGAGGATATCTATGCCGAAAATGCCTTTATCGTTGTTCAGGATGAGAAATTCGCAAACTGGGGAATCCGCGTTTAGGCACAGACTTTGAGCTCAACGATAATCGCGGGGTCATCGTGGGAATGCCAAAGTGGCGGCCAGCGGAATGTTCGGGATTCCCACCCTCTTTACGACATATAGCAGAGCAATTCAGTATATTTTGCAGATGTTCATTCGTGGTACGAACATCCGTATTCCGCTGGAATATATTCGCTTGCAACCCTATGTTTCGCCCAAGATCCAGCTGTCGAACCAGCGGACAGAACGGGTGGATCTCAGGGAGCTGCCGGTACTCTTTCGCTTTGAGAAACCGAAGGATGTGCAGGTGTATCCTGGTCAGTTGGTGGATGTTTATATCGGCGAGGATAGTGATGATGCCGAGGCGTTGCGGAGCTAATCGCAAGAACTTGAATTGGCGCAGGAAACGATGCATTTGGTACAGACCAATTACCGGGCAGGCCTGGTTAATTATCTGCAGATTCTGATTGCCAACGGCCAATACTTTCAGGCAAAAATAAGCTATCTTCAGACATTGGCTCAGCGTTTCCAGGATACCTCATACTCTTCGTTGCTCTGGGTGGCGGCTGGTGGAATGTCGGAGGAAAGGGGCAGTTGTCACGAAGCAGTGATGTGCCGCTCAATCTGGAATTGCCGAAAGAAACAGACGAAGTACGCTAGAACTGGGAGGGACTGTAGAAGAAGCTATCCGCACCTGCATACATATTAAAGGGTAATTCTACTAAGGAGGTATCATGTATCAACGTATTCTGGTTCCAGTTGATGGCAGTACAACCTCGGATTGTGCACTGCAGGAGGCTCTCAAACTTGCCCAGGGGCAAAGCGCACAGCCGGAGCTAGCACATGTGGTGGAGGATGTTCGTTTATTGGACAGCGACAGTTATATCAACTACGCTGAGCTTCAGGAAACAATAAAGAGCAAGGGTAACAAAATACTTGCACATGCGCAGACGCTGGCGCAATTGACAGGCTTGACCGCGGACGTAAAGCTGCTAGAAGCAAATGGCGAACGCATCGCTAACGTAATTATAGCGGAGGCGATGCGTTGGCCAGCAGATCTGATCGTAATCGGTACCCATGGCCGTTCGGGTTTCAGCCGACTTCTATTCGGCGTGGCCGAAGGGGTAGTACGTGTCGCGCAGATACCGGTATTATTAATTCGCGGGGCAAAAGTTTGATTGGGGGTTATACGGATTTCTGGATAAAATTGCACAACCCGGTTTTATCTAGACGGAGCGTACCACTTGGCTATCGGGGGTCGTCATGAAATCGCTGCTGCAAAAACACTATACGCGATATTCCTCTGCCTGGGTCATTGGAAAGCCATACACCACAAAAAAACGGAAAAACCCAAGACGTCCCGGAAGGGGGCGGATAAAAGACGAGAGGGCTGGTACCGAATCGCCAGCCAGCGCTTGGAGCAAAATTGCGATGAAATGCGTGCGATACCCTTCAAGGACCGAAGCTCATGAATCGAGTAGATAACGAGTCTCGCGGAAGGCGCATTCGGAATGCGCTATGGGGGCTGTTCATAGATGATGCGCTGGCGATGCCCGCCCATTGGTTTTACAGCCTGAGAAACATCCGACAGTATTTCAACGGCGGTATTCGTGGATACGAGACACCGCCTTATCCCCATCCCGAAAGCTTCATGGTGGGAATGGCGTACCACCCGGATGTCGAAACTGCAAACCGTCTAGGCCGTCCCTATGACATTCTCCATGCTCACGCCCGTTTTTATGACACGAGCTATAGCAATCTGGCAATCCAGTCTTATGAACGAGAGGGCGAGCACGGTAATCGGGTTCCGCGGCTGGCGGATCGCTTCCATTACCATCACGGACTTGTCGCCGGAGAAAATACGCTTGGCGCCCACTTGGTTCGCGTCCTGATGCGTTCAGTGATACATCTTGGCCGTTATGACCCGAAAGACTTTCTTGAAGGGTTTGTGAATCATCTTACAGTACCCGGAGAAAACCGGGATCCCTATACGGAAATCTACGTACGACGCTGGTTTGAAAACTATTCCCAGGGTCTTCCTCTTGATGCCTGTGCCGAGTTGCAGCGCAACGTATGGTCCATCGGCTCGCACGGCGGCGTTATACGTCCGCTGGTTCTTGCGATGCTTCTCGAAAGCGCTTATCAAGGGTTTGGGTTTGCGACAGAGCATCAGTGTCTTACCCACCGGTCGGAAAATGTGGCGAGTGCACTGGGAGCCCTTGTTCCTCTGCTGAACTCCTTGGTCAGCGGCGGCGACCCTGTTGAGGTAATTTCCTCGTATGCCGGATCACTACGTGTTCCGCGGATAACCGGAGAGGAACTTTTCGCCGCTTACCGCAACCATGGCGGCCCTGGCAACATTCCAAAAGATGAGATGTGGCAATTGCATGTGAGACTCAACGACGCCCTTTACGAAGTAATCAAATTGGCCCAGCAGCATGCCGAACCCGAAGTGGTTCGCCGTTTTTTTGCGACTGCATGCTATCCGGAACATGGTCTTCCGTTAATGCTATATCTTGTCATGAAACACGACCTTCGAGTCGAGGAGTGCCTGCTGGCCAATGCCAATGCCGGCGGGGATAACGTACATCGAGGCATGATTATGGGACTCATTGCCGGAGCATCCAACGACGAGTTGCCAGATCACTTGGTAAAGGGGCTGGTTGCGCACGATGAATTGGAAACCGAGATCAGTGCATTTGTAGACATCGTTCTCCGAGGAAATGGCATTTAAGCGCCGGATGCGTTACCAAAGTATTTTTGCAGTTTCCCGAATATGGACGGTTCGCGATGGAAGCAGGGAGAGGAGGGGGCAACTTCTTACTCGTAACGTAAAAAGTTCTCTGCCAGTGCGTCGGTGCCATAATGCCTGATGAGCGCTTCTATCTCCACAAGCAGAGCGTCGTCTTCATCTTCCTCCAGGACGCCATCTCCGACCAGCCTGGCGGCAAGCCCCGAGGCAATCGCGTCCTTTACCGTTTCGAGTGTAGGCGGGTTTTCCCGATTCTCGTCATTCACCACCGCTTCAATCACCCGGGAGAGTGGTTCGCTGGCCATATTCTGCGCAAAATCGATAGCGAGCGCGCCTTCGCCAAACTCCTCAATCAGCTCCTCCAATTCGTCAAGTAACGATACGTCGATATCAACATGGTGCAGCCGCTTTGTCTCGCTGAGCGAGACCGGTAGCAAGCCGGTGATAAAGTTACGTACCATGGCTAGCGTTACGGGTTGCTCGACATCGGGATCGTTGACCTGGCGGTCGATAAGTGCTGACAGGTTGGGACTGACGCGACTGGCGATATCAACAGGATTGTGGATCATGATCTACTCCCGGTATTGAACGCATTCGTTTTAAAGGGAAGAAAAGACAATGTTAGCGTTCAATTTTACTGTGGTTATAAAGCCCAGCTTGCGCCTGTCCGATTAGAGGCAACAGCGAACCCAGAAAAAAAGATGCAATTGCAGTTTAGATTTCATGATAAAAAAGTCAATGAGGGATCTTTTTCTTTTTTAGGCTATCAGGCTGACGATACTCTCAGCTACACTTGAAGCAGCGTAAGCCATCCAGCCTTACTCAAATAAAGGTTGCCATGAGAAATTTCTTTCTACTCGCTGCGTTATTATTTGGCAGCTCGCTGGCGCATGCTACCGTACAGGGCAAGGAAGTCATTTACACTTCCGGCGATACTACCCTTAAAGGCTACATTGCGTACGATGACGCGATCAGAGGCAAACGGCCCGGTATATTGGTAGTGCATGAATGGTGGGGTAACAATGGCTATGCGCGAGAGCGCGCAACCATGCTGGCGAAGCTTGGCTATACCGCACTGGCGCTGGACATGTACGGTGAGGGCAAGGAGGCTCGCCATCCGGACGAGGCCGCAAAATTCTCGAATGAGCTGGCAAAGAATTTACCCTTGGCAAAAGCGCGTTTTGAATCGGCGATGAAATTGTTGCAGCAGCAAGACAGTGTGGATGCCACAAATATCGCCGCGCTAGGTTATTGTTTCGGTGGTAGCGTAGTGCTGCAGATGGCTCGCCTGGGTGAGGATCTGAAAGGCGTTGCGAGTTTTCACGGCGGCCTGACAACGGAAACGCCAGCGGAGCCGGGCACGGTCCGGGCACGGATTATTTCATTTACCGGTACCCATCCGATGATTCCGGCAAAACAGGTAGCGGCGTTCAGGCAGGAAATGGAGAGGGCGCGTCGATTATAAGGTTGTCACTTTTGCTGGCGTCAAGCATAGTTTCACCAATCCAGCCGCAGATGAATATGGGCGCAAATTTAATTTGCCGCTCGCCTATGATGTAGCAGCTGACCGGGCTTCGTGGGATGAGACCAAAAGCTTCCTTGCTGACATATTTAAGCCCAAGTGATTTGAATAGGCAAAAAAGCGGTTCCGCAGCAGAGTTTTCCTGGATGTACTTTGATCACCAGCGAGTTTTCTGCTCAGTAACGGCCCTTGCTACCGCCAGACGTGCCCTCTGGACCCTCCGTTTTTTTTGTAGTTTCAGCGATACGTACAATATCTCCATTATTGATACCGTCCGGCGGATTTTCAATAACGCGATCATCGGGGGCAAGACCGGCGTTTAATTCGATAATCTTGCCGCGATCACGCATGATTGTAACGGTCTTCAGCATAACCTTGTTGTCGGCTCCCACCGTCGCAACGCGTAGACCCGCCTTGTCGAACATCAATGCGCTTGCTGGCACGCTCAGCACAGCAATGTTATGCGATAGATCGAAACTTATGTTCGCGAACGCACCCGGTAGGAGTTCACCGTTCGTGTTATCGACCAGAATCTGCATCAGAGTCGCGCCTGACACAATATTGACCGCCTGTGCCGACGAAGCGACGGTTGCAGCATAAACCTTGCCTGGGCGTTCCGGTACTGTAATTTTTGCCTTGGTACCAGGCGGAATACTCGGCACGTAGGTCTGCGGCACATTTACATAGGCACGTAACGTGCCCGTTTTCGATACTTCGAAGAGCTCCTGACCCACGCCGCTGCCGACAGTGATCAGCGCGCCGATGTCCGTTCTCCGTGCAGTGACGAGGCCATCGAATGGTGCAACGATGCGGGAAAAATTTTTCAGTGTCTGCAAGCGGTCGCGATTCGCTTGAAGGGAGTTTACTAGTGCCTGCTTGGCGTTGAAGTCGGCAGTCGTCTCATCGGCCGCCTGTTTCGACACATAATTCGACTTTACCAGCAGCTGCCAGCGTTTTGCGGTTAGCTCAGCAAGCGATGCATTCGCCTGTGCGCTGGCAAGATCGGCTTTCGCCTGCAAAAGCTGCTGGTCGAGGTCCGGAGTCTCGATTTCGGCGATTAACTGGCCTGCCCTGACCGGCGCGCCAATATCGACTTTCCAGCTCTTCAGATAACCACTGACGCGGGCATACAGCGATGCGCGCGAATAGGGTTCCAAACGACCGGGCAGATCAAGTGTCGCGGTGTCGCTACGGTTGCCGGGTTTGAGGATAGTGACGGAGGGAATTGCCTGCTCATCGGTCCAATCGCGTAACCGCTTGTTATCGGAGGCTCGCAGGGAAAGACCCGCAATGACAATAATTATAATGATGGCCGCCGCAATAACGCCGGCAAGACGCAATTTACGTAGCAGCACGCCAGGGGGTGGAGTGTCAGGCGGCATGTATTTCTCCGTCAGAAGGGCTTGGGGCGGACTTCTTGCCGTACCTGTCGTGTATGATACTAAAGACAACGGGGACAAAGATCAGCGTAGCGATCGTTGCGAAGACCAAGCCGCCGATAACTGCGCGGCCAAGCGGTGCATTCTGCTCTCCGCCTTCACCCAGACCCAGCGCCATCGGCACCATACCGATGATCATCGCCAATGCAGTCATCAGAACCGGCCGGGAACGTACGAATCCGGCATCAAGTGCAGCAGCGGTCGCGTCGCCGATCGCGTCGAGACGTTCGCGCGCGAAGCTGATCATGAGTACGCTATTCGCGGTTGCGACACCCATGCACATGATTGCGCCGGTCAGCGCCGGCACCGAGATCGGCGTACGCGTCACGAACAGCATCCAGACGATGCCGGCTAGCGCCGCCGGCAATGCGGTAATAATGACGAACGGATCGGTCCATGATTGGAAGTTTACGACAATCAGCAAGTAGATCAGCACAATTGCGCCAAGCAGGCCGAACAGCAAGCCCGAGAATGCGTTTTCCATCGTACGTACCTGACCTAATAATAAGGCGGTCGACCCTTTTGGCACTTCACTCGCGGTATCTGCGAGGATGCGGCGCAGATCGACCGCTACCTCACCGAGATCACGCCCTTGCGTTGTTGCATGGATCTGCACCATTGACTGGATGTCATACTGGCTGACTAATGCATTGCCGCTGGTACGCGTGAAGTCGGCAAGGCCGCCGAGCACCTGAGAATTGCCGTCGGTACCACCGATCGGCAGATTGGCAAGCTCGGTGAGTGTATCGAGGCGGTATTGCGGCGTCTGTATTACGATTGGGTATTGCACGCCATTCTGTGGATTCAACCAGAAAGTCGGCGCGACCTGGCTGCTACCGGCAAGATTGGCGACCAGGCTATTGGTAACGTCGCGCATGGTAATGCCGAGCTGTTGTGCGCGTGTGCGATCGACGTCGACATTGAAGACCGGTTTTCTTCGTGACTGCTGGATACGCACATCGGCGATGCCGGTAATCGCGCGCATTTTCGGCAGCAGCAAATTGGCATAATCAAAATTAGCATCCAGATCGTTGCCACGGATCTGCAGTTCGATCGGCGCTGGGGAACCAAAATTCAGGATCTGGCTGACGATGTCGGCCGGCGGGAACGAAAACGTCACGCCGGGAAACTGCCGTGGAAGCTCTTCACGCAACTTGCGCACATAGCTTTCAGTGGGCTGGTGACCTTGCTTTAGCGCAATCTGAATGTCGCCATCCTGCGTACCCATTACCCCCGTGTTGTTGTAAGTCAGGTTGATACTGCTGGGCGGAAGACCGATATTATCGACTATGATCTCAATTTCGTGCGGTGGAATGATTTTACGAATCACCTTCTGTATTTCTGCAAACTGGTTCGCGCTTTCTTCCACGCGCGTGCCGACCTGGGTACGCGCATGCATCAGAATCTGACCGCTATCGACCGATGGGAAGAAATTTCGGCCAAGGAATGGCAGCAGAAGGAATGAAGCGAGAACGAATATGAGAAAGCAGATGACGAATATGCGCCGATGTGCGAGCGCAAGCTTTAGATATTCCCTGTAGCGAGTGCGGGCACGCTCAAAACGCGCTTCGAAGCGACGTTGAAAACGTACCAGTGAATTGCGCGACGGTTGTTTCCGCCCATCCTGAGGCATATGTGGATGCAGTAAATATTTTGCCATGGTTGGCACCAGGGTACGCGAAAGGAGGAACGACCACGCTATCGAAAGCATGACTGCCACCGCCATGGGTACGAAAAGAAAGCGCGCAACGCCCTCAAGGAAGAACATGGGCACGAAAACGATGCAAATGCATAGCAGTGAAACGAATGCAGGTGTCGCGATTTGCGTGGCACCATCCATAATCGCGGTCTCGACATCCTTGCCTTCCTCTAAATGCAGGTTGATGCTCTCAATTGTCACCGTGGCATCATCGACGAGAATGCCAACGGCGAGTGCGAGTCCCCCAAGCGTCATGATATTGAGGGTCTCGCCGAGTGCCGCAAGACAGATGATCGCACCGAGGATCGACAACGGAATCGACACGGCGACGATCACGGTCGAGCGCCAACTCCCGAGAAATAACAATATCATGATGCTTGTCAGCACGGCTGCGATAGCGCCTTCCAGCGCAACCCCCTTGATTGCAGCGCGTACAAAAAACGACTGGTCATTGATAGGCACAACCTGGAGATTGGCGGGCAGAGCCGGTTTTATCTCGTCCAGCTTTGCCCGTATGCCTGAGACGATGGCAAGTGTAGAAGTCATGCCATTCTTCAGTACCGTCATTACTACGGAGCGTGTGCCGTCAACGTGCACGATGTTGGTTTGCGGGGCGTTACCATCGCGTACATTCGCTATATCGCGGATATAAATCGTTGCGCCATTGATAACCTTGATCGGCAAATCGCCGAGATCCTGGATTACGGAAGCCGCGCTGTTCAATTGCAGTGTATATTCAAAAGCGTCAATTTTCTGCGTGCCAATTGGAGTGATTAGGTTCTGTGCAGCAAGTGCATTGCCAACATCCTGTGCGGTCAATCCGCGTGCCTGCATTGCTCGCGGATCGAGATCAATCTGTATCTGCCGCGTTTTGCCACCGTACGGATATGGAATTGCTGCACCCGGCACGGTTATCAAACGCATACGAACCGCGTTGAGAGCGAGATCCGCCAGCGCTTGCTCGGACAGGCCCTTGCCGGATAGTGCGAGTTGAAGGATTGGTACCGTGGACGCGTTATAGTTGAGAATCAGTGGCGGTGTCGTACCGAGCGGCATTTGTCTCACGACGGTCTGAGAGATCGCTGTGATTTGCGCGTTCGCAATCGCTATGTCCACGCCTGGCTGAAAGAAAATCTTGACGATACCAGAGCCTGCATATGAATTTGCTTCGATATGCTCAATATCGTTGACCGTGGTGGTCAACGAGCGCTGGTACATGGTCACAATTCGTCCCGCCATTTCATCCGACGGTAGCCCCGTATACTGCCACACAACCGCAATCACCGGAATGCGAATGTCCGGGAAAATATCGGTTGGGGTGCGAATGGCTGCAAGCGGTCCGATGATTAGAAGAAGGAGCGCCAGTACAATAAATGTATACGGGCGCCGCAGGGCAACGCGGACGATCTCAATCATGCAAGATGGCGAAATTGGTACGGTGCGTCAAAACGCGCCCCTATCCTGCTAAATAAACTATGAATGAATCGCCGGGTATGCCCGCCGCTATGCGGGGGCTACGCATGTGGAAGTGGCAAGGAGCAGCGGTTTTCCAGGACGAACAATTAGAGTGTCCGTTGAACATTTCAGGCGAGTTCTCCATTTGATCAGCAAAATAGCAATATTACCTTGAAAACGGCTGCCGATCAGATAGGAATATGTGTGCACACGTATAGCGCAACGCTGGTGCGGATCCGGGTGGGGTGATCATGTGTACATTTTTCCCCGTCGCCTCAAATCTGGCGGATACACCAGGCTATGCGGGTCTGTTTTTATCAGGCAAACTAAAAAAGTTGGCTACAATAGATCCTGAGAGCCGGCCGGTTTTCCGGAGATCCATGGTGCAAATGAAACTAACTGGCGGAATTATTTATTGCGAGAGAACAAGCGCGCTATAAGGTCCGATCCCGACATTGCCGGCAAACGGCATCGCATCACGGCCACCGGGCGCAGCCAGGGTGTCGTAGCCAGGTTGATTGCCGAAGAAATCCGGACTATACCCACTCCAGTCGCTATTGAAGCGGACGTTCCACCTGCCTTCACGAGGGAGTCCTATCGTATAGGAGTCAAAGCCCCTGTTCGCGAAATTCACCACAACGACCACGTCGTCGCCCGGCCCCCCCTGGTCCCAGCGGTGGAAGGCAATCAGTTTATCCGCGTCGTTTCGATGGTGGACATGCATGCCTTGGCCGCGCAGTCCGCGCGTAGTGTTGAACCAGTTCCGGCGCAGCCGGATCAGGTCCCGGTAAAGGGCGATGATCCCGCCGTGGCGTTGGGTTTTGCTCCAGTCGAGTTCCACGTTGTCACGGAAGTAGTGGTCTTCCAGGAATTCCTGGCCTTGAAAGATCATGGGAATGCCCGGTGCGGTAAAAACAAGTGCGGCCCCGAGCGTGGAGCGCTTCTGGGAGAAATAGCTGTCCGCCTTCCCAGGCCAGATTTCCTCGGGCACGCGCGCACGGCCATTCGCATCCTCATCGTGCGATTCCGTATAGATGACGCGCCTGAAGGCGTCGTTGTTATAGCGCAGCTCAAGCGCGCGCTGGACAGCGCCCATGTCGCGGCTGGAATCGTCTGTGGGAACAATCGCCGCCCGGATCGGATGAACGAAGCTTGCATCCCATTGCGCGGTAAATCCGGCGCCACCTTCGCTGGTATCCCGGGTCAGCCATTCGTTCTACTGCATGTCCTCCGCTATGCTGAGCTTCCAGGGCTGGCGTCCACGGATTTCATCGTTGATGTATTGCATTAGGTTCCAGCCATTCGGGATGTCGTCGTTCGGGTTGTCGTTACTGCCAAAAATGTTCCGTATCCAGCCCGTCCCATCCCATCGAATCCCATCCACGTAGCGTTGTTCAGTCCAGCGCAACGCATTATCCGGCAGATACTGGCGTACCTCGTTTCGTCCATAGTCCGGGCGGTTCATTCCCCAAGGGGTTTGTTTGCGCGCGTCATTATAGAAATAAATACCGCCTTGATTGTCCTCGTTCCAGCCATCAAATTGCCACAGGTCGCAGTCATCCGGTCCAATATGGTTGTAAACCACGTCAAAGATAACCGCAATCCCGCGCTTATGCGCTTCCCGCACCAGATCACGGAATCCATTGGGGCCGCCGTATACGTGTTCAATGGCAAACATATAAGCCTGGTTGTAACCCCAGGAAGAATCGGTTGCAAACTCGCCTGCCGCCATGACCTCGATAGCGTTGATGCCCAGGTCTCCTAAATAGTCGAGCTTCGATATCAGGCTATTGAACGTGCCATGCTGATTGGGGCGGGTGTGATCGAACAGGAAGGAACCAATGTGAACCTCATAAATGACCGTTTCGTTCCAGGGCGGCGTACCATAGTTGGCTACGTCGCCGCTGGAGTCGGTTTCCGCAATAACACTATTTCCGTTGGATTGTGTCAGTTCGCGTGCATAGGGATCATTTTTCCATAATTCCGTACCGTTATCGCGATTAATGATGACAAACTTATATTGTTGAGAAACCCTGGCGGCGGTTTCGTCAACGGACCAGTACCCATTTTCTTCACTGAATAGCGGCGTTGCCGTCTTGCTCCATTGATTGAACTCTCCTGCCACATTTACGTCGCGCGCGTTAGGTGCCCAAACGCGAAAAGTTACTCCGCCATCAAAGGCAGTGGCACCCATGTAAGGCCGTATCGAAGCTGGCATCGAACCACCTCCTTTATGAGGTTTGCGTTCTGAAGGGGTTGGACCGGTTCATGGCGATGTTGGATCAGAGTATTCAAGTAAACACTCGTTTAGTCATAACCGCCGAACATGGTAAGGAAGGCATCCTCATCGGTGGGATTCATGAGCCCGTGGAGATTGCCGCCTAGCAACATTACCATGTCACCCGAACGCATGATTCGAACCTCGAAACAGCGTTCGCGGTTCGGCATTTTGCACCAATCGCCTACCACCATCCATCCTCGCCCTTGTATCATCAGGAAGATTTCTGAATTGTCGCGATGGCGGTGCAGGCCGATTCCACAATCCCCTTTCATGATATGCAGGTCGAGATAATTGACCGCCATAAAGGGTTCCGTGTCATGCGGATGTTGTTTGCTATTGAAGGCATCGAACATCCAGGGCTCGAGTGCGCGATTCAGTTCGCCCGTTTTCGCGTATTGGCCGTAGTTGGAGAGGAGATTCCGATATTCAAGGAAGCCAACTCCGCCGTGCGGATTCGGGCTCAATCCGACGCCGAGGTAATTATCCCAACCCCTTTTGATCATGTTGAACTCATAGCGGTAATTCGCGCCATTTTGTGAATCCCATACTCTGCCGTCCGCTGTCGCCCATGCAACTTCCACACTTAACGGCAGCACAGGATGCATTGTGTCAGTCGGCGCAATGTCGGATACAAGTCGGCTGTCGAGCGCTTCTCGTGAAAAGTTCGTTATATTGCCACGTACGAGCTCAAGGTTGACCGCCAGCTCGCCACGATCGAAAGCAGCTTTCCCCCTGTCGTCAAGTTCAGATCGTAAATCGTTGCCCGGATACCCCCACAACTCAATTTCATATCGATGAGTCGACAGATTGTACGGCACAGGCAACGGAATCGTTGTCGCTGTATTGCCGACTTTGAGCCACAGGCCGATCTTGTCACCCAGTGGCGCCCCTGCAGCTTTTGAAAGCTCGGAATCTGGCCCCCCTACATAAGAAAGCCTCAAGAAGGGGCCGCTCCAGTCGCCAGCCGTCACGATTCCCCGGACAAGTAATGCGTCGGTGGTAACAAAATCCCGGACGTTCTGCTTCTGAAAGTCAGTCTTGTTATCTTGCTGGGCCGGATCCGTGATATCCGCATCCTCGCCTTGCGGACCGTAGAGCTCGAGCGATCTGATAGGAAAGAGGTGCTGTAGTTGATCCGCATCGTAGTGCTCGCGGCCTACCGCCAGCATTACATTTTCCACTAACCCCATCAGCTTGAGTAGCGAATTCCCCGAGTCATAGTCGGGCGTCGTTCCAGGCGTAACGCGAAAACAAGCATCCTCATGGACAATTTCCATTGTAAGCGTACTCCGTGATATCAGGTGCTATGGTAAAGAAAAGCGACGAACTTAAGGTCAACGCTGCCCGTATTCCGTATGCCGTGCATCCCGCCGCTTTTCGTAAAAATGACGCTGCCGGGTTTCACCGGGAGGCGCCGATAATCATAATAGCCGAGCCCCATGGTAAGCCGGCTTTCAATCTGATAAACGTCTGTGCCATCGGGTGTTTTAACGTCTGTCATGGGATCATCTCCTACCCGGAGGTAGGCGATTCCCTCCCCTTCGACAATATAATAAAGTTCTTCGGAGCCGATATGCTGATGATTGCCTTCAACGCGTCCGGGAGGTATCGTGACATGATGAAAGAAAATCATCGATCCGCCCATTTCGCGTTGAATCACCCATCGCATATCGATGATGTTGTCGGGTTGCGCATCCGGATTGGAATTCCCGTCCATCATCGCATTCCGGTAGCGGACCGGCGCGATTTCAGGAACCTGGAGATACCAGCCGCGCTGGAAAGTGAGTAAATAATTCTGGTCGAGTATTGTGTTTTCGGGACTGCTCGGATCCGGCGTAACGGGTTCCTGATGGGATCTAAGGAACGCATTATCCCAACCGGCGTCGGCATCGGTGATCGCAAACCCGAACGGAAGGTCGCGGTCGTTCTCGCGGAAGGCAAGTTGGATATTGATAAGTGCGGAGAGCTGGGCCATGACATCCTTGAACTCCGGAACGCGTGTAATGGCGTTATTCCGGCCCATCTGGTCGAGTACGGAGAAGGCGTGCGTTGTCCCGGCCGGCGGTTCAAGGTTCTCCCATATCTCAACCTGAAAGGTATGGGTCCAGGCGTCAAAAAGCATTTTTACGCGTGCTTGCGGCGGATTCGGATTTCCATCAGGAAGCGGTTGAATCCACGCGATAATACCGTCCTTCAGAAAACGCTGCTTCTCCCGGATTTGCTCGACAAGCCGGCTTGCGCCATATTCGAGCCGGAGCATATTGCCGAGGAGTTTCCCATCAAGATATACCTGCCCTTTCATTGCTGTGATGTCGAGATAGCTGCGGACTTCCTGGACGTTATAGCGGTAGCGCGGACTCCGTGTCGCGTTTAGATATCGTTCATGGTAAATCCGGTCGGGAAAGAAAACGACCTTGAAAATGTCATTAAACACATCGGTAAATGCCGAGTTGAATGATCCGGCATGTGCCGTCACCTTGTCCGTGGTTTGAATGGCGCCGGGCCCGGGAACCTGAGAGGGATCTGGCGGAGTGCTCATAGACGTCCTCCGATTTTGTCCGCGACACGAAATGAATTTGCCTGGATGGTAAGCGTTGGGTTCGCCCCACCCGAAGTCGGCATAAATGCCCCATCGGTTACGTAAAGATTTTCGAAGCCCCAAACACGGCAGTCGGGGTCTAATACCGAATCACCTGCGTCATCGCCGAACCGAGCACCTCCGAGAATATGATTGGCGATGCGCGCAATTCCATTTTCCCCGTTATAAACGCCTCCGAATCCGCTAACTTTATAGTCATGGGTCGAATTATCTCCGGCGCGCAAAATATTCGCGCATTCCATTGCGAGCGTATCCATGAGATACCTATCGTGCTGATGCCAGGACTTGATGATATATGCCACAGGCCGGTTCCACTTGTCCCTTACGGTTGGGTGCAACTCGATGCGATTGTTTTTCTGTGGTACCTGGTTCGCCATGAAACTCACCGAAAGGCCTCGTCCCATGTCATTATCGAGAAAATCGACCATCCCCTGTCCGATAAGGCCAAAATCGTTCGCGAATCCATGCCAAAGCGTGTCGAGATCCGCTGCCGAATGCGTACGCCCGAGCGAGATCGGCAGGGCCTGATCCGAGGTATTGTTATAAATAACCGAACCTGCCCAGAGGTGCTTTGCTTGTAGGAAATCATCTGTCGCGCAATAGTCGGTTGCCCAGTCGGCATCGAGCGACCGGGTCTTGTCCGATCGGTCCGGCATGATTGAACTTGCGCCCCCGAAGGCGTGGGTGAGGAAATACTTTCCCAGCAAATCGTTTTGCTGATTGATAAGCTTGCCAAAGCCGAGGGGATCAAGCTCGGATGAGAGTTTGAGAAGTCGAATCGACTCGATTGCCGAGCAGGCTACGACAACGATTTTCCCTCGTACGGACTGCTCGCGCCCGGAAGGATCCAAATAACGGACCTCGGTAATTCTGGTTCCTGTGGCTACCAGTTGCGTAACAACGCAATTTGCACGAATTTCCAGGTTGCGTTCGTCGTACAGCGGTGCCAACAGGGAAATCCAGGTGCTGGATTTAAGTCCGATAGGATCCCCAAAGCGATTTACATAGCTTGTTTTTGCGCCATCCGGCACAGGGATCATCCTGCGCCCGCTCGGAGGGTGGTCTTCGGTAATGACGGCCAGAGGCGTGCGGTAAGGTAAAACGTCCGAGTCACCTGGTCCGGCTCCCTGGCCTATGTACACCATCCCGTCGTGAGCATAACGGCTGATAGCGTTTGGTGGAAGCGGTTGCTGGTACGTGTCGTTCTCAGTGAACGGCTTGAGCTGATTGCCCTGTTGGCCGTTGATACCGACCAGCTTTTCAGCCTTGCAATAGTATTTTTCAAGTTCAGTATAAAGAAGCGGCCAGTCACGTGCTTCACGCTCAATTTCTCCGGACGGATCCGTGGCGGCCAGATCCGTCCGGCCTGCATTGAATGTCTGAAGGGTGAGGTCGCGCTGAGTAAAACGTAACGAAACACCGCCGTATATCTGCGTTCCGCCACCGACAACCTGAGCGGTATAGCCTTCGATTGTCACGCGATCCTGACCATTTGCATCACGGTATATATGCGGCTCGTCGTTGATATCCGGCTCGACGTGACTTGAAAAGAATGCATTGTGGGCATTCGCCGCGCTCGGGAAGGTGATACGTTTCTCCGCGCCGTCGGCATAAAGTTCGTCGCGCTTGAAGTCGCTTAATTCATTAGGAGTTTGCGATTGTGTACGGAAAAGGGGACCTTTCTCCAATACAAGCACGGACTTCTGTTGCTTGACAAGCTCATGCGCAATCGGCGCGCCCCCAGTGCCACTTCCAATTATTACCACGTCGAAGTCGGTTTGCATAGGCATGGGTACGGTGGCTCCTTATCCGCGATAATCCGGATTGACGCCGAGAGGCGGTTCGATGGAGCGCGACCAATCGAATAATGTTGCGCCCTCGGAATCCTTGAATCGGTCCGCCAGGTACCGCCAGCCTAGTGCGCCCACATTGCCACCGTACTTGGGGTGGGAAAATGCGCCGGTAAACGCGTGGCGACGGAGAATTTGCAGGAAATATGCTGGATCGCCGTACTGTGTAACATCCCAGTCATTAACCTTACCTGATGCCATTTCGCCGTAAAGGTCGATGAATATTTCCTTTGGGGCTTTTGCCGGCTCCACATCAGGCATTCGCCTGCGTATGATCTGCCCGATTATTCGCAGACAGATTTTGTAATCGATGAGATGATGGCGTTCCTCACGGGCGACAAGATTGTCGATGAAATTGGTAATCCCGATCGGCTGATCGAGGCGATATGCAAATGCGTACTGATTTGTTTTTTGTTGTTTGTCCAGGTAATTGTAAAAGAATTGCAGAAAGTCCTGTCCTGTGTCGGTCCGGAACGGCATGATATGGTCGACAAGTCGTTCGAGTATCGAGAACTCCCAAGTTTCGAATGATAGGGGCTGCGTACAAAGATTCGTAAAGAATCTCGACCACCACTGACCGTTGGCCTCAAAAATTCGTTGTGGATTTATTGGATCCAGTATGACTTTATCGTCGACGATGAACTTGTACCGATAGGCCCGGCCCTTCGGAATGCGTACCGATACCGCCAGATAATCGGTCGTTGCGTCGAGGAAGCGCACAGGTAAAAGGGAAATGGGTTCATAGAGATTAGCGAAGGTTCCAATTACACCGACTTGATTGGGCGGATTTGCGGCATCGGCATGGTAAACGAAGGTTACCCTATTGAAAGCGTAGTGATCTTCGTCGCCTATTCCAGCGTAGCTGTCGACTATGGGAAATCGCCATGCCTCGCAGATGCGCGCGCGGGGGTCTTCGGACTCATACTGTCCAAAATTGTGGCGGGAATCGGTATTTTTACGCGCGAGATATTTAGTGCAGTGGTTAAGTATGTACTGTTCGTCGTTTGCGATAATCTTCACATTCATCCCTCTGATAAACCGGAATAGGAGTGAGCCTGTGTTTTTTCTACGTCAGCATTATCAATGGCAAATTTTCTGGTGCTAAGCAGCGGTGCTTGCGATATTTACATTAACTCAATATAGACGAAGTGCAACAGATATCAATGTGATTTTCTTGGCCGGATGCCTCGGTAACAGCTACTTGATGACAGCGTATGCCACTGATTCCGCACTATCCTTTCACGAATCCTGCGAAGCCGTGAACGAACTGCTGAAGCCGCGCCTGCGCTTGTTGGTCGACTATTTTGCCAGTCTCGTCGAAAACTTTTCCAGCATGGGATACCAGCAATCTTCCACCAAACCAGGGCCGCATGCCTAACGTTCGCAACACCGGCAGCCACGCATTTTGGGACAAGATCGTACCGAATCCGCCTGGCGAGGCACCTATTACCGCGACCGGACGATTGCCAAAAATCCGTATGATGTCGCCGGGTGGCCGTGATAGCCAGTCAATCCCATTTTTGAATACGCCTAGCATGGAATTATTGTACTCCGGCGTAACCAACAGCAATCCATCGGCTGTAGCAATTTGTTCTTTCAGCGTTGCCACCGCTTCAGGAATCCCTTCGGCGGCTTCTACATCGCCATCATAGAAGGGAATACCTTTGAGTGTTGCGATCTCCAGCGTAGCACCATCCGGCATCAATCCCGCGGCCGCTCGCAACAGCGCCGTATTGTAGGAACTGCTGCGCAGGCTACTTGAAATCCCGATGATCTTTGTCATGGTGTCATTATCCTGTTATGTTGAGAAGATTGAGAGCAGGTTATTTGTGCGGCTCATCTGGCAATCTGTCTGGAATCTTGTCGAGCGCACGGCGCAGCTCGCCATGCATCATGACCACCGCCGGCGAGTGCTGCAGGAGTGCCAGATAGCGTTCCCGGAATAATGCATTTGAAGGTACACGTGGGCCGATCAGCGTTTCACTCATTGCTTTGAAAGCGGCGGCTGTGTTTGAATCGATGATCTCATCGCTGTCGAGGGAAGCATCCATCTCGACCATCAGTTCGGACAGCGCATGCAGCCATGCGAAATGCGGGTGGTTCACTACCAAATTGAGAAGCTGAAACGGATCCCCAGGTAGCCCGAAGTCTCAGCCTCAGATTGGATCAGCGCTTTCTGCAGTCGGCGCAGTTCGCCGGATATTACATTCATCAATGCGCGCATCTTCAGGTCTGCCGTAGAGATAGATGGTTCCAAGATTTCCTCCCGTTCGTTATTTTTATGCACCTGTTTCCCCCACGGTCCAATTACTCAATATCATGTGAATCGGAAGGGCTGTATTGGGTCATTCATACTAGGGGATTCCCTGCCATGTGCCGGTATGTTGGTGCGGTCATTTCTCCAGAAACATAAATATAACTGCGCTAATATTCCCTTAGTGGCGATATGGATCGTCCGGCTTGCGCCATGGTAGCGCCGCAGTCCACAATATCGCTTACCATTATTCGCTCGTTGTGAAGCTTGCTTGCCTAGTGTAGTACATCGGCGAGCGGCTGCACCGCCGTGGCTTGAAGCCCTCCACAACCAAGGAAAAAACATGAAGAAATCCGTTGCTGCAAAGAAGCAAAACCCCAGTTCCAAACAGAAGCCCCTGGCCACCCCGACCGACCTGAAAGCGGCAGCCACCCAGGACATCGCGGGCGCCAT
>JBDTDT010000089.1:0-15394 GCA_039922995.1 Nitrosospira sp. | reverse complement strand
ACCCTGAACGTTCCGCCAGTGTTGCTCCAGCGGTCGTCCAGGCTGAATCCGTATATCCAAAGGGTCCCATTCGAGGCATCGTCGTTGACGTGATGGGCGTCGCTGCCAAACGGATTCTAGGATTGGGCAAGGAAAACATCCCCATATCCGATGCCGTTGGGCCCGGCCCACGCATCCTGCCCGGCATGGCCCGCAAAGTTCGTCAGGATCCTGATGCTGAGTATGCCATTGCTGAGCGACACTTCAGCGCCATTGACATTATAAGTGCTGTCGCCGATTACATCGCCGTAGCCATGAGCGTTGCCGCCCCAGTAGGCCCTGGCATCGCTGTTGAGATCGCTGAGTACATAGCCATGCGCAAGAAATGGAAATACCCCGCATAAAAGAAGAGAGGCCTGGATTATCTTTTTCAATCGAATCCATTGACCCGGTGTGGAATTTATTTTCATTTCAGGTTTCAAACTCATTGAATAAGCACTGTGCCGCGCCGTTCATTTGCCCACAATTGCTGGAGGTACATGCAGCGAGCCGTTTGATTGCAGCCCGCGCTCACGCTATCGGGGTCGGCAGGAACAGACTGCCCATGGTGAACGCGGAAAAAAGCAAGTAACATAGGGCGTTATGGCTCATGGAAACAGGATCGATGCAAGCACTTCGCCGGCATGTGCTTCGACGATACCTTCTTAACGGCAGGGAACAGGATTTCCTGAAAAATACGGTATTCGCGGCGTTGCGAAACGAGATTGAACGAAATCGAACAAGAGCGGGATATGGAGTTTCGGATTGCGGAGGGGACCTGAAATGAGAATCGCCATGGCTATCGCAGCAGGCTTCGGCATTATTATGGGAGCATATGCAATGGAGAAAACAACAACTCCCCCCAAGGGAACGGCGCCAACGGATTTCATCGTCCTGGGCATGGGCTGCTTCTGGGGTGCGGAAAAGCGCATGGGAGAAATTCCCGGCGTTATCGACGTGGAAAGCGGCTATGCCGGCGGCGATCTCCGCGGCGCGGGCTATCAGGACATCCTGAATCACGAGCGAGCGCTCCGCGCCGGCAAGACCACCACGCGCAATCATGCGGAAGTGGTCAAGGTAACGTTCAATCCAGCCAAAGTACCGCTGGAAACGGTGTTAGCCAAATTCTGGGAGAGCCATAATCCCACCCAGGGCGATCGCCAGGGAAACGATGTCGGCAGCAATTACCGAAGCGCCATTTATTACCATAACGAAAGCCAGAAGGCCGAAGGGCTGGCAACGGAAGCCGCTTATCAAAAAGCGCTCGATGCTGCGGGCTACGGCAGGATTACTACCGAAATCCTGCCGCTCAGGAACTACCTTACCGCCGAGGAATATCACCAGAACTATCTGAAAAAGAACCCCGACGGCTATTGCGGCCTGGGCGGCACCGGCGTGAAATATTCCCCCAATTCGGCCAGTAAAATCGCGCAGGCAGATATGTCCTCACCCCCTGCCGGGACCTCTTCGACCCCTGCTGCCTCGGCAAACGCCGGCATGGCGGCACAGCCCCTCAAGGGCAGCGAACTGAACCCTGACCGGCAGCTGGTGGCGTTCGAGGCCGAGCATTGTGAATTTTGCGAGCGCTTCGAAAAAGACATCATGAGCCACTGGCAGGCGGGAGTGCCGATTGCCAGGACATTGAACTCAAATCCCCCCAGCGACTGGAAATTGGAAAAACCCTTGTTCGCGGCCCCCACCATCGTGCTGTTCAGGAATGGCAAGGAGGCCGCCCGCTACACGGGATATAACGGCGAGAAGTCAAATTTCTGGAAATGGCTGGGTTTTCAGCTGCTATCGCCCGAACAGCAGAAGATCGCTTTCCAGCAAGGTACCGAACCTCCCTTTACCGCATCCAACCTGGACGAAAAGCGTCCCGGAAGATTTGTCGACCCTGTCACCGGCGCGACGCTTTTTTACAGCAATACCAAGTTTGAAAGCGGAACGGGATGGCCCAGCTTTTTCGATCCCGTGGAAGGCGCCGTTACCCTGCACGACGACAACTCGCACGGCATGAGGCGGATCGAAGTACGCAGTGCAAGCTCCGGCATTCATCTCGGCCATCTGTTCAATGACGGCCCCCCGCCCAGCCACAAGCGCTATTGCATCAACGGAAACGTCCTGAAATTCGTCGCGGACCGATAAAACGCCGCTCTACGGTTTCGAGGACGTTATCGAACGACCGCCCTATTTGCCGCAGGGCCTGTCGTGATGGCATATCCGGCATGAAAGTTTTTTGAACCTATATCCGGCATGAGCGGTCAACTGCCGGATATAGGTTGAATAAGGAGCAGCCCCATGATGCCACTCGTCCACAAGATCATCCTGGCTACCGATTTCTCGGAGGCTTCCCGGGACGCCGCCGACTACGCCGTCTGGATGGCACAGTCGCTCAAGGCGGAGCTCAAGCTCCTGCACGTATTCGAGCCGAGCGGATGGAAGGTCCCCTCCCCCTATTATTTCACGCCCGGATTCGAGCAATGGGTCGATGCGAGCATTGAAAAAACCCGCCAAAAAGGAAAAGAAGCCCTTGAGGGACTGGCGGAGTCGCTGGATATGCAAGTAGAAACCATTTTTGCCGAAGGACCCACCGGCAAAGAGATTGTCAGAGTAGCAGCCGAACACCATGCCGATCTGCTCATCCTCGGCACGCACGGCTATACCGGATGGAACCATCTCACCTTGGGAAGTATTGCGGAATATGTTGTCAGGCACGCTTCCTGCCCGGTTCTTACCGTCAAGCCGCGCGACCGCAACGAGACACCGGAAGCGGCGAATGGTCGACTGGGAGCCGTGCACTGAAATATCGCACCGCAGTCGCGGTAACCCGGCCCGGATGCTCCGACAGAGCGCTGCCAAAAATTGCCAGCATCCGGGAGCGATTCAAACACGATTCGCCTATTCCCTATTCCTGTTTTGCAGCCCTGATTCTTGCATCTTTCGCGTTGCCTTTGAGAACGAGCACCATCGCTTCGGTTTTCGTATTCTCCATTATGGTATCGAGGTACGACTTTGCGAAAACCGACTCGGTCTTATCGATAGCCAGCGCCAATTGCAACCTGTGAATGCTCATCTTGCATGTGTTGGTCGCCGTTTCCACGACGAGGCGCACGTCGGGCGAGCCTAACCTCATTTTTTCGGCATTCGACCAGACACAGACCGAATATTCCTTCGCCGCCTTCCGGGTGATTTCTCCCACCTCGGCCTTCGGGAGGGTCATTGAAGCCTGAGGTACCGGTATGGCGGGCGGCGTGTTCTGGCATGCCACCAGCATGAGCAGATTAGCTCCGATCAGGGTGTTGATATACCACGTCCGCATTGTTATGATTTCTACTGCAATCAATCAGTTGACATGAAGTTTTACCCTTCCGAGCCGGCAAAAACATCACTCCAAACTTAAGCAACTTGCATGCCATTTCTAACCCATCACACTTAATATAATTAAAATAGGTTGTTATATCTCATCAAACAAAATGATATAAGTAAAGTGTAAGATTCGGCAACACCTATAAGATGGATTCAATTTGAACATGAGGGTTCATTTATTCCAGCTATCCTTTGCTCATTAGCCCACTCCCCACGCTGGCAATCCGCCGTTAATTTGCGCATTCGAGAATCGCGCATGCCTTCGAAACAGGAGCCGGATTTTACCCCCGGGCATAATCCATTGTTTCCGTGATAGAATTAAAACGGCTCGCGATCACAAGTGCACCCGAGCCCCTCCACATCTTACACTCGACCGACCCATGACCGAGGTCACATGGCATTAAAAAGACGCTGGGCGCAATGGCCCTCCAGGATCGCCGAAGAGTTGAACGGGGTTTCCGGCGTCGCGGGCGTCGGCGGAGGCATAATGGGAATAGGCAGCTGGACGCTGCTCGGCGGCAACATGGCGCTTATGCTCGCTGCAACCGGCACGGTGATCACGATTGGCGCGTTCGGCTACGCCATTTTTAAAGCTGTGCCCCCGCTGATGAAGCGCCCGGAAGATCTGGTCGGCCGCAACGTTTCGCTGGACGAACTGAAGGACATCTTCCCAAGAATCACAAGCCTGGCCATCATCGGCCCCACGCAAGCGGGTAAAACCACCCTCAAGCATCGGCTGTCGTTCGACGTTGCCCCCCCTACCCGTACGCAGCAGGCAAGCGCTTATGTCACATCGCTGCAAACCACGCCGCCCAGATATATCGCGATTCTGGATGGTGGCGGAGAGCGGTATCCGCAGCAATTCAAGCTGGCCGAAATTTGCGAATACCTGTGTATTGTAATCGATCATAATATATCGGACACCGACGCGGCCGTGGATGAAAGCCGCTTGCATGACCACGAAGCGTTCCTTAAACAGATCAGGCATCATCTCGACGAATCCAATGCCCCCACCAAGCAATGGATCCATTTTCTCGCCAACAAGCATGATTTATGGAAGTGCGCCGCACCGCAACAGCGGATGAACTTTGACCGTTTCTGCAAAAACGAAATCGAGAAATGGAAGCAGGGCCGATTCGCAAAGACCGTCGATATATATGAACACTCCAACGATACTCCGAACGACATTGCGCGTTTTATGGCATTACTCAAAAACCCGGCTTAGGAGCGATGCGATTGAGTACTCCTGAAATAGACAGTATTGCATTTCCAAATTCGCCCATCGAATTTGTGATCTCGGGCCCCCTCGGCGGACGGGACAGGATCTTGGCCAGAAGCCAGGCCGCCGGACTGGATCTGATAGGCTTGGCCGCGCGAGCCGGGGAAGATTCCCATGTCAAAAAACCTGGGGGTGGCCCGATTTCGGTAATGCTGGGGCCAACCAGGCAGCTCAATAGCGTGACCAGCTTTCCAATGCCAGACCTGCACGCGCAAGTCGACACGCGCGGGGCCACCTTTACGTTCGCCTGGAAGGGCTACGCTTCCTCACCGGGAGTCGACAAGGTAGAAGAAGCATTCAATGCATCGCTTTCGGAATTGCACCGTGCAATCCGCGATAATAATGCCCGCGAGGCCGAATGGGTATTATCGCCGGTAATTTATTGCTGTACGCAGGCAAACGAACGAGGACTTCGCATGCGCCGGGTAATGTGGGCAACCCTGGCACTTTATAGCGCAGCGACACTGGCGGCCATTCTTATCGAAGTAAGCTGACTGCAGAGGCGGGCGCGAACCCGGTCCGCATAGCCGCATCAGGTATCCAGCCGCTTCGCCCTCCAGTACGCGGATTTCCAGTAACTTTCATCCAGCCCGGAGATAATGACGCCATGGCTGGTCGAAGCATGCACGAACCTGCCGTCCTCCAGATAAATGCCTACGTGCCGGTCGGTTCTCCCGGTCTTGAAAAAAACCAGGTCGCCTGCCCGCAATTGATCCCTGTCGACCCTCTCGCCCAGTTCCACCTGAAATTCCGTCGATCTCGGCAACACCATGCCCAACTTTGTTTTGAATGTCACATAAACGAAACCGGAGCAATCGATGCCGTGCCTGGTCAAGCCGCCGATCCGGTATTTTGTATTTTTCCATTGGCTGTACTGGGCATACAGCGTTTCCTTTACCAGCTCCGTATTGGCAAGGTCCACCTTTGCACCGGGCACGTATACGACCTTGGCCGCGTTCCTCTCCGGTACGCTGCTGCATCCGACAAACGCCATGATAACGAGCGTGCCTGCCAGAAAGAGTCCGTTTTTCATTATCGGTGCCTTCCCTGAAAAGGGCTGTTGAAGCCAATAATTATCGAGGCGGGTTATGATGGATGCACCCGTCGGATAGCTGATGACGTGCAATACATCGACCGCCGGATTGGGGCAAGTCTGCCGGGGACAATACTTGATCGGCTAAACGGATTCTAAAGGATTATGTGCAAGCTCAGCAACAGAAAAGAATCCCTGGTGGGCCAGTAAGCCAAGGTCAGGCCCATGGCTACACCTGCAGACCCGCAAGATCGGTCTCCATTCACGGCTGCAGGGAATTGCCCTCACCGAATTTCCCGGAACCGTAAGAAAGTGCCCATGCCCGGAGATCCGTTGCATGGGCACAAGTTGCAGAATCGGTTACTGAGTGTTGCGATGATATGGCATCAATGTGTGAGCACAATATGATGGTCGTCTTTCTCGTGAGTCGTGTCATGCGCGCATTCCCGGTCCTGATTTGTGCCAGGCGCGCAATCACGATGCAGCATTGCCTGCGAAGGATGACTCCTCTCGCCATGGTGGCGGGATTCGGTATGCTTGTTTTTATTTTTTTCAAAAAGTGCGGTATTGGGTTCGCCAGCCAATGCACCAGATGCGGAAAAAGACAAGCCAATGGCAGCTATCATGGATAAAAGCAACGAATTGGGAGTTTTCATTTCGGTCTCCTTAATTTGCGTAACAGAGATAACACGGTAACCAGCGTCACCCCTGTTGGAGCCCTTCATGATGTCCACAGCGCCCCAACTGGTGAAACTTATCGCTGGTGGCCATGATTCTTTATAGCACATAAAACCATTTTTTTAAAGTGGTTTTATGGATGAGGATGAGGTAGACCTTGAAAGTAAAATAAATGGGGGAAAAGACTTTGCGGCGGCAAGGCAGCTTAGTGAGAAATGGAGGGATGGCTCTTGAGCCCATATATCGAAATGACGTCAGCCATGTCTGGCGAGAGCAAGCCTGACCTGTTCCTTGCGTTGGTCCTTGTAAAATCTGTCAGCCTGCCCGGTGCGTGATGAACAGGCTACCTTGCCGGTGTCCGCCTGATTGCAAATATATGCCGGTCAGGACATCTTGTAATCAATCGTCAGCATCTCCAGCAGATGTCCGCCGGGATCGCGAAAATAGACGCCTCGGCCGCCGTCGTTATGGTTGATACGCATATTCTCAGAATCAAAGGGACCGCTGCCATACTTGATGCCCTCGGCTTTCAGGCGTTCGAATATCTCGTCGAATTCCCCCTCGGAAACCTTGAATGCGTAGTGATGGGATTCGAATTTCTCCCTGCTGTCGAAATCCAGGGAAAGCGTGTCATTCACCTTTACCACTACGAAATGGGAAAACTCGCCCACATATTCGAAACCGAATATTCTCGAATAAAATCGGGCGGATTCGACCTTGTCGTGCGACGGCACGATAGTGTGATTCAGCGTAATAGTCATAAAGTGGCTCCATCCCCAAAAAAAGGAAACGCCACCTTACCCGCAACCATCGGCAGCATCAAGCCAATTCCGGCTTTTGCCAAATATTCGCCTGAAAGTCAACCGTAACCGATTACCCTGCGTTAACTCTGCTGTGGCGCCCCAGGTATATATCGTAAGATTAAATCGCGGTACCGCGTAAGCTATCAACAAACCATCTTTTTTGGATTCGACAATAACAAGAGGGGGTTCAAATGGCCGGAAAATTCGAGATTTACAAAGACAAGGCGGGTGAATTCAGATTCAGGTTAAAAGCAGGCAATGGACAAACTATCCTGGCAAGCGAAGGCTATACCGCTCATTCCGGCTGTGCCAACGGAATAGCATCCGTTAAAAAAAATGCACCGGATGATGCACGATATCAGCGTAAAACGACCGAAAGCGGCAAGTACAGATTTAATCTCAAATCAGGCAACCACCAGGTCATCGGTACGAGCGAATCTTATGAATCGGAATCGGCCCGGGATAACGGCATAGAGTCGGTCAAGAAAAATGCACCGGATGCTTCGATAAGCGATACCACGAGCTAAGCCGGAAAAAAGGCTTCCACAGGAAGCCTTTTTCGCCCATTTCCGGATTGCACAAGCCAAGGCAGGCAAGTTACGGAATAGCGGGCCTACACTCGGATCAGCCTGGCGACATTATCATATAGCCAAGCCTCCAGCACTTGGGCGTCGGCTCCGTAGTGAATTTCACGATGACAATCGGGGCATAGCGCAACCGCATTGGTTACCGTGTCCGGCCCGCCTTCGGCCAGCTGCCGGACATAATGCAATTCAAGATAAGGCAGGCCATCAAAACCCTTGAACGGGGCAGCCTTCTCGCATCCCTCGCAAATTCCGCCGGCTTGCTGCAAGACCCAGGCCTCGACGCTGGCATCTGTCCGGAAACCCGTAACCGTTATGCGCCTGGATACCGGATAGGGGTTGCCGTCCGGTCGCGGAAGACTCGAGCGGCGGCCTTCCTCTCGCCCCGCGATCTTGAAAGCCGCGATGGGCGCCGCCTTTTGTCCCTCGATCGTTCCCAGTAATTTTTCGATCTTCGCCGCCACCATGGCATCTACGTTCGTTGCGGGTTTGAGTTCCGTCAGCCAACTGCGCCCCATGAGCGAGAGCACATGAGAAATATCCTGCAGGCGGTGTTCGCATGTTTTCTCGCTCCGCCCAAGCATCGCCGCCAGTTTCCGGTAATACTGCTTCTTCGTGAAAATGCGGCCAGCACGTTCGTTGCGCTGCATCTCGACGTAAGCATCAACTGCGAACCGGCCCATACGCTACCGCCGCCTTTGCGAAACTGAGGCGCTCGTGGAATCAATCCCATTGCACCGGCAATATTAATAGCGGTCATTTTTATGTAAATACAAGAACAATATTTTCATATTAACGAAATGGCTCCCATACCATAAGTGTTTACCCATAATGGATAAACAGGTACCCTATGCTAAAATATATTTTCCACGAAATTAATAGAAAAGGCATTAATGAAGCCCGATCTCTCCGTGCTTCCCATTACGGGATGGGAAATCGAAACGGTATCGACCGATAAACTCATCTTTATTCGTTTTATCTACCTGTCGATACCCGGCGGCGCCTTGGCGAAGCGGACGTGAGCAGCTCGTAGCCATGGAAAGCGAGCAGGCTCGCGAGCTGAGCGATGCGCTAGCGCGGGCGATCGAGCGCATCGACCGTAAGCCCGATCTCCCGCAGCCAATGCAACAAGACAAGTAAAACGCCGCGTCAAGCTTTCCCTTGTACAAAATCCCGCCGCAATATTTCCGTTTACAGAATGCTTCCCCGACATATTTTTTATCCCTCAAGCAACAGGGATGTTCGCAACCGCACAGACATCGTGCTTTTTATTACTTCAATATTACTACAATAAATTCGAGGCAAAACTGCGCACGAAGGATGAGGGTATTCGTGCAGAAGAATAGTGTTTCTCTGACCCTCCATCGTGTTTTCTCCATGGGAGTGATCTTATGAAACCCTATTCGCTTTTAAGTATGGCTACCCAGCTTGTAACAATAATTGCCTTATCCATGAGCCTAGCGGTCGGCGCGCATGCTCAGGGTGCCCAGGGGAATATGTCATTTTCGGAATCCAGATCTTCCAAGGTGCTGAAACAACCCTGTGCCAGCCCCTTGATAAAGTGCCCCGGCGACATGAAATGCATCGATGATCCATCAGACAGGTGCGATCCGGCAAAAGACCACATCAACTGCGCGGGCATCTGTGTGGCAGGCGCGCCCGTAAATAAAAGCAGCCCTATGCCGGACGACCCAGAAGAATCGTCTGTCCACTGACATGCATTGACGACCCCGTCCAGCAGGTGCTATCCGGCCAAGGACGGCATTAACTGTGGCAGGATGTGCGTGGTCCGCTAATAGCTAGCTGCTAGCTAGTTTTGTAACCTGGGCCACCCGTCTTGACGTGTTGTTCGGAAACACCTCCCGACGCTGAAGTTGAAGCGCTGCTGCCCGAGGCGGATTTTCTATGCGACGCCCCGCCTTTTTTGCCAGCCTCGCGCGCCTCTTCGGAATTGAACTCGTGCGCGGTGCCTTTTTCATGCGCTGCTTTTCCGCCTTTACTGGCGATTTCGCGCTGCTTGCTTTCATCCATGGAAGCAAACCCGCGCTTGCTGGCCTGGCGGCTACTATCGCTTTTTCCTTCACCCGTCTTCATATGTGTCTCCTGAAAGCAAATCTGGAATTCTCCGGAAGCCAACCTGTGCAGCACGCCGACACCGGAAGTTTTATCTCCGCCATTAAAAGCCGAGAATACTTGCATATTAACCAATCAGCCTGATTTGCTCTGTACGAGGACACACATAAAAGATAAAAAAATGGCTGCATGAGACGAGGATTGAACTGATACGAGCTATTCCCCCGATTGAACCGGGATTCAATACGCAATTTGACACGTATGACGTTTTTACTATACTCAAAAACGCTTCCCGCCTGTTCGCCGCCCGCTGTGTTCAAGGGAGAACCACCATGATGCATAATCAGGTTCTTGTTTTCATCGCATGGAGCGTTCTTGCTCTTCTGGTCGTGTGGTCAGCCGTCAGGGCGCTCATTATTCACTTCTTTCTCTGACAAGGACGCGTTCCGGGCGCGAGATCAGGCAGAGCCGGCATCCTGCCTGAGTTCGCGCTTCAGGATCTTGCCGGTCGCGCTGGTCGGGAGCTGGTCGCGAAACTCGATATGGCGCGGATACTTATAAGCGGCAAACTCCTCCTTGCACCAGGCAATCAACTCATCCTCGGTGATTCGGGCGCCCGCTTTCTTTACAACGAAGGCTTTCACCTCTTCACCCAGTTTATCGTGGAAGATACCCACCACCGCCACGATCGATACCGCGGGATGCATCGCCATGACTTCTTCCAGCTCGCGCGGATAGACGTTATAACCGCCGCGTATGATCATGTCTTTCTTCCGATCCACGAGTGACAGATAGCCTTCTTCATCCAGGACGCCGATATCGCCGGTATGAAACCAGCCATTGCGCATGGCTTCCGCGGTCGCTTCCGGACGCTTGTAGTAGCCCTTCATGATGTTATGGCCGCGTATGACGACTTCGCCTTTTTCACCCGCCGGAACGGGCTGGTCCTGGTCATCCACGCACATGACGTCCATGCCCCACAGCGCCTGCCCCACCGTACCCGGCCTGGAAGGCCTGTCCACATGGTTGAAGCAAACGACAGGCGAGGCTTCCGATAAGCCGTATCCTTCCAGAACCCGCACGCCGAACGTCTCCTCGAACCGCCTCATCAATTCCATGGGCATTGGCCGCGCCCCCGGAAGAGACCAGCCGCAGATTGGCTGCGATAGGCCCGGTGTCGACAGTATTGGCCTGCGAATAGTCCAATAAAGCGTGAAACATGGTGGGCACGCCAGTCCACAGGTTGACCCGGTCGCGTTTCATGACTTCCAGCACCGGCCCCGGCTCAAAACGGGGCATGAGGGTCAAGGTTGCGCCGGCGAGCAGATTGGCATTCATTTGGGCTTGCTGGGCCGTGGCATGAAAAAGCGGTAATGTGATGAGGACGACATTGCGGGCATCCGGCCCTGATTCCATGGCGGCCGCTGAAAGGTCGCGCACAGCCATTGCATTCATCAGCAGGTTCAAGTGGCTCAGCTCGGCCCCTTTGGGCTGGCCGGTGGTGCCGGAGGTGTAAAACATCACTGCGATGTCGCCGGGCTGCGATTTGTGGGTGGCAAACGTTGACGGCTGGTTGTGCATCAACTGGCCCAGTGTCCTAGCGCCCTCCACGGGCGAGGGCGATGCGGGATGGGCCGTGATCAGGATCAGAAAACCGCATTGAGGTGCTGCGTCAAACCCTGCCTTGCCCATCCGGCCCATCGGCAGCTCGGCTATCCCTTCAAAACAGATGAATGCCTTCGCATCGCTATCTTGCAGATGGTAGGCAATTTCACGCGGCTTGAGCAATACATTCAGTGCTATCGCCACCGCGCCCGCCTTGAGAATTCCATAATAGATCATTGGAAAATATGGCAGATTCGGACACGACATGGCAACGTGATCTCCGGATTTGATCCCCATCTCCACCAGGCCGTTGGCAATCATGTTGGCCATTGCATTGAGCTGCCCGTACGAAAAACGAAGATCGTTATAGATAATCGCAGTGCGATGAGGGTGTTTGCGCGCTTGGTCCTCGATAATCGACGCCATGGTAAGCGTCGTTGCGGTGTGAGACATCATTGAGAAGGCAGCTCCGTAGGGGATGCGGGGAAATGAATTGGCCCGGCGAGTCGGACAGGTTCCTGCTCCTGGATCCGGACGCATCAACAGGTAGTATTCTGTGCCATCGCTACCTTGTCAAATATCTTGCGCGACTGACGGGTAAAGTTCCGGCGTCCGAACCCCAGACCGGGCCGATCGATCATCCTACCTGCTGAGCAGTAGGCCTGCCACGTTTTGCGGAACTTTTAGTGGCGATGTATTCCTGATATTTACGGCATTTGTACTAAAATAAAATCGTGACTAAAGATAAAAATGCGGAGCAAAACGAGTTGCAACTCGTCTTAGCTATATCAGCAAATAATCGGTACACAGGAGGGAACCCAATCTATTTACGGGAGCAAGCAAAATGAGTAAATACGTTACCTACATAAGGACTGAAGAAGGCAATATCGAACGCAGGCCGGAAGCAATCGTCAACCATTCCGATACATCGCTGAATCCATACTTCCATGAAGAACAACTCGTGGGATGGCCCGAGTCCAAAGTATACTGGGCAAGCGACGTCGGTCCCAGCGTGGGCCTCGCGCCACTCAACGCCTGATTTTGCCGAGCATCATCCCTGAACGATAGCCCCGCTTTTCATGGCGAGCCTATCGTCTATTGCGAAGCATAAATTATCCGCAGGCGCGGTTCTAGCCGCCAAGGCATCCATTGCCGGAAATTCATTTTCTCCCCTCATTTTCCTTCGATAACACTCCGGACGGGTTCTTTTCAGGGGATTATTGAAAGGCAGTGACCACAACTTCAAAGTAGAAGAAATCAGTGTTGCCTGAGCGCTGCGTAATCTCGTCGGGATGTTCGGCGATCACGTTCTTTACAAAATCGCCAGCGGTGAAATGAGAGTAGCCCAACGTGGTGTTGACGCGTGAAGCGAGCTGATAGCGTAAGCGCAATTCCAACGCGCTCCCGACATAATCTCCACTTCTGCCGGTCTTGTCCCGGTTGAAACCCGGATCCTTGGTGACACTAATATTGCCGTCGAAGGAGTCAAAAAGACGATCCGTGCTGCTGGCCAGCCAGAACCAGGCATAGCTGGCTTCCAGCCCCAGTTTCTGGATCGGCTGCAGATCAAACCTGACTCTGGGAGCCTTGATGTTTTCATAAATAACATAATGATCTGACGACCAGGGGCGGGCAAAACCGAAAAAACGGTCAAAACGATTGTTCACATTGTCATTGGGATGACGGTCACCCGTGGCGTAACCGTAAAATCCGCTAAGACGCGGTTTCCAGGCATGCTTGAAAGTCTGCCCTATTTCCGCGGTATAACCGTAAGCCGCTTGTGCCTGTGTGCCATTGGTACCGAACTGGTAGCTGAAATTCACGTCGAAATCCAGACCCGTGTTACCTACCTTGCCATAGCCGCGCAGCGATGGCATGTGAATTTCCCGGTCGAGCCGGTTTGTGGCTGTAAATCCATTGGGGTCAGCCGTTTGCTTCTGGCCCATGTAATAGGGTTGCAGCGTGATGATGTCGGACCATTTGCGCCAATGGCCGATCGCGCCAAAGAACCACAGGTGATCGTTAGCCTCGTCAAATCGGGTTTGCAGGCGCCTGACCGGCTGCATACCCCACATATCGACTTCCCAATCATTTACTTCCTGACCCAGATTCAGACGAAAACCCTGGAAGGCATTGGTAGTATTCCGCCATTCGTTGCGCGCGATAAATCGCCGGTCCAGCGTTTCGTAGGCCATCCGGCCTGCACGGAATCTGACCGGCCGGTCCTGCTTGCGATCGTCTTCGCCCAGTCCGCGTTTGAAATGCAGTTCGCCGTATCCCTGGATGAGATCGTAGGGGTCGTTTTCCTGATCGGTTGACGCAAATTTGTGGTTATAGACGCGCGAATCCTGGAACTCGACCGCGAAGCGGAATGGATCGAGGATTTCTTTTATCCCGGCATATGCGCGGGAGCGCAGAAAGAAGGGGTTATCGAACCCGCCTTCAACATGGCGTATATCATTGTGGCGCATTTCATAACGGGTACGAAACTCGAACCCGATATCCAGCCATGTTATATCCTTGAATGCCTCGATGCCGATATCGCTCAACCTGCGCACATACCTGGGCGGATCGGAGTCGGGACTGGTCCCGTAGCTGTCGGCGCGCCGGAAATAGGTCGTGGTGTTCTTTTTGCCTGCTTCCGGTCTGGCTGGGGGGAAATCGGTTTGATCCGCGAGTTTTGTCGTCCCTGCTTTATTGTCATCGGATGATTTGATTAACCATCGATAATTGTCATCGGATGATGGGATCGATCCTTTATCTGCACCCGATGCTGCGGCCACCTGCTGCGCGCCTGGCCGGATAGCCCGGGATTCTCCGGATGGCATGATGTCCATATTCGCCTGGATCGACTCGATGGGCAATATGCCGACCGTCGAAGCAAGCATCATTCGCCAATAACTTTTCACTGCTCTCTCCTGAAGGGCTCTTCCGGCATTCCGGCCGGTCGCCGATATCAATTGTTGTTCTCATGCCCTGTCTCCTGGCCGGTGTTACCGTTACGTTGTGGTGCTGCACGGGTATGGCCCTGGACCACGAACCTGGATTCATGGCCTTTTCACCTTGCAGCCTTATGTCCGGATATGACTTGACCAAGGGGTAAACACAACTATTTGCCGCTTGACAGAGTGGGAGAGAGATTAACAGACAGGATATATAATCCTAAATTATATAATTTGATTTGCTTATACGTTTTATAGCTATGCAGATTTTCTGATGTGGGTGACAAATTACCTCGACCAGCCACAGCCTGCCCGATGTACCGGACAGGCTTCGTTTGCCCTCCTCCAGCAAATACCCCTATCCATACTTCGGTGTACTTCGGTCCAATAGACGGCGCATACGAAATCTGTAGAATTCAGTTGCGGCAGGAGATTCATAAAACGATTGATCCTCCGACAATGGATCTCGGGATATTTAATTTATTGAGGAAGGCGAAGGAACCATGCCCAGATTGGAAGCAGCCATGGAAACACGAGCGGAAGCATTATTAAACGATATCGTGCTGCTCAATCGTGAGCTGCTGGAACAAATTGCAGGGATGAATCTGTTTATCAAAACTTTCACCGCCAAAGCAGGTGCAGACGATTACTTGCTCATAAAACGCATTCAGGACAGTTTGAATGCGCCGAAAGAGCGCCCGTTGGACGCAGCGCAGTTCAAAGCCAGGATATTTGCACTCGGCATTTGCGAGGAATCCCTCCGGTCTCATTCAGACGAACCACGTTTCGGTCCGGACCGCACCCCCACTTTGAATCTCGGGAACCGTTCCTGCGGTCGTCCTGAAAAGCAAGCGTCGCCAAATTGCTGAATCCCTTCCTGAAACATTCCCCGAAAATTCATTTTTCTCCCTGGAGTTGCCCCTATTAAACCGGACAGGATGCGGTTAGTAACTGGCTGCGGATGAATTGTCGTGGCGACTTCATCTTCAGCCCCTTGTGAGGATGGTATTCAT
>JBDTDT010000088.1:0-24095 GCA_039922995.1 Nitrosospira sp. | reverse complement strand
GATCGCGGTTTATCAGTACGTTCCCGAACACGTGTCCCTGATGAGTGCAATGAGCCATGTGTCCGAAAAGATGCCCAAGGATCACCAGGTTTGGGCGTTTCTCGGTTTCCTGATCGGCTTCGGTGTCAAGATGCCCATCTTCCCGCTCCATGGCTGGTTGCCGCTGGCGCATGTCGAGGCGCCTAGCCCGGTCAGTATCCTGCTATCCGGCATATTGCTGAAAATGGGAGCTTACGGTTTACTGAGGATAGTAGTCATCCTGCCCACTGCTGCCCAGACGCTGCAATCGCTACTGGTTTTCCTGGCGCTGTTCGGCATGATCTATGGCAGTTTGCTTGCATGGCGGCAAAGTGACCTCAAGGCAATGGTCGCCTATTCTTCAATCAGCCACATGGGCATTGTCTTATTGGGGATTTCCACACTGAACGAGACCGGAATCACTGGTGCAATCTTGCAAATGAGCGCTCACGGGCTGATTGCGGGTGCGCTATTTCTGGTGGTAGGCCTGCTTTATGACCGCACCCACACGCGTAACATACAGGATTACAGTTCGCTGGTTCAAGTAATGCCGCGTTTTGCGTTTTTTACCACTATCACATTGCTGGCTGCAATGGGCATGCCCGGAACAGTCGGAGCAGTGGCGGAACTTCATGCGATGGTCGGCGGTTTTCAGCAGTGGGGCGGCCTAATGATATTTTTCAGCCTGGCCATTCTGATCAGCACTGCTTACGCGATCCGCACAATTGGCCTGCTGTTCACGGGCCCTGTGAAGCCACAGATGAAAAAAATCGAAGATTTAAGGCCACCCGAATTGCTTGCACTGGGCATTCTGGTCGCCGGGATCGTGCTATTCGGCCTGCTGCCGGCTTGGCTGATTGATCTGTCAACGGCAACCATCTCGCAAATGAACAGCCTGATCAGGCTAAAAATTCTGGAGGGTTAGCTATGCGGGAATCACATTTAAACTCTGATGATCAAGCTGCTAGCCTGCGTGAGCAAATTACGAAAGCACTCCATCACCTGGATCATGTCTTGCCCGGGCAGGCACCCATACTGAATTTCGTACACCACAACACGTTGCATGGTTTTCAGCACCTTCCTTTTGAAGAAGCGCTGGCCGCATTCGAAGCGTTAACCGGGATTCATGGTTATCTTCCCGAAGCACAAAGCCGCGCTTTTTATTGGCAAGGTCGCATTGATGATGGCGACATTTTCGCGGCGCTTGCGCGCGACCCGGAACTGAAAACAGATCAAACGCTCTGTAAGATAAAAGACAGGACTATTACGCGAGGGGAGCTCTATCGCATTGCGCTGCTATTCGATCTGCCGGCATTGGATGCCAGCCAGCTGAACTGGCAAATAGAAGAAATGAACGCGTTTGATTCCGTGCAAGCGGATGTGCCTCAACAAATTCGTGATCAATTGTTTGCCGATAGCACTTATCCGGTTAATGTCATCAGCCAGCTCTGGGAAAGCATTCTGGCAAAGCTTGGGATAAAGCAGGCAGGACTGCACCCCGAAAATCTGCTTGATTTATCGCTGGAACAAGCCGAGGAGTGGCTGGAACATGTACACGAAAGTAATAACGGAGCTTCGGTTCATCAGCAAATGCAATGGCGGGCAAGCAAAGCACTGGATGACTTACTGGATCAGCTGGGCGACAGCATTACTTTGCGCGGTTTCATCATGGGATTAAGCGGGGTCGACATTCTCGATTCCGTTCGCCCTCAATTGATCCGCATCTGTGCTTCAGGGATGGATGAAGGCATTGCAGCATGGCAAACACCCGGGCGCAGCAAATTAGGTCTTTTCGGCGCCTGGCGAGCAACTGTTCAGTATGATGCGGACCCATTCCTGCACGAATTGCCTGAATGGCAGCCGATGATGGAGCAATTGCCCATAGATGCGGTGGAGACCATCATTTTACACCTGACCAGGATGGAAATACCCCAGGCAAAATGGGAAGGATATCTTCGCCGGTTAGCGCTTGAATTGCCCGGCTGGTCCGGATTGGTCAACTGGCGTCAGCATCATCCACATTATCAGACGCCAAACGATGCGAAACCCAATCTTGCCGATTATCTGGCAATAAGGTTAACGCTGGATCGGCTCTGGCTAAACCATATCTGCCGGGAGAATTGGCTGATCGAAGCTAAACTAAGCAGTCTGCAGGCTTATTTTCGCAAAAACCTGTCAGAATTCATGGTGCGCAGTCAACTGTATAAAGGAGAGCTACCGGAATATCTGACTCAGCGGGTGGAATCTCTGACCATGCTCGCCGTTTCAGAGCGGCACGAACGTGTCGTGTGGCAGCAACTTGCCGACCTGATCCAGACTTGGGAATATAGTCCACTGGCTGAAACGCGAGGCACGAATCATACGATCTATAGCAGCGGCTGGCGATTGTTCCGTTTATGCCAGCATTTGGGTCTGAATGCTTCATCCATACAGGAACTTCGAAGAGAAGACCTGTTGGACATGCTCACGCTGCTTGATCAATTCTCTACGGCAGCACATGGCAAAATCTGGCTATATGCTTATGAAAGGCATTACAGCAACAGCATTTTCCGGGCGATACGCGCCAATCACAATCAAGGAACCTGGCCAAGGCGCCACACGCGTCCAGACTCACAAATTATTTTTTGCATAGACGATCGCGAGGAAAGCTTTCGCAGGCATCTGGAAGAACTCAACCCTGCGATTGAAACGTTCGGAGCTGCGGGTTTTTTCGGCGTACCAATGTACTATAAAGGTCTGGATGACACCGAGGTGACGCCATTATGCCCAATAGTGGTAACGCCAGCCCATGAGGTGCAGGAAATACCCAGGCCAGACACGAGAGAAACGCTCCTCCGACATAATAGCGGGCAAAAATGGGGACAGCGCATCGCCAATTTGGTGCATCAGAGCTTACGCCGCAACCTTTTACTCTCACACGCCCTTATTGATGCGATCGCCCCGTTTACCTTCGCCGGGTTGCTGGCCAAATCTATAGTACCTAAACGCCAGCACGAAACACTTGCGCACCTCCGTCAGCTTGTTTCACCTCCAGTGAATACGCAACTGATGTTTACTTCAACGGATAACGCAACAGTTGCCACGTCGGCGCAACCCAAGCTGGGCTTTACCGATAAGGAACAAGCCGACCGGGTTGCTGGTTTTTTGCGCAATTCGGGCTTGACTTACGGCTTTTCGGAATTAGTAGTCTTGATGGGGCATGGATCTATTAGCCAGAATAATCCACATTTGGCAGCTTACGATTGCGGGGCTTGTAGCGGCCGTCATGGTGGGCCGAATGCACGCCTATTCGCAGCGATGGCCAATCGGCCGGAAATACGCAGGCTGGTAGCCGAGCGCAGCATAGATATTCCATCCGATACATGGTTCATTGGCGCCGAACACAATACCTGCAATGAAGAAATTATCTGGTATGACTTTGGTGATATACCGTTAGAACGACAAGGCGCGCTCACCAAATTATTGGGTGAATTGCGTCACGGACAGCAGATGTCAGCGCATGAGCGTTGCCGTCGGCTAGCGTCTGCGCCACGTAGCCCGACAAAGGTGGAAGCGTTAAAACATATAGAAGAACGTGCTACCGATTTCTCTCAGGCCAGACCTGAACTAGGACACGCAACCAATGCCTCAGCTGTAGTTGGCCGCAGATCGGTAACACAAGGTGTGTTTTTCGATCGCCGCGTTTTCCTGATCTCCTATGATCCGACGCAAGACCCGGAAGGCAAAGTGCTGGAAGGTATCCTATTGGCCGTCGGGCCTGTTGGTGCAGGTATTAATCTGGAATATTACTTCTCTACCGTCAATAACGAGCGTTTTGGTTGTGGTACAAAGGTTCCGCATAATGTCACCGGAATGTTTGCTGTCATGGAGGGTGCTTCCAGCGATTTACGCACCGGCCTGCCGCGGCAAATGATAGAAATTCATGAGGCTATGCGCTTGCAGATTCTGGTCGAGGCTAAAACGTCAATTCTCGGACAAATCTATGCCCGGCAGGAAAGCTTGCGCGAGTTGATATCTGGAGGATGGATACTTCTTAGCGCGAAGGACCCCGATAGCGATGAAATATTTACCTTTGAACGCGGAGTCGGGTTTGTTCCCTGGCAAGCTGAAGCAATAGATTTGCCTACCTGCCCAAAATCACCTGAGTATTATCGCGGCAAAACCCTTCCATTGCCTCCCGCACTGATCAGGCAATCTGAGCTACTGGAGGCCTGACAATGGATGCGCTCGTAGTTCTAATTCCGTTACTTCCGCTACTTGCCGCAGCAGTTATCGGTGTCGGTCATCTATTTGGCGTGCTTACTGGCGAAGCCAGTGAATCCAGGACAGCGGGCATTGCCAGCTGGGCTATCACCTTGTCATGCATGCTGGCTTTGACCCTCCTGGGCGCCGATTTACTGGGACTGAATGCGGATTCCTTTGCTGTTGGCCAGTGGCTGGAAAGCGGCAATCTGGACATTCAGATGAGCTTTATCACTACCGGCTTCAGTGTGGCGCTAGCAGCCCTGTTTGCCATCCTGCTATTTATCATCATCCGTTTTTCCGTTAATTATTTGCATAGGGAAGCCGGTTTTCACCGCTTCTTTTTTTTGCTGAGTCTGTTTGCTTCGGCCATGTTGCTGCTGGTGTTGTCGGGTAACGCAATCGGCACTTTTATAGGCTGGGAAATTGCCGGACTCTGCTCTTATTTATTAATCGCTTACGCTTATGACCGCCCTGTCGCTGCCTTTAACGCGACACGTGTATTTGTCACCAACCGTATCGGTGATGCCGGCTTTATCCTGGGTATGGGACTGAGTTATACCTGGGCCAAAGGTCTCGACTGGTCCCAGATTAATGCCTTGTCGACCCAATTGACCAGCGGGCAGGCAAGCGCAATCGCATTTTGCTTTGCTGTAGCCGCATTTGCAAAATCGGCGCAGATACCATTTGCTCCGTGGCTTGCGCGAGCGGCTGAAGGACCTACGCCCTCCAGTGCGGGATTTTACGGCGCGGTCATGGTACATGCAGGGGTATATCTCATGCTGCTGTTGCAGCCTATTTTTGAACGGGCACCCCTGATAATGGCTTTGGTCGCAGCTGTGGGATTATTAACAGCTGTGTATGGCTTCGTCGTAGGGCTAACCCAGACTGATGTCAAGAGCTCTTTGTTTTTCTCGACTTCAGGGCAATTGGGCTTGATGTTTCTGGAATGTGGGCTTGGCTTCTGGGAACTGGCAAGCTGGCATCTGTGCGCGCATGCCGTAGTCCGCGGTTATCAAGTTCTCACCGCGCCATCGCTCATGCATAATATCCTCGGCAATCCAATCGAGCCCGTTGAACGGGAAATTGCGGGCTTGCGCTGGGTATATGTTGCTTCCTTACAGCGTTTCTGGATGGATCAGATCACCGACTGGGCCTTGGTGAAACCTGTACGTCGACTCGCTCACGATCTGGCTTATTTTGATGATTACGTCATTGATCGAGTCATGGGAATTCCCTTGCCCTCGCTTCGCACGATCTCCACGCTGGCACAAATGGAAAAGCAGAAAATTGCTACACGTCAGTCTTTGTATGCTTCGTTGGGCGTCGTCGGTAACCTGACGCAACCGGGAAAACACAAAATTGCTGTGCCACAGGAGAACCAGGACAGTGATTTTGCCCGTGGCAGTGGATTTGCAGGAGACCTTACGCAACGGGTGACCGCAATCCTGTACTGGTTCGAAGACCGTCTGGTGATACGCGGCATTGGCGAAGACATGATTGATTACGGCCGCCAGCTTGGATTTGCCGCCAATAAAATTGAACGGCTGTTGCTCAACCCCGGCTATCTTGCATTGTTTGTATCCATAATATTATTGGTTGCACTGTGAGGTTCTGATGGTTACCAACATCTCCTTCTGGTCGGAATCCATAGCGTTTCCCCTCCTGACCACGCTAACCCTCGTTCCGCTGGCGGCCATGTTCGCTGTCCTGTTTTCAAGGTCCACGGTGGTCGCGATGAGCTTGGGCTTTGCCGGACCGCTACTCAATTTATTGCTGAGCTTTTATCTGTTGTCCGTATTTGATCCAGAAAAAGCCGGGATTCAGCTGGCCGAGCAGGAGCGCTTTCTCGACTTTACCTATTACAGTGTCGGCGTTGATGGCCTGAATGTTCTGTTTATTGCACTCACGGCGTTTTTAACACTGCTGATTCTGGTTTATAAAGCAATTACCCGACGCACGGTAGACTGGAAATTCGTGGCATGCCTCCTGGGGTATGAAGCAATCCTCATGGGTGCCTTTACCGCACTGAATGTCATGCAGTTCTGGTTCTGGAGCCTGCTTGAGTTGCTACCGGTAATTATATTGACCATCCATGGCGGCACGGGGCAAAAAAAGCGATGGGTAGTCACCCACCTGGTGCAGTACTGGGGCTGGGGTCTGCTGATGACATTAACCGGCTTCCTGTTGCTGGGTTTTGGATTGATGGATTCAGGTCATGCTTTGAGTTTTGATTGGGTGACGCTGAAACAAAACAAGACCCTGTTACAAAACGAAACATTGATTTTCATTCTTTTGTTTTGCGGCTTTGCCATACGTATACCCCTGTTTCCATTTCACGGCTGGCTGCCGATATTGGCGGAACGAGGCACGGTAGCCAGTGCAGTCATCTTTATCGTGGGCTTGAAACTGGGCGTCTATGCGACCGCCCGTTTCGTCATGCCGCTGGTTACGGAAGCTGCCGAACACTGGTCCGGATTCGTGGTCACGCTGGGCCTGATCAGTATTTTTTACGGAGCACTGCTGGCTTTGATGCAAATCAATATCCGCAGGCTACTGGCTTTCGCAGCTATCAGTCATATGGGAATGCTGGTTATCGGTATTTTCTGTTTTAACGAGCATGGGTTGAATGGCGCGATATTTCTCTCGCTGGCGTGGGGCTTGGCATCATCAGGAATGCTGTTCAGCATCGGCCTGGTTTATGAGCGTACCCACACAGCGTTTACCCCCCGGCTCGGCGGCCTGTTTGACACCCATATCAGCATAGCGCTGCTTTTTTTTATTAGCGCGCTGAGTACCATGGCCATGCCGGGGACACCGGGGTTCGATGCAGCCCACCTGCTCATTGAAGGCACCATTGAAGAATATGGCTGGCTGGTAGCCATCGCTATTCTGGTGGGCAACGTTCTGGCGGCCGCCTTTCTGCTGCGGGCTTTTCAGCAGATATTCATGACAGGTTCAAAACGTGCCGTACAACCGTTCAGGAACACTCAATATGTAGTCAAAATGGAGCCCGTTATCGCTATAACGATTTGCTCGATGCTCATCGGCACCGGCTTTAACACGGAACCCTGGCTAAACTTCATAGAAAGAGATCCGACCGGGATGAGTGCGTATTATCACAAATATGGGGACAAGCATTCCAACAAGGTGCCGGTCAAGGTCGACGGTGGCAGTGCCGTAAAGGATAGCCAGCATGATTGAACAAAATGTTCCGATATTGAGCATGATTATTGCGCTGCCTATACTGGGCGCCATCGCAATAGGAGTTATTCAGAACACCGGTCTGGCTAAAAGGGTTGGGTTATTAATCGCCGGCCTCGAGCTTATCGCCACACTGGTTGTTGTCCAATGGTTTGATGCTGCCAATGCTGATTTTCAGATGGTCGAAAGGCATGTGTGGATACCGAGCCTGAATATTGATTTCCTGATCGGGATCGACGGTATTTCGGTTTTGTTTTTACCAATGTCGGCATTACTGACGCTGGTCGCCATTATTGCTTCATGGAACTCGGTACAGCATCTGAGCCGTTTTCATTTTGCCCTGCTGCTCATCATGGAGGGCGGCACCATGGGGGTATTTGTCGCCCTGGATATGATGTTGTTCTTCCTGTTCTGGGAACTGATACTCCCGCCCATTTTCTTCCTGATCGGTTTGTGGGGTGCTGGTCCGCAGCGGCGCGGCGCGGCAATGAAATATATGTTGTATATGTTATTTAGCGGCGTGCCGCTATTGTTTGCACTTATCATGCTGGGGGTCAATCACGCCATGCAAACTGGTGGCAGTATCCCACATGATCTATCTTTCAGCTTCCCCGTGTTGTTAAAGACCCATGTATCGGATGATCTGCAGCTCATAATCTTTTTGCTCCTGCTTACCGGTTTTGCGGTCAAGGCTCCTTTGGCTCCATTTCATACCTGGTTGCCCACTACCGCGGTGGAAGCGCCAACACAGCTGACTGCGTTGCTAATCGGCTTGAAACTGGGGGCATTCGGCATATTGCGTTTTGCCATGCAGCTAACGCCTCATGCGTCCGTTAAATATGCCTGGGTGTTGGGTATTCTTGGTGCGGTTACCTTTATTTATGCTGCCATGATTGCGCTGCAGCAAACCAATTTACGCCGACTGCTGGCCTACGCAAGTATCAGCCACGTAGGCCTGGTGATAGTAGGTATTGCAACACTCAACATGCAAGGCATTCAGGGAGCAATTTTTCAATTACTCAATTTTTCCATGATTGCAAGCTGCCTGATGCTGATTGCCGGATTTATTCAACATCGCATTGGTAGCACTGAAATTATTCATTTAGGCGGTTTGGCAAAGTTAATGCCCCGATTGACCAGTTTCTTCTTTTTATTTGCCATAGCCAGTATAGGCATACCGGGTACAAGTGGCTTTCCGGCGGAACTGCTGCTGATTATTGGGGCATTGAACGCACATCCCGGTTGGGGTGTTGCTGCGCTATTAGGTGCCATCCTAGGTGCAGCTTATATGCTGTCCTTTATGCGCCGCGCATTCTTTGGGCCTGTGATTCGTGCCAAATTGAACCAAGTGCGGGATTTGCGTGCGCGTGAACTCGGACTGCTCTGCGTACCTGCGTTATTGGTATTATTCTTTGGTTTCTTTCCTGATTTGGTCCTGGATATCAATAAAACAGCCGCCGAATCCTGGTTGAACCGGCTAACCCAGTGACCATTGCCGCATAGGTAAGTATACTTGGTCCCCCGGCTTGCCGGAATTGCCCTGAGCTGGGCAATTCCGGCTACAGAGGTAGGAGCTCTGTCTCAGAATGAGGCAGCTATCTGGCCGCGATCGCTTTCATTCAAATCATCGCTTACTTTTTCCAGCGTCCGCGAGTGCCAGTCAAGCACAGCCGTGCGCACGAACATCTTCTCAGCCAGCGCCGGGTATTCCCTGCTCAGCACTTCTGCCGCGAAACGAGCCAGGAAAATGGATTTCAACTCTGCGCGGGCGCGGTCCATGCCAATTTCCATATAGGGAACCGAGGCCAGCAACAGGAAGCCATCATCAGGAATTCGTCCGCTGCGCATGTTAGCCTGGATGATACCGCCGGCCTTGCCGATGGGCACATCAAGATTCGGGCTGTATGGGCCAATGATCAAAGCCAGGTTGGGCGTATGTAAGAAATCAAAGCCCCGACCCAGGCAAATCATCCACTCGCGGTGTTCTATCTCCAGTTGCCGCTCCTGGCGCTGCGACTGTTCGCGTACCCGCGCAATAGTATCAAGATTGCCGAGCAGCAATGGCAACAGGTCGACCCGCATCTGCGGCGGCATGTCCGGTAAAAGGGCGGCCAGACGCGGCTCCAGAGTTACCTTATCTTCCGGTGTCAGTTGCGACAGATCGAGTTTTTCTCCGGTGGAACCATGTACGATTATTGTATCCTCGTCAGTTTCGATGCCACAGATAAGCGGATAAATGGTGCTGTGTCCTGCCCCAAAGATTTGCTCCATCTGACGGCGGATGACTTGCGTATGAGCCATGGCGGCTTCGGTGTCGTAGTTAAAACCCGCGCATCCACGATGCGGGTCGCCTTTTGAAAAGTGATAAGTCACCAGAAACAGCACCCGTCTGCCGGCACTTACCCATTGTTGGACGTGATGCGAAAGTACCTCACCCAGGTACGGCCAACCCAGATCGAACGCGCCACCAAGATTTCTGAAGGGCATGAGGATACCGGGCGGCGTGTTGGTCATGACCGGAAGATTGATACGGCCATCCATGCATTTCAGGACTGCAATCGCGGTCGGGTGCTCAGCAAGATAACGCTCGCGCGCCAGCCAAGCTTCAGGGCTTCGAAAAGTTGCACCATGGCGGTCGGCAAGATTGAAAAGCCAGTCTATACGTTTTTCTATGGGTAAACGGGTAACATTGGTATACATTCTGTCGACTCCCATTATTTTGCGTTGGAAATAAAAATATTAACATATCAAATCTGAAGAATTTGTGAAGATTTGTGAAGAACCAATAAAGACTTAATAGGGAACTTCATGGAAATGTGATATGGAAGGTTGCGCCTTTTCCCGGTGTACTTTCCACGTCGATGATCCAGCCATAATGATCACAGATGCGTTTGACGATGGCAAGACCGATGCCCAAACCCTCGCCTTGTGCAGACCCTCGAAAAAAGCGCTCATATAGAAGCGGCATATAGAAGGGCTCGATGCCGATGCCGGAATCGGAGATCGAGATCCGGTTTTGGTTGAAGCTTACCCGTATAAATCCACGCTCGGTGTATTGCACCGCATTGCGGAGCAAATTTACCAAGGCAGTATGAAGCGCTTGTCGATTTAGTGTCAAGACAGCTTTCGGCTCCACGGCAACTTCGAAAATAAGACGCTTGCGATAGATTTCGCTGCAGACGGGTTCCACAGCATCGTAGACACATTCTGCGAGCGCAACCGGCTCCATGATGCCCAGGGCTTGTTCCCGAGCCAGGAATAGCAAGGCCTGTAATTGCTCACCCATACGCGTTGCCGCGGCTTCGATCATCCCCACGCGCACGCGCGCCCTTTCCGAAAGATTTGGCTCGGTGATCATAAGCTCGCAACTCGTCAGGATAGTAGTAATGGGAGTGCGCAGTTCGTGGCTTACATTTGCAGTAAATTCCTGCTCACGCCGCACCATGCGTGTGATACGGTTCTGGTAGTCGTCCAATGCATGGGCAAGCTGCGCCACCTCTTCATCCTGCCCCGGTTGTATCATCGTGGCGCCTTGGACATCACCGGGGGCAAGATGCCTGACCCTTTCGGCCAGGTCGGTGACTTGCTTGACGAGCAAACCCGCTAGCAGATACCCCACCACAAGTGCGACTCCGACCACTGAAAGAAGGGACAATACGATAAGCAGCCTCAGTTCCTGCTGTCGCTGGTCGTGGAGCCCGATTTCATAGGCGACGAGGAATTTGACACCATCGACGTGCCGTATTGCGACACGAATTTCCTCCGGTCCGCGAAACACCTTGTGACGCCTGTGGTTGAGCCCCTGGAGGTATTGGGGTATGTGGGCTTCCTCTGCGGAATTATGAACAATATATTTTTCCAGATTGGATCCGACCTGCGGTATAAAATCAGGAGTTTCGCGATAGCGCTGAAGCAGGTAATCCATCTCGGTTGCGACGATCTGCTCGATATGCGCTTCCTCGATATCTTCAGAAGCAATATAAAGGCTGATACCGAGCGTTCCAACGACAACTATGCAGAATACCGCAAATGCCAGCGCAACACGCAGGCGGAGTCCACGCTTAAACCCGGGCACGAGAAATCAGACGGTAACCGAGGCCATGAACTGTCTCGATCGGATCGTAGCCACCCGCCCGGGTCAATGCGCGGCGCAGTTCGTGCATATGGCTGCGCAATGTATCGCTGGTTCCCTGCGCATCTCCCCAGACTTCCGATTCCAGTTCCCTGCGACTAAAGACGCGGCCAGGCTCGCCCATCATGAGCGCCAGCAGGCGAATGCATTTTGGCGGCAATTTGACAGCCACGCCGGAAAAGCGAACCGATAACGTTTTTGGATCGAATGAGAGATCATCGCTTTCCAGCATGCGACTGGTGACTTTACCTCCGTGCCGCTTGTGCATCGCGACCAGGCGTGCCTCGACTTCCTTCAGCGCAAATGGCTTCACCAGATAGTCGTCCGCCCCGCAATCAAAACCTTTCAACTTGTCTGTGAGCGTATCGCGTGCGGTCAGCATCAGCACGGGTGTATCAAGATCGGCCTCTTGACGAAGCTTTCGACACAGCGTGATGCCGTCCATGCCCGGCAAGCCGAGGTCGAGCAAGATGCCGTCAAATCGCTGCGTAACCGCCAGGTGAAGACCGGTGATTCCATCGGCGGCGGCATCGACGCTGTGACCGCGCGCCTCCAGGAAATCATAGAGGTTAGTTGCAATCGCCGGATCGTCTTCAATAATAAGTATATGCACAAGTAGTCCTTACCAAAAATTACAAGATAGCGAAAGCTCAACCGAACTGCCAGACTGCTTCATGAATTTGGCACATCTTTTTTATTTCGCACAAAAATCTCCTTGATCGAGTGGAGAATTACCCGCATCAATCCGAACAACCCGCACCCAACCAGAAACCATGCAAACCTTTCTGCAATATTCGTGCAAATAAATCAGCCATGTAGCTTAATTCATTTATATTCATGAGAACGAGTGTTGACGATATTTCCGGCTAATACTGTGGACCGCTTCCACCAGCGTCTGCACGCTCTCCGGCGGGGTAAACTGGGAAATGCCATGACCCAGATTGAATATGTGGCCGCAACCGCTGCCGAAGCCGTCGAGAATTTTCTCCACTTCGGCAGTAATGACTTCCGATGATGCGAACAACACAGCGGGGTCAAGATTGCCTTGCAGGGCAACCTTGTGGCCAACGCGCCGGCGCGCTTCAGCAATATCCACGGTCCAGTCGAGCCCTATCGCATCACAACCGCTATCCGCAATATTCTCCAGCCACAATCCGCCGCCTTTTGTAAAAACAATATTAGGAATGCGGACACCGCCATGCTCCCGCTTGAGTCCCGCCAATATCAGACTCATATAACGTAGAGAGAATTCCTGATATGCGGCGTTTGACAACGCCCCGCCCCAGGTATCAAAAATCATCACTGCCTGGGCGCCGGATTCGATCTGTGCATTTAAATAAGCGGTTACCGCCTGGGCGTTGATATTAAGGATATGATGCAGCAAATCGGGCCGCTGGTATAGCATGGTTTTAATCTGGCGGAAATCGGTGCCGCCGCAGCCCTCCACCATATAGCAGGCAAGCGTGAAGGGACTTCCGGAGAAACCGATCAATGGAATCCGATTATCCAGCGTTTTGCGAATCTGCGAGACCGCATCCATCACATAACGCAGGTGTACGTTGGGATCAGGCGCAGTAAGTGCACGAATTTCCCACTCTTCGCGCAAAGGCCGCTCGAACTTGGGGCCTTCCCCTTCGGAGAAATAGAGTCCCAAACCCATCGCATCGGGAATAGTAAGAATGTCCGAAAACAGTATCGCAGCATCCAGCGGAAACCTTGCCAAAGGCTGCATGGTAACTTCAGTGGCAAAATCAGGGTTCTTGCACAGCGCCAGAAAATTACCGGCTCGGGCGCGGGTCTGGTTATATTCGGATAAGTAACGGCCCGCCTGGCGCATCAGCCACACGGGGGTATATTCGGTCGGTTGCCGCAGCAGGGCTCGCAAAAAGCAATCGTTTTTCAGTTTTGTCATGTAAGCTTATGTAAAGGCGATCATTCAGGAAGGCACTTTTTTTCAGGGGCTTATGTCTCATCACGGCAATGATAACCGCTTGGGCAGGCCTAGCATAATCTTTCCAGGATTATCATTGCATTGCCGCTCTTCCGAATGACCAGATATTACCAGCGATTGGCTTTCGGGTACATTACCCTGATGAACTATGCTTGCCGCGCGCAGATAAAAATATTCAACCCGACTCCTCGATAGCGAACAACCGCCGGTATTCCCGGATGGCGTAGCGATCAGTCATGCCTGCGATGTAGTCGGCAATTGCCTGATGTTTATCTTGAGCATATTTTCTTTGGTATACCGATGGAAGCAGGCGGATATCCGAATGGAATGCGTTAAACAGCATTTCGATAGTATGACGCGCCTTGCTGCTCATGCGGGCCACCTGGTAGTGCCGGTACAGGTAGTCACGCAGGAATTTCTTTAGCTCCTGTTGCTCCTGCCAAATACCCTCACTGAATCCGATCAGGCATGGTGCGGCCCTCGCCGCGGACAAATCATTCAGGCGCGCATTGGCAATATTGATCGAACTTTGCTTGGTCAGATCTGCTACCAGCGTATTGATCATGCGCCGTATGGTTTCATGAATCAAACGCCGTCCCGAGATTCCTGGGTAATATTTTTTTGCCATCGCCAAATGCCGGGAGAATATGCCGACTTTTTCAAGCTGCTCCTGTGTGACGAGAGCCGAGCGCAATCCGTCGTCCACATCGTGGTTATTGTACGCAATTTCATCAGCAAGATTGGCAAGCTGCGCTTCCAGCGAAGGTCGCTGGTCCGAGAGAAAACGTTCGCCCACATCCCCGAGTTTTCTGGCATTTTTCTTAGCACAGTGCTTGAGGATGCCTTCACGAGTTTCAAAACACAAGTTCAATCCATCAAACGCACCGTAACGCTCTTCCAGAACATCCACCACTCGCAGCGACTGCAAGTTGTGCTCAAAGCCGCCGTAATCCTTCATGCAATTGTTCAGCGCATCTTGTCCAGCATGTCCGAATGGTGTATGACCCAGATCATGCGCCAACGCAATGGCTTCAACCAGGTCTTCGTTGAGCCGTAAATTTCGGGCGATGGAGCGGCCAATCTGGGCCACTTCCAGGCTATGGGTCAAACGCGTGCGAAATAGATCTCCTTCATGATTGACGAAAACCTGGGTCTTGTATTCAAGACGGCGAAAAGCGGTGGAGTGAATAATACGATCACGATCGCGCTGGAATGCAGTGCGTCCGGGGGAAGATTCTTCCTCAATACGGCGACCACGCGAGTTTGCCGACGAAACCGCATAGGGCGCCAGCTCATGCATCGGCAGTGCATTCCACAAGCGTTTCAGTTAATATCTCTGCAGGCACAAATGAATGGACCACGGCCTCACCAATACGCCTGAGCAGGATGAAACGCATTTTTCCCCCTTCCACCTTCTTGTCCAGCCCCATCAAGCTCAAATATTTTTCAGGCCCGAGACTCGGCGCTAAGACAGGCAGTCCCGCAAGCACGTATATTCTACGGATACGCTCTACCTCGATCCTGCCGATCATATTCATACGGACCGATAGCTCCGCAGCCAGTACCGTACCTGCCGCAACGGCTTCTCCATGCAGCCACTTCCCATAGCCCATTGCGTTTTCGATTGCATGACCAAAGGTGTGTCCGAGGTTGAGCAAGGCGCGGACACCGCTTTCACGCTCGTCAGCTTGCACAACTTCCGCCTTATTCATGCAGCTTCTCCGCACTGCCTCGATCAGGATTTCGGAATCACGAGCTAGCAGCTTTGCCATATTCTGCTCGATCCAATCAAAAAAAACGGGATCCCGGATTAGGCCGTATTTAATGATCTCGGCAATACCGGCGCGCAGTTCTCTCTCGGGCAAAGTATCGAGCGTTGTGCTGTCTGCCACTACCGCCTGGGGCTGGTAAAAGGACCCGATCATATTCTTGCCAAGAGGATGATTGATGCCCGTTTTCCCGCCCACGGAAGAATCGACTTGCGCCAGTAGCGTGGTAGGAAATTGAATAAATGGTACGCCACGCAAATACGTCGCTGCGGCAAATCCGGCCAGATCGCCCACCACCCCGCCGCCAAGCGCAATGACAGGGGTGCTGCGCTCGCAGCGGTTTTCCAGAAGTGCGTCGAATATAAGGTTCAGCGTCCGCCAATTCTTGTGCTCCTCCCCATCAGGAAGAATGATGGGGATCGACGCTACACCGTGACTTTCCAGCGCGCTACGCAGCCTTTCCAGATAAAGCGGCGCCACGGTGGTATTGGTCACGATTGCAACCCGTTTCCGCGGCAAGTGCTTCAGAATGATTTGAGTCTGGCTCAGTATACCGTTCCCGATATGTATCGGGTAGCTACGCTCACTTGGCGTGGCGGTAAGGTCAACTGTGATTGTTTTCATGGTTCAAGGCTATCAATGTCCCCTTTTGCCTATAATTTATCGCTTTTTTAGGGAAATTCATGAAGGCAGGATAAAGCGGTCTTTCAAAATGGCTTTACCACCACCAAGACTACTACGGCAATCAGAATTATCACCGGAATTTCATTAAACCAGCGGTAGTAAACATGACCATGGCGATTGCGATCGTATTTAAAATCAGCGAGCAGTTTACCGCAGTTTACGTGATAGACAATCAGCACAATCACCAGCGCGAGTTTGGCATGCAACCAACCGCCGGAAATGCCATAGCCCAACCAAAGCCACAATCCAAAGAGAATCGTCAGTATCGCACCGGGTGTCATAATTCCATAATAGAGCTTGCGTTCCATTATTTTGAATCGCTCGATACTGGGCGCATCATCACTCATGGCATGATAGACAAACAGTCGCGGCAAATAAAAGAGGCCGGCAAACCAGGTAACCATGAAAATTATGTGTAGTGATTTTATCCAGAGCATCTTTTTTCAATAGGACGCAATTGGTTATTCATTGAACGCTGGATTGGCAATTCCCGGCAACAGAAATTGATAATACTATAGCCGATCGGTATCAGCGGATGAATTGAGATTCCCGGAGCAAAACCCCAGTAGAAAAAAAGTGCAACTGTGGTTGATCCAGACTGGAATACATGTACGAGGCACCTCAGCTTAAGAGGATGCGTCCCCGTACGGGCATGAATTGGAAAAGTGGCCTGAACTCGGCTCGGATACGTGAAGAAGCTTAAAAACGATAACTGGCCTGCAAAACTTGGATGAAAATCCTGCGCTCCTCCCAGTCTTCTGATGACGAAGAGCGCGATCACGATACCTCCGTTTGAGGATGGCCGCAGACGTTAGGGGGTGAAGTAGAATCCCGAACCTCGCAGACTGCTAGATCGCAACGACTTCGATATCGGGTTCTATGGACCTCAGCATATTCTGAATGCCTCTAAGCGTGCCTGAGATTGAGCTGGGACAGGTACCGCAGGCACCCTGGTAGTGCACGCTGAGCTTATTTCCGTCAAGGCCCAGCACGTGGAGATCGCCACCGTCATTTTGCAGATAAGGACGTATCTCGTCGTCGAGCATGATATTTATCTGCTCGAGCCGCTGCTGGTCTTTGGGACTTAAACCGGCAATGGCCGTGGTAGCCGCTGCAACGGTAGCAGCCGATTGCGAGTTCGCCGCCGGCGCAGCGCGGATTGGATCGGCAACCTCACGGGCGAGATCCTGCCAATCAGCACCACCATCTTGTGTGATTGTGATCCAGCGATCGACATAAAACACGTTTGTTACATGATCGATGTCAAACAACGCCGCCGCCAGAGGATCGTCTTTGGCTTGTTCGGCGTTGTCATACGAATGCGTTACGCCCCACGTCAACGGCTCCTTGAGAATGAATTTTAATGCATTCCGATTCGGTGTTCCTTCTATTTCAGATATTTTTGGCATTCTCCCTCCTGTCAGATCATGCGTCCCCGATCGCCGCGTGCATGGGATCCCTCAGCTTCGGTCGAGATGCTGATAACCGAATTGAGTGCCGCATGCAGCGTATGCCATGGCAGAATCGCACATTTGACACGCGTCGGAAGATCGTGAACGCCGGCAAATACTGTAAGCCGCCCAAGGTGGTGAGAACCATCAAGATTAAGCTTGCCGATAGCCATATCGCGGAATTCCCGAATCAATATTTCCACATCCGTACGCGTCTTGCCCTTGACGACAGAGGTCATCATAGAGGCCGATGCCTTACAAATAGCGCATGACTCCCCATGGAAAGCGATATCATCAATGCGCTCTCCGTCGAGATTAAGCGCAACGTCAAGGTGGTCGCCGCATAGCGGATTATGACCCACGGCGTGATGGCTTGCCTTGTCAAGCGTGCCATAATTGCGAGGCTTCCTGTTGTGGTCCAGGATAACCTCTTGATAGAGTGATTTCGTATTCATTAGATGAAGATCTTTTGTACGGTGCGCAGGCCCGCAATCAACGCATCAACCTCCGCCATAGTATTGTAAAACGCAAATGAGGCACGTGTAGTCGCCGGTACCTTGAGGCGCAACATCACCGGCTGTACGCAATGATGGCCGGTGCGTACTGCGATTCCTTCCTGATTCAGGAGCGTACCGATGTCGTGTGGATGCACACCTTCGATTACAAATGACAGCACCGCGATCTTTGCTGGTGCGGTACCAATAATACGCACGCCGGGCAGGCCATTCAGCTGTTCAGTTGCGTAATTGAGCAACTCGGTTTCATGCGACGCGATTGCGTCCATGCCGATCGCCAGTAGATAGTCAACGGCCGCGCCGAGGCCGATCGCTGCCGCAATAGGAGGTGTGCCGGCCTCGAATTTGTGAGGAATGGTGTTATAGATGGTTTTTTCGAATGTTACCGACAAAATCATGTCGCCGCCGCCTTTGAATGGCTGCATGCGCTCGAGCATTTCGGCTTTGCCGTAAAGGATCCCTATGCCCGTCGGACCGCACAGCTTGTGACCTGAGAAGGTATAGAAATCGCAGTCGAGATCCTGCACATCGACATTCATATGCGGCGCTGCCTGGGCACCATCGATCAGGACCGGAATGCCGCGCGCATGCGCGAACGCAATCATGGGCTTGATCGGGTTGACAGTACCGAGCGCGTTCGACACATGCATCACACCGACGAATTTCGTGCGCTCATTAAAAAGCTTCTCATACTCGTCGACAAGAAGCTCACCCGCATCATTGATCGGGACGACACGGATTCTTGCACCTTTCTCTTCCGCCAGCATCTGCCAGGGCACAATGTTCGAATGGTGCTCAAGCGTGGTCAAAATGATTTCATCACCCGCACCGATGAATTTACGGCCATAACCATGCATAACTAGGTTGATCGCATCCGTTGTGCCACTGGTAAAAATTACCTCCCTATCTTCGCGCGCATTGATAAAGCGCTGCAGCTTGCGACGCGATTCCTCGTATTCCGCGGTAGCCGTTTCCGACAAATAATGCACGCCACGATTGATATTGGCATGCTGCGTAGTCTGGTAACGTACCAGCCGGTCGATTACCAGTTGCGGCATCTGGCTGGATGCGGCGTTGTCGAGATAGACGAGCGGCTTGCCCTCCACCTGGAGTTTGAGGATAGGAAAATCAGCGCGAACATGTTCTACGGAGGCGAATTGTGGTTCCAAGGTAGACTCGATAAGCTTCATGGTTCAGTTTCTCTGAGTTTGCTCAAGCACCGTCTGTTCAAGCCGCTGTTTGAGCGATGCGACGGATATACGGTCGATGATTTCAGCGCCGAACGCGTAAGTCAGCAGATTGCGCGCCGTGAGCTCGGATAATCCGCGACTCTTGAGATAAAACACCTCCTCATTATCGAGTTGGCCAACCGTTGCGCCGTGCGCGCATTTCACATCGTCCGCAAAGATTTCCAGTTGCGGCTTGGTATCAACCCGCGCTTTGGCATTCAGCAACAGATTGCGGCTCGATTGCGAAGAATCCTTGCGCTGTGCACCCGGACGCACGATGATCTTTCCATTAAACACCGCGTGCGCAGCACCGTCGACGATACACTTATGTGATTGCCAGCTTGTACCATGCGGTTTTGCGTGGTCAATGCATGTATGCGTATCAGCAAGCTGGCGTCCAGTAATCAATGCCAGCCCGTCAATCGTGCACTCGACCCCCTCGGCAACAAGGAGCGCGTTCAGGTTAAAACGCGAAATACGCGCGCCAAGCGCAACGCTGACTGATCGATAGCGGCTTGCGCGCCTCAGCGACACTGCGCAATTTGCGATGTGAAATGCCTCGGTACTGTCGCGCTGAATCCGGATGTGGTTAACCTGGGCATTATCGGCAAGCGCGATTTCCGTCACCGCATTCGTTACATAAGCCTCTTTCTGCAACGAAACATAGTCCTCGATAACCGTCACCACGCTACCGGACTCGGCAATCAACAGGCAGCGCGGATGGCTTGCCGTTTCCTTTTGTGTCGCAATAAACAGCAGATGCACCGGCTTCTCGACCGCGGCATTGCGCGGTGCGATGATCAGCGCTCCGTCATGCAGAAACGCCGTATTAAGCGCGGCAAACACATTGTCCTCGAACACGGCATGGCGTCCGAGATGCGGCTCTATTGCAGTTGCGTGCACAACTGCCGCAGACGGCAGATTTGCAACTATCAGGCCTGCATCTTCGATCCCGTTCGACTGCTTCGATAACTCCGGTGCGTAGGCACCATCGACGAACACGAGCCGGACTGCCGCTTCTTCAATATAAAAATGCTCGACATCGGCAATCCGCAATGACGACTCAGCATGTACCGGCTGAAATGACAGCTTGGCGAGCGGAGAAATATCGGTAAAGCGCCACTCCTCATCACGCGTGGTGGGTACTTTCAGCGCACTGACACGATCGACCGCATGGGCCCGCAGCTGATTAAGCCATGCCAGGGAACTGGGCGGTAATTGTGGTTGCCCCTGAAGCAGGCTTTCAAGATAGCTGCCGCCGGTAACCATACTCACGCTCATGCTTCGGCTGCGGCACGCCGTTCAGCGCCGACCCAGTCATAGCCACGCATCTCGAGATCGAGGGCAAGCTCTTTTCCGCCGGTCTTGATGATACGGCCGGATTCCATCACGTGCACGTAATCCGGCACGATATAATTGAGCAGCCGCTGGTAATGTGTCACCAGTACGATTGCATTTTCCTTGCTAGCAAGCTGGTTCACACCACTTGTAACAATCCTGAGCGCATCGATATCAAGACCGGAATCGGTCTCATCAAGAATTGCCAACCGTGGTTCAAGCAATGCCATCTGTAATATTTCGTTTCGTTTCTTCTCTCCGCCCGAAAAACCTTCATTGACACCGCGATCAAGAAAATCCGGGTTCATTTCGAGCAATTTCATTTTCTCACGTACAAAATCCTCAAACTCCAGTGGATCCAGTTCCTCCCTTCCGCGCTGCGCTTGTACGGTATTGTATGCAAGGCGCAAGAAATGACTGTTGGCGACGCCGGGTATCTCGATCGGATACTGAAAAGCCAGAAATACGCCGGCACGTGCACGCTCCTCTGGCTCGAGATCAAACAAATTATTGCCCTCGAATGTCACTGAACCGCCGGTAACCTGATAAGCATTGTGGCCAGCGAGCACCTTTGCAAAGGTGCTCTTGCCTGAACCGTTCGTACCCATGATTGCATGAACTTCACCGCTTCTAATTGTCAAATCGATACCTTTCAGTATCTCGATGCCATTAACGGTCGCCCGCAGCCCTTGCACGTCGAGCAGCGTTTTACTGTCCTGATAAATCATCCGACACTCCCTTCGAGCTTGAAGCCCAGGAGCTTGGTCGCCTCGACCGCAAACTCCATCGGTAACTGTTGAAACACATCCTTGCAGAATCCATTAATAATCATCGATACTGCTTCCTCATTGCCAATGCCGCGTTGCGCAAAATAGAACAACTGGTCTTCCCCTATCTTTGACGTCGATGCTTCATGCTCGACTTTGGCGCTGTGGTTGCGAACCTGAATATAAGGAAAGGTATTCGCTGCACATTGGTCGCCGATCAGCATGGAATCGCATTGCGAGTAATTGCGTGCACCAGCGGCGGTAGGCGCGATTCTGACGAGCCCACGATAGCTGTTATTGGAGTGACCCGCTGAAATCCCCTTGCTGACGATCGTGCTGCGGGTATTTTTACCAATGTGGACCATCTTGGTACCGGTGTCGGCCTGCTGATAATGATTGGTGACGGCTACGGAATAGAACTCGCCGACCGAGTTATCGCCCTGCAGCACGCAAGACGGGTACTTCCACGTGATTGCCGAGCCCGTTTCAACCTGCGTCCAGGAAATACGTGAATTGATGCCTTTGGCCAAGCCACGCTTGGTGACAAAATTATAGATGCCACCTAACCCGTTTTCGTCACCTGCATACCAGTTCTGCACCGTCGAATACTTGATATCGGCGTTGTCGAGCGCGACCAGTTCAACCACCGCCGCATGCAATTGATTGGTGTCGAACTTGGGTGCGGTACAACCTTCCAGGTATGAGACCGCCGCCCCCTCCTCCGCGATAATGAGGGTCCGCTCGAACTGCCCCGATTCCTCTGTATTAATGCGAAAGTAAGTGGATAGATCCATTGGACATTTCACACCTTTGGGAAGAAAGCAGAACGTCCCGTCGGTAAAAACGGCCGAGTTGAGCGCTGCATAATAATTGTCGCCCACCGGCACGACAGTACCAAGATACTGCTTCACCAGATCGGGATGCATCTGGACGGCTTCCGAAATCGAGCAGAAAGTAATGCCGACCTCGGCAAGTTTCTGCTTATATGTAGTCGCCACCGATACGCTATCAAAAATCACGTCGACAGCAACGCCGGCGAGAGCCGCGCGCTCATGCATCGGAACTCCAAGTTTTTCGAAGGTACGCAACAATTCCGGATCGACCTCGTCCATACTGCTCAATTTTTGCTTCGGCTTCGGCGCTGAGTAATAACTGATTGCCTGAAAATCAATCTGCGGGTATTTAACATTCGGCCATTTTGGTTCTTCCATCTTCAACCATTGCTGATAAGCCTTGAGCCGGAACTCAAGCAACCATGCCGGCTCATTTTTCTTGGCTGAAATCAGACGAATGGTATCTTCGCTAAGTCCTCTTGGCGCCACATCGGACTCGATTTCGGTAACAAAGCCGTGCTTATAAGGCTGATTGACCAGATTTTGTAATACTGCGCTCATTAGATTTACTCCAATATCATTCACGTCGAAGAAAAGACTTCGAACCCTTCGAACCCCGTTACTCGAAATTCTTTTACACCTTTCGCTGCCGCCATACCCTGTATTCGCCTGCCTTTTTACGCTTCAGGAACCCCGGAACACAACCCGGCTGGACAACTAAACCTTGGTGGGTTCCTTCAGGCTGAAGCTTTCGCCGCACCCGCACATGTTGTCGACGTTAGGATTGTCGAACCTGAATGATTCATTAAGGCCATCTTTGACAAAATCAACGCATGAACCGTCGAGGACAGGCAGGCTGTCGGCATCGATTACCACGCTGGCGTTACAAGACTCAAACATCTGGTCGTCCGCACGAATTTCGACTGCGTAATCGAATGTGTAAGCAAAACCGGAACAACCCACTTTCTTCACACCGATACGCAAGGCCAGTCCTTGACCGCGCCTTGCAAGCTGCTTCCGGATCTGTTTCGCCGCATTTTCAGTTAATGTTATCGCCATCACTATTCTCCAGTTACCTTCGCAACCATGATGATCGAAATGTATGGGCCATTTGTACCGGATCAAGCTGAAAAGGCGCGGTGCTCACGTTCGGGCATGAGGCGATCACGTTCGGGCATGACTTCGGGTATGACCTTCCGCATGTCCAGCATTTGCACCACCCCGCTCTGCCTCGCTTTCTGTTCATCAACCAGCTGTTGCAGCGTTATGGCGCCAAGGTGATCAAAAATAAGATCATTTAGCTTTATCCACAAATCGTGAGTCATGCACTTTTTGTCGTTGTGGCAATTTTCTTTTCCGCTACATTGAGTTGAGTCGATCGGCTCATCAACCGCAAGAATAATCTCGGCAATCGATACTTGCGCCATGTCCTTGGCCAGGCAGTAGCCGCCACCCGGACCTCGCACGCTTTCGACAAGCGAACGCTGGCGTAGCTTGGCAAACAATTGCTCAAGATAAGATAGCGAGATTTGCTGACGCTGACTAATTTCAGCTAGCGTCACAGGATGACTGCTACGTTGCATTGCAAGATCCAGCAACGCCGTTACTGCAAACCGTCCTTTGGTTGTTAGCCTCATGATAAACTCCTCTTTACTCTTGTAAATTCAATTGAATGGAGACATTAAACATAACCAGTACAGTCAATACATGACTGATTTAGTCAACTATAAGATACTTGATTGATTTAGTCAAGTATAGCGAGCCCCCGAGCCGAACCTCCCCAAAGCCGAGTCCTACCGGAGTTATCCGATAGAGAGTCCTTTGCCCGCACGGGATCACGCGTCCGGATCGATACTTGAAAAATCGAATGTGACTGGGTGAGGATAGATTTTGACGATTTTGAAGGCCAATCGTTGTTCTATTGGCCTTGTGAGCAGAAAGCGGCGAAATATAGACCAGCTA
>JBDTDT010000087.1:0-5247 GCA_039922995.1 Nitrosospira sp. | reverse complement strand
ATGGCGCCCGCGATGTCCTGGGTGGCTGCCGCTTTCAGGTCGGTCGGGGTGGCCAGGGGCTTCTGTTTGGAACTGGGGTTTTGCTTCTTTGCAGCAACGGATTTCTTCATGTTTTTTCCTTGGTTGTTGAAGATTTCTGACTACAGTTGGGTATTGCTTCGACTCGTAAGTACACAACAAATGAATCAGGACTGGATTTGCGCTATGCCAATCCGGGAAGGGCCATTACCGCAAACCGAATGCGCTATCGCGAGAGCCCTCCTGCGCTACTGGCCCGTGATAAATCAATCCTCACGGACGCCGTCGGTAAATCCCCCAGGGCATTCATCCACCCATGGATCAGCTTGCGCCCGACATCTCGCGGCAGGTCTGGGCGCAATCCCGGCAGGCCGCAACGCAATCATCCATATCGCCTACCTGTTCGCAGCTATCGGCGCAGGCATCGCAGATTTCAGCACAAAGCATGCAGACCTGATCACAGAACTCAGAACCGGTTAACATGAAGCTGGCCGAAGTTTGGCACATTTCAGTACAATTCATCATCAGCCGGAAATGCTCGGGTTCGACGTGCTTGCCGCCGGTTTCCAGGCAATGGTGCATGGCGGTTTCCAGGCACGTCTGATGGCAGTGGGTGCAGGCATCGATACAGGATTGCATGTCATATTCGGTATTCATATGGCCTCCATTGGATGGATTGGTGATTGGGTGTCTGGCAGCATGGCCGCGTTAACGCAAGAGACTGCAATAAGGGCGAATGCAGTTGCGTAATGTAGGTTTCATAGGTGGCAAAGTCTGTACGGAAACCGGCATAGCGAGATCCGATGGAATGCTGCTGAAGCTCATTCCGTTCCGCTGGCGGCCAGCTTCCAGGCTTCCAGCCATGCTTCGAAATCTTTCGCCACCATGGGTTTTGCGTACAGATAACCCTGGCTTTCGTCGCACGCGATATGTTGAAGAAACCGTGCTTGTGCTTCCGTCTCGACACCTTCGGCGATTACACGCCAACCGAGGCTGCGGCCCATCGCCACGATGGCCCGAATGATGGCTTCGGCGTCGGCGCTGTCCGGCAGGTCATGAATGAAAGACTGGTCTATTTTCAACCGGTCAACGGTAAACCGCCGCAAATACGACAGGCTGGAATAACCGGTGCCGAAATCATCAATTGCTATTTTTATGCCATGGGCGTCCAGAATACGCATTTTCTCTATCGCTGATTCCACGTCCTGCATCACTACGCCCTCGGTTATCTCAAGTTCCAGGCATTCAGGAGAAATGCCGGTATCCGCGACAACGCGCAACACAACATCGGTAAAATCCTTCTGGCGGAATTGCGCAGTTGAAATATTTACCGCGATACCTCCGTCGAAGCCGTATCGATCGCACCATTGCCGCACCTGGGCACAGGATTCGCGCAGGATGCGCTCCCCGAGAGACAAGATTAAACCGCTGTCCTCCGCCACGGGGATAAAGCTTGCGGGCAAAACCATTCCACGTTCGGGATGCCGCCAACGCATCAGCGCTTCCGCGCCGATAACGCGGCGGGTTGCGAGTTCTATCTGTGGCTGGTATACGACAAAGATTTCGTCACGTTCAAGGGCCCCGCGCAGATCATGTTCCAGGCTGAAGCGTTCGGTAGCCCCGGAGGCCAGGTTTTCCGAATAAAACCGGTACCGGTTTCGCCCACTTTCTTTAGCAGAGTACATCGAGGCATCGGCATTGCGCAGCAAACTACTCGCTTCCTTGCCGTTATCAGGATAAATGCTGATTCCGACACTTGCGGTCAGCAGGAGCTCATGTTCCTCGATCCGGTATGGCCGGGAAACTGCTGCAATAAGTTTCTCGGCAACACATGCGGCGTCCCGCTCGGTCGCAATCTGGCTCAGCAGGATAACAAATTCATCTCCCCCCCTCCGGCTAATTGTATCGGCCTCGCGCAGGATCGACCGCATGCGCCCTGCGGCAAGCTTAAGCAATTTGTCGCCGATTTCATGTCCGAGCGAGTCATTGACCAGTTTGAAACGGTCGAGATCCACGAACAGCAATGCCAACCGCTTGGAATACCGGGCAGCATTGCCGATGGCGACTCTCATGCGGTCGGCTAGCAATGCACGGTTAGGCAGCCCCGTAAGCGAGTCGTAATGGGCGAGATACTGGATACGCTCCTGCGACTCTTTGCGCTGGCTGATATCGCGCGCAATCTTGGATACCCCAACGATTTTGCCTTCGTTATCCTTCACCGGCGACATCGTCACGGATACATCGATGGGCTTGTTATCCTTTCCCCACCGCACGGTCTCGAAATGATCGGCAAGCTTTCCACGCCTGACCAGCTTCATGATTCTATTTTCTTCTTCCAGGCGGTCAGGTGGAATCAACAACGATATGGACCGGCCGATGATCTCACTCGCGCGGTATCCAAAAATCCTTTCTGCGCCGGAATTCCAGTTGGTAATAATGCCGTTGAGATCCTTGACGATAATCGCGTCATTCGATGATTCCACGATTGCTGCCAACTGTGCCTTATAAGATTCCGCCCGCCTGCATTCGGTGATGTCCCTGAAACTCCAGACACGGCCAACGTTTAGCCCTTCCACAAACCTGACCTTCGTATACCGCTCAAATACGCGCCCATCGTTGAACTGGAGCACATCGAAGCTTTCCGGCGGCCATGTGGCATAAATTTTTTCCGTAGACAGCATGAACTGCCCGGAATCTTTCAGAAAGCTCCGGCAATACTCGATAAGTGGCAGGTGTCTCGAAGCTTTCATGAGCTCCGGCGGAATGGGCCACATATCCAGGTAAAGCTGGTTATGGCATAGGATCCTTCCACTCTCGTCGGTAACCAGAAGTCCATCGGCTGTGGATTCTATCGTTGCGCGCAATACGGAAAGAGAATGGTCAAGCTCCACCATTCTTTTCTCCAGCATTCTCATCCGGTTAAGCTCATATTCCGCTTGCTCCCGTGCCGGGGAGATAGCGCCTGGCGTCCGCAAGGCAGTAGAGCGCAACAGAGACCCCTCCTTGCTATTATCCATATCTGATGTTTCAGCCGCATTTCCTTTCACAGCTTCTTTCTCCTTCTTCTCTCGATGAAGAGGGCCGCGCCGGTTTGATTTATGATTATGATCTGAAGTCATTTACGCGGAATGTCCGGATTGAAAAAAAGCTCCGGCCCTTAAACTGGCGGGAATCATTACCTATGGATGACTCATAATAAGCAAGGGTCGGGAGGCAACCCCATGCAATCATAATATTCTTCTTGAATAGTTTTTTTTGTTCGTTGATTCACATAACTCGTAAATTTATTGATGCGAGCAGCTCAACCTGCGTTTATTCGTAATGGTTATGCAGGCAGAATGGCACATGACATTGGTGCAACGCTGGCGGGCTTCCACTATAAAGGCGATAAATGCATTTCAGACCGGACCTGTCATGTTGCTGGTGGGAGAGTGGGGCATCCGGCATCGGCGCCTTATTTTCCATGCCTGCCGTTTCATTCCGGATATCGCTCATACCGATGGCGTTGATGCTTTTCACCTCGCGGGCTGGCACGATTTTAAATTTCGGATTTCCGGCAGGAATGGCTGGGATATACGAATATTTGCTATACCCCCGAGTATCTTCCACCCTATGTACGGCCTAATTAATAGTTATAAACTATAAAATATCAGTAGTGTCCGGTATATTTAAGGCAGAAATACTGCCAAGGCAATAACAACGGGGTCTTAAGGGATTCATGGGTGTCCACGATTTGAATTTTGGATTGCACATTTGCGATGCTTTCGGGTTTAAAGAACCTGGGGTGACGCATGAACGTGGGCAAGACACTGTTTGCGCAAGTAATGGAGTACGTACCGTGGAAGACCTTCGGACGCATCATCGAGCGCCACAATGGCGACGCAGGTTTGCGCACCTTAAGTTGCGCCGATTTGTTTGGCGTGCTGGCCTTCGCGCAATTGACGTGGCGCGAGTCCTTGCGCGACATCGAGGCTTGCCTGACAGCCAATCAGGCCAAGCTTTTTCACATGGGATTGAAGGACGCACCTGCCCGCTCGACGCTGTCGGATGCATTGAACCTTCGGGACTGGCGCATCTATCACGCACTGGCGATGCGGCTGATTGCGCGTGCCAGGAAACTCTACGCCAAAGACCCGCTGGGCATCGACCTCGACGCAACTGTCTATGCGTTGGACGCGACCACCATCAACCTGTGCCTGAGTCTGTTCGACTGGGCACCGTTTCGTTCGACCAAGGCGGCCGTCAAAATGCACACGTTGCTGGACTTGCGCGGTGCGATTCCCGCCTTTATTCACCTCAGCGACGGCAAGATGCACGAAGTCAACGTACTGGACTTCTTGCCTGTCGAAGCGGGTGCTTTTTATGTGATGGATCGGGGCTATCTGGACTTCGCCCGGCTGTACAGGCTGCATCAAGCCGGCGCCTTCTTCGTCACGCGCGCCAAGTGCGTCATGAACGCAAGGCGCGTGTACTCGGCCAGAACCGACAGAACCAGCGGCGTAGTCTGCGATCAGACCATCGCCATGAATGGCTTCTACGTGGCGAAGGATTACCCCGGATACTTGCGGCGTATCCGCTTCAAGGATCCGCAGTCGGGCAGGACGCTGGTCTTTCTGACCAACAACACGACTTTGCCGCCGCTGATCATCGCCGCACTGTACAAGAGCCGCTGGCAGGTGGAGTTGTTCTTCAAATGGATCAAGCAGCATCTGCGCATCAAGCGCTTTTTCGGTACGTCCGAGAACGCAGTCAAAACTCAAATCTGGATCGCCGTGTCCGTTTATGTGCTCGTGGCCATCATCAAAAAACGCCTCAACCTCAAGGCTTCGTTGCACACGCTTCTACAGATTCTCTCCGTCACCCTCTTCGAAAAACTCGATCTGGCAGAGGCTCTTACGTTGGAACCGCAGCTGCAAAACGACACCAACTGGCTTAATCAACTGGAACTGTTCGACTTTTGACCGGACAGTAGTGATTTCGAATGAAGAATTCGAGAGACTGTAAGGTTCGATTTCTTAATTCGTCATTCGAAATTCGAACTTCGAAATTCTGTGGCGTCTTGCCTGACCCTTTCGCCAGACTTCATGGCCTGGCCTGGCTGATCCCTCGCTCGATGAGCGGCGTTATGACGCGGTAGCCGGCCTCATTGGGATGAACCCCGCCGGCCGAGAGAGACGGTGGAAGTCCTTGATGCTCGTCGGCCTGCGATGCCCTGCGTCGAGCAGAGAA
>JBDTDT010000086.1:0-21369 GCA_039922995.1 Nitrosospira sp. | reverse complement strand
TTTCATGGAAAAATCAATATTTGCATTAGTTCCTGAAGCCGAAGATTTGCTTGCTTTGGAGCCAGAAGAGGTAGGGGGAATAATTCTTACCCATATACATTCCCTTGATCAGTCCGCACAAACTAACCTCAATAGATATAACTTTAGTCTCATCTATACCTATCAAGAATATCCCATGGCATACCACAAAGAAATTGCTGCTGTTTTAATGGAAGGATGGTTGTGGCTTGAGCGAGAAGGATTTCTTGCACCAAAACCAGGCTCTGATGGCAGTTGGTATTTCATAACCAGACGAGGAATGAAAGTTAGTGAAGCACTTGATGTTACCTCTTATGTTAAATCCAATCTTCTACCAAAAAAGCAATTGCATCCATTAATTGCACAAAAGGTATGGTCTACTTTTCTGCGCGGTGATTATGACACGGCGGTTTTTCAAACATTCAAGGAAGTGGAGGTATCAGTACGAAATACTGGACAATTTAAACCCGAGGATGTTGGTACGGACCTAATGAGAAAGGCATTTGCTCCGAATGGGCCTTTGTCAGATAAAGATTCCCCCAGAGCGGAACAAGAAGCATTAGCTCATCTATTTGCAGGAGCTATAGGGTCATATAAAAACCCTCATAGTCATCGGGCTGTTTCGATAGAAGCAGAAGAAGCTGTCGAAATGATAATGCTCGGAAGTCATCTTTTAAAAATAATTGATTCCCGAAAGACAAATTAAATTTATCTAGCTATCAAGGTTTTATCCGGCCAATGACACAGGAATTGTTTCGAAGATGGCAAACGCTAGCAATACAGCAAATGACCTGTCCCACTTATTAGCTTCATGACGTAACAGTTGGTTTGTCTCTCCGGTAAGTTTTTATCGACCGCCGTGAAGTCTCGTTCCTTAATAAACCCCAAGTAGGCAATGCGGCTTTATCTGCCTCCTGATATTGCAAGGTTGAGCCAGAAATAGAAAACCCGCTTATCGTGAATTGTGCTGTTGATTGGAATATTCCAGAATCTGTACTACGCTCTTATATGTTCTAATGACAGCCGGAATTGTGTAACGCTAATTTTCCAGACGAGGAAAAAATAATGGCTCAACAGAAATCGAAGTCGAATGAAGAAAATGCCGGGACTGATGTAATAAAGCTCCTCAAGGATGAACAGAAACAAATAAAACGGCTTTTCCGGGAATTTGAAAGTATTTGCGATTTGAGTGGACACCTGCCGGATAAAAAAAGGAATGCCAGGAAAGCGGAAATTGTTACCGAACTTTGCGGCAGGCTGGGCAGCTACGTTCAAGCTGCAGATCGAATCTTTTTTCCGGCAGTGGGGGAGGCGATAGCATTGCATGGCAAACCTGAAGGAAAGCAATTCCTGGTTGAAGTCGTCGTGGAACACGCCGGAACCCGGATTTTGCTTGCGCAACTTGCAAAAATGAAGCCGACCGACACGTACTATGAGGCGAGTGTCAGAGTATTAAGAAAATACATCAAGCACCATGCAAAGGTATTGAAAGGCAGGATGCTGAAAATCATGGAAGAAGCCAAACTCGATGTGCAAGCCCTGGCGGGAGAAATGGGCAAGTTTAAAGCTGGGCCAGATGAGAAAAAGAAGGGCGCATCCGGTAGTCCAAAGAAAACTGCGCCGGCAAAAGACTTATAGAGGGGAGCTCGGAATTTTTGGGTGCGACATGCATTTGATTAACTTATCCCACGCGTTTTCAAGGTAGTGATGAACGAGACAACCACTCAGTCGAGATTGATAGCAACTCACCAGGAATCTGCAAAAAATATCCTGAAGGGAGCCGAAGAGATGCTCTACATTGCGTTTCTCGGGCTCGATCTTGTCAGGGGCAATGATGCCCGCGCCAGGATGGCGGGGCTGCGCAATGTTGCTGTCTTCGGCCGGGCCTTTATCAAAACCGTTGAGAGCCTGCGGTCAATGGAGCCTGTGTTTGACGAATGGCATGTCCCGCATGTCGAGGCAATGAAGCGCGACCCGCTCGTGCGATACTTCTCCAAATTGCGAAAAAGGATACTCGAAGCCGGCGAGTTGTATATCCCGTTTACCAAGCCTCTTAAAAGGGACGCAACAGAAGTGTTTCGCGACTTCAAGCAACCGCCTGGAGCGAAACGCGTCTTCACGAGTGACACCACTGGCGGAAGCGGCTGGGAAATAGAAACGGAGGCCGGCCCGGTTAAAAAATTCTATATCCAAATGCCGGTATCATTACCGGCACTCAGCCTGGACTCCCGCATCCATCTGGTAGGCGCGCCGGCCGAATTGCAGGACTTGCCTGCTGAGGTCGCTTGCGAGCGCTATCTCAACACGTTGTATCAGCTGATGTCCACGGCAAAATCCCATTTTCAGTGCGACCAGGCTTTCTATTTCAGCAACAGCTAGTACCGTGAAGAGTAGAATTTTGCTTCTGAACTATCTATTTGATGGGGAAGCTGACGAAATGCGACCAAGGCAATTTATAAAAAATCAGTAACGGAGTCCGATGCCGGGATGTGGCACACTGTCCGGTGTGAGAACAAGGTCTGTTGGTGAAACAAGTTGCCAAGCGGTAAGTCAGTTTCAAGCAGTGAATTACCGGCAAATCACGGTTTGGAGCGTGCCGGTTTTGGATAAGGGCGATCAGATTTCATGTATCAATCTGCCGCGTTCCTCTTTTTTCTTATCGCGACCAGCACCGTACTTGTCGTCAACCATGCTCGCGCTTCCGGCTTCGCGTTACAGGAACAGAACGGGGCCGGAACTGGATATGCTTATGCAGGGGCCGCCGCAGTCGCGCAAGACGCTTCGACAATTTTTTTCAATCCGGCAGGGATGACTTATCTTGCACCGGGCCACCAGTTCTCGGGTGCCTTGGGCGTAGCCGTGAGCTCCTTCAAGTTTAAGGATACAAATAGTACTGCGCTGCCCGGCATCCCCCTTGGTGATAATGGCGGGCAGGCCGGTGGCGTTGCTGCGATTCCCGCAGGCTACTGGAGCATGTCGATTACCCCGGCCGTGCGTGTCGGCCTGGGCCTGTCGCCAACATTCGGCAGCATCACGGACTGGAGCAAGACTTTCGTGGGCCGCTATCAGGGAACCCACTCGGAAATTACCGCGATCAATGCCAATCCCAGCATTGCCTGGCGCATGAACAATGTCATTTCCCTGGGAGCTGGTTTTAATATCGTAAGATTTGATGCAGATTTACGTAACATGCTTCCGCCAATACCTGGTTTGATATCCACGGATACCGCAACCAGGTTGACGGGCAGCGATATTGGCTTTGGGTATAATCTCGGGGCAATGTTGCAGGTGGCGCCTGCGACTCGCCTGGGCATCACCTACCGGTCGACGGTAAGTCTCAATGTTGATGGGCATTTTCAAGGTTTCGTCGGCAAATTTCCTACGTCAGCTTCGATCAAGTTGCCGGATACGATATCGGTTGCGATCTCCCACAAGTTTACCGAACGGTTGCAGCTTCTGGCTGATTTTACCTGGACGGGCTGGAGCAGTATTCCCGCCCTGGTGGCTACGGGCCTGGTTGCCGGACGCAACCTGCCAAGCGAGAACCTGGGATTCAAGGATAGCTACCGGGTCGGTTTCGGGACACAATATCAATACAGCGATAACTTGCGGCTGAAAATGGGCGTGGCCTATGACCAGTCGCCCGTCCAGAATGCGATGGATCGTACGGTGAGGCTTCCCGATTCGAATCGCGTACTGCTGGCGGTCGGGTTCAACCAGAAGATCGGCGAGCGCACATCCGTCGATGTCGGATATATGCACGTTTTTTTCGCTGCGGCGGAGATTGACAGGCCGACCAGTAACCCATTATTGCTTCCAGTGGTTCGTGGCTCGTTCAGCAGCACGGCCGATGTTTTTTCAATCCAGCTTAATCACGCATTCTAAGGTGGCATCAATTGCAAACAACGGCATTTGATCTGCTCTAGGGAAACCGGACCAGACAGGAATTGAGTTTTTCGGCAAACTGAAAGGAGGGCTGTTTGCCCTGAAGAAGAAGCGGTTTTCAATAGAGCAGATTGTGGCGGTATTGAAGCAGGCTGAGCTTGGGATGCCGGTGGCGGACCTGATCCGGCAGGTGGGAATCTCGGAACAGGCGTTCTGCCGCTGGAAGAAGCATTACGCGGGCATGCAGTCGGATCAGGTGCGGGAGCCCAGGCAACTTCAGGAAGAGACCCGGCGGCTCAAGAAGCTGGTTGCCGAACTGGGCCTGGACAAAGCGATCCTGCAGATGTTGCATCAAAAAAGTGGCCCGGTCCGCGCATTTCGAGCGTCTGGTCAAGCCGGGACTGCTCAACCTGTCCTCGAAGATTTTTTTATATGCCTTGGTCAAGGCGTTGCGTTGCAACCTGGGTCCTGATCCTGCGTCGAAACGCGGGCATAATCGATTAGCATGGCTTTAAATAGTGCTAAATTCATAAAGGACTCACTGTCTCAAAGTATGGGAAAAAAAGTCCAGGGCCGTACCAATAACTTGCTGATGCACAGCATTGCGATCTACTCCAGGCGGGCTGAAACATAGCTCTTTGACTTGGCTGTTTCCCCGCTCATTACAGATAGGCAAGAAGGTGTAATGCGTCACGTTGGGCAATATTTGTAGTTCTGCTCCTGGAATGAGGGCAGCAATCAGCTTGGCATTGTATTCGGGAATAGCCTGATCGTCTTTGTCTCCGACCACGACATATACTGGAACGTTGATGGCTTTCAGGCTAGCTTTTGTCATGGCAACTCCCATAACGGGAGCCATGACAAAAGCGGCTTTGATACGTGCATCAATATAAGAATCGTCCATGTGAGAAAACGCGTCTATTACACGCTGGTCGTTTGCCATCAGGCGATCTACATCCTCGGGCGTGAATTTGCGCCTGGCTTCAGGGGGCAACTCACAGGCATCAGGTGCATCAGTGCAAAATTTCTGCCACTGGACACGGCTTAGTCGCGCACCGACAGAAGCCAGTGCGGTGTAGCCGCCGATCGAGAAACCTGCGACGCCGATGCGAAAAGTGTCAATGCGCGGCCCGAAGGGGGGGGTCGGTCAGAAGGTTTTCAATCAGCACTGATAAATCCCGAGGCCTATCCCACCAGATGAGAGTTCCCTGCAGCATGGAAGTGGGCTCTGCCCTGGTATTGCCATGGTGATTAACAGCCGCCACGATATAGCCATTTGCGGCCAGGGTCTCGCCCAACCAACCCAAGCCTGAGGCTGCACCTCCAGTCCCGTGAGAAAGCAGGATCAAAGGCAATTTACCTGGCGATGCCGCCATGGCGGCATCCCTTGCATTGGTGCCTGCTTCGTAGATTCCGTCCTCCCAGGGAGTTTCTTTTGCATTTGCAACGGCCGGGTACCATACCCTGACATTCAATGGCCGGTTGCCCGTGTTGCCCCAGTTGCGCCGATGACTGTCTTCGTAATGAGCTGTGCTCATGCCTACGGGCTGCAACCTGACGGGTAACTGTTGAGCAGAAGCGTGGGCACCAAGGGCAGAGAGTATGAATATCGACAAAAACCACCTGAAGTGAGACACGATGTATATCCCTTTCTTATCGAAACTGGCTGGATGATAAGCTAATCAAGAATAGAATTTCAATAACCGTTTTCGAGAACCGCAAACGCTCATTTTTTGTGCCGTACCCGTTGCTTGGCAAGCTTGTCACAGGCCTGCGTTTTCAAGAAGAAGGAAACCGCGCCAAGATCGGCGCGGATAAGTTCATGCCGCGATACCTCTTAGACCCGCTTTGCGCATGAGGTGGGCTATACGTTGGCGGCTAACTGTCACACCCTGGTCGGGTAGCTCAGGCCGAACCCGCGGCATGCCATAGGCCTGATCCGATTCGGCATGAATCTGCCGGATACGCTCAGTACAGATGACGAGGTCGGTGCTAGCGTTCCAAGTGCACTCGCCTCAACCGACCAAGCATTGTTGAAGAACACGGCCAAATCCTGATTCCCTGGAAAATCGGCTGGATTTTAAGCCGCTAAAACGCTTGAAATTCACAGCAGCTAGGGCAAGGCCGAAGGCCGCGTCAGGATGCCTGGGATTCTGTAGCCGATGGCGCGCGAAAAAGCATGCGCCATGCTACCGATCAAGAGTGCGTGAATCAAAGCAAAGGCTCATCCGCGGGATCCACGATTGGATCACCCGGGGAAGGATCGGGATCAACCGGCCTCGGGTCAACCGGTTTATGCGGCTCATCATGTTTATGGGGATGGTCGGGGTAGTCGGGGCTGTCGGGGCTTTGTTGGAAGTAATATTTTGTCATGAGGACCTCCGCGAAATGTTTAAGTAAATACTCTCTAATAACCACGAGCAGCGGTTACTCCATTGCGTTCTCTTGCGGCTATTCGAAAGAGACGGGGTAGAGATTGGATAGACTGGAATAGTACGCTGGCAAATATATTATTCCGTACGTTAGCGCACCTTGTCCAATGTCGTGGGATATTTAAAAGGGAAGAGCGCGATCCAGATTGCATGGAAGTTCGGAGGGCGGCAGAAGAACTTCACGGGCGAGCATTTCTGGGCTCGTGGATATTTTGTCTCGACGGTTGGATTGGATGAAAATATTGTTCGAGCATATATCCGCAACCAGGAAGAAGAGGAAGAGCGATACGACCCGATGAAACTCGTCATGGGATAGCCGCCTTTGGCGTCCCATGGGTTTATGGGCGCCTTTGAGGCGCTCACCATCTCAAACCGCCGGCTTTGCCGGTGGTATTTGACTTATTTAATAGCGTAAAAAGAACGATAACGTTAACGGTACGATTCGTCCCAGAATTGGGAAAAATAATACATAACCGTGGCGGCTACGCTCCGCCGCATGTGATCGGCTACCCTCTTGAACTCGACCGAATATTGGCTTGACTGAAAGGTTCATTTTGGACAGTCCCTTCAGAATTTGAAGTGGGAGAGAGCTAATCCCGATTCTTAAATACCCCTTTCACTCGTTTGGAAAAATAAAAGTAGGGGATCCAGATGATTGGCCAAATCATGGTGACCATGTTAAAAAAAGCTGTCGAACTCCCCTCAAAATACTTATTGTTAACAATTATTGCAATGAGCGAAGCTGCAAGATCGGCGAAGAGTACGTACCTTAGAATGAGCACATAGGCATAGTTTCTAGACATCCTGAGCTTTTCGGCCACAACAAGCTGGGAGAAGAATAATAACAATCCGGGGACTGTCGATAAAAGAAAAAATGGATATAGGTCAGGTGAATTTATCCATGTTTTAGGTAAATAGCTGTCAAAGGTGCTGATTGTCACCAGAACTACTGTAATTGCCGCGATATAGAGCTGAATGTAGTAATAAAGCAACCAACCGCCGATCTCTTTTTTCTGGCGTCTTACACAAACGTACCACATCATCAGTGCAAGTAGTATTCCAATAGTGCTAAGTAACGATGATTTAATTGTTTCTGTCGCTGCGTAGACAGGCAGTGATAATGTAAGCAAGCCAAAAGCGATGCCAGTAATCATCTGTAGATTCTACTTTTAGGAAGTGTCAGAATTTTCCCATTAGGGCTTCATCCCTTGGATAAGGTAGGCGAAGCGGAAGGCTGGTACTTATCTTATCGCATTATCTAAAAACGATTCTGCGAAGGGCAGGAAATCATCAGGCGTCTCATTTCCTATGACTGGTCCTGTGTCAGAAGCTTACCATGATGTCGGTTCCATCTCTCCGACGAAGATATCAGGCATTTCGTCCTCAATGGAATAAAGCCAATGGCTCATCTAGATTCCAGGTTGAATAATATCTAGTCAATGAAGGGATTCGTAAAGGAATGGTTAAATATTGGTGGAATGAGCAAAATCTGGAACGAGAATGATCTACTCTTTGTTACCCGTATTTTCGGCAAGATTGAGCTGCTCCCTGGACTTCCCCCGGAACGGTAGACACTCCGTGGCCTCATAACGAAGCGCGTTCAAACGCTTCGGGACTCATGCCGTCCAGATGACTATGCCGGCGGTTTCTATTGTAGAAGACCTCGATGTAATCGAAAATATCGGCGCGGGCGAGATCTCTTGTTTTGTAGATGCGCTTGCGGATGCTTTTTTTTCCAGACTGCTGAAGAAGGATTCGGTTACCGCGTCATACCAACAATTTCCACGCCGGCTCATGCTGGGCAATAAGCGGTGAGAACGGCAGAAGCGGATCCAGTCGTCACTGCCATATTGGCAGCCTTGATCGGAGTGCACGACAACCGGTTACGTGGGTTTACGTCGCCACACCGCCATTAACAGGGCATCAAGGACCAACTCTCGAGCCAGCGTCGGCTTCATGGACCACCCGACCACCTTGCGGGCGTACAGATCCACGATGACTGCCAGGTGCGGATGTAGGTGATGTCTGTTACCCATGCCTGATCGGGCGCCTGAACCGCGAACTCCCGCTTCAAGCGGTTGGGTGAAACGATGGATGGCCTGCCTGCAATAAGCCTGGGCGCCGTGTAGCCGCGAACAGCCCTGATCTGATGGGCTCGTATCAGCCGGGCCACCCGATGTTTGCCGCACTGTTCGCCCGCCTCGCGCAGGTCCCCAAACACACGCGGGGAGCCGTAGACCTTGCCGCTGGCCGTATTGGAATCGCGAATCAAGACCAGCAGGCGTTCGTCCTCAAGGGCACGATCCGACCTGGGCTTTTGCACCCACTGATAAAACCCTGAGCGCGCTACTTGCAGTACCCGGCACAAAGTGGTCACGTGGTATTCATGCCAATGCTCATTAATAAAGCGGTACCTTACTCGGATTCCCTGGCAAAGTACCGCGCGGCTTTTTTTAGGATATCGCACTCCTCTTCGGTACGACGCAGTTGTGCTCGCAGCCTTAAAATCTCGCTCTTGGCCTCCAATAGCTCACCGACTCGCTGTTCCGTCTTGCCGGGCGCGACAGCCTTAACCTATTTATACGGGCTGGAGTCGAAACACCAACACGGCTGGCAACTTCGCTGACAGGATATCCGCGCTCAATCACCTGCCGAACCGCTCTTTCTTAAATTCCGGGGTAAAACGCTGTGAACTCATGGACTTCCTCCTAAGCTCAAATCATAGCCCGGTTTGCCCACTAGACCGGGGGAAGTCCAAATTGCAATCAACGGCATGCATGCAAGTTAGCCATAGTGTTTCGTGCTTGCGTATCTCCACGGCACCAGACGGATTAAACGGCGCCCGGTTGAAGAATGGTTGTGTTCATTGCACCAAAGGTTTTGCCGAATCGCGTGCTGCCAGCTTTTGTCCGGAAGCCTCGTCAGGATGGGGTGGTTCGCCCAGATCGGCACGTTGCTGCGCGGGACCGCTGGTCCTGCGCAAGTTATATGCTGTATTGATCAGGCCGATATGTGAGAATGCCTGCGGGAAATTCCCCAGTTGGCGCCGCAGGCGGGGATGATACTCCTCTGCAAGCAGGCCGAGATCATTGCGCAAAGTCAAGAGACGCTCGAACAACCCTTCTGCATCCTCGCGGCGACCGATCATGGTATATGCATTGGCGAGCCAGAAGCTGCAGACGAGGAAAGTGCCTTCTTCCCCGGGCAGGCCGTCTCCGGTCTCCTCGGCGCGATAGCGCAACACAAGTCCATCTTCCACGAGTTCGCGTTCGATAGCCTCGACCGTACCGCGGAAACGGAAATCCTCCGGCGGCAAGAATCCCACTTCAGCGATCAGCAGAAGCGACGCATCGAGCGCGGTTCCGCCGTAATGCTGGACGAAGGTGTTGCGCTCGCTATCATAACCCCGGGCAAGAACTTCCCCATGGATTTCGTCCCGAAGTGCGCGCCATTTCTGGACGGGTCCGGTGAGCCCGAATTGCTCCACCGCTTTTATGGCTCGATCAAATGCCGTCCAGGTCATCACTTTCGAATGGACGAAGTGCTTGCGGCCGCCCCGCACTTCCCAGATGCCTTCATCCGGTTCCCGCCAAAGGCCTTCCAGCCGGGAAAGCATCGCTTGCTGAAACCGCCAGGCTTCCGGATTTGCATCTAGCTGTGATTTGCGGGAAGTATGAAGCGCATCCATCAATTCGCCAAAAACATCGATCTGGGTTTGATCGTAGGCGCCATTGCCTATACGTACAGGGAGGCTGTTCTCATAGCCGGGCAGCCAGGGCAGCTCGACTTCTGTCAGGCGACGCTCGCCGCCAACACCGTACATGATTTGCATCTGGTCGGGAGCACCGGCGGCGGCACGCAATATCCATTCACTGAATGAGACCGCTTCTTCGAAGTGCCCGGCATTCATGAACGCATACAAGGTAAGCGCAGCGTCACGAATCCAGCAGTAGCGGTAATCCCAGTTGCGCATTCCGCCAATTTCCTCCGGCAGTGAAGTCGTGAGCGCTGCGACGATACCGCCGCTCGGCAGATAGGAGAGTGCCTTGAGAGTGATTAAAGAACGCTCCACCGCATCTTTCCAGGCAGGAATTTCAAATTCGGAAATTTTGCAGATGTGCGTCCATTCCCGCCACCAGACCACCGTTCGCTGGAGCCTCATCTCCGCGTCTCCAACGAAATGCGGCTCGCGATAAAGGGGATGATAGGCGAGCGTGAAGGGAATGACTTGCCCTTCTTTCACTTCGAACTCCGCTACGGTATGCATGCCATCGGCGAAAAGGGAAACCGGTGTGACCAACTCCACCGCGTCGGGGCCAGCCACCGCGTGAATGCCATAGTCCCGGCGGCGCACCCAGGGTATGGACTTGCCGTAGCCGAACCGCAAAGCGAGTTCCATGCGCATGGTCACTCGTCCCGACACGCCACGCACGACCCGGATTACGTCGACTAACTCGGGATCGTCCGAGAGAGGCATGAAGTCCACGAGAGTCACCTTGCCGTCTTCCGTTTCGAAAGTGGTCTCGAGGATCGGTGCCTGGGGCAGGTATCGCCGGCTGGATTGGTAACCTTCTCCAACAGGACAGATTCGCCAGAAACCATGTTCCGGCGTTCCCAGCAGGGCCGCAAAACAGGCATCGGAGTCGAACCGCGGCAGGCAAAGCCAGTCCATCGAGCCATCGCGCGCGATAAGCGCCCCGCTTAGCATATTGCCGATGAATCCGTAATCCTCTATGAGTTTGCTCATCTGAACCTGGTGAACCTAAAAAAAAGTATGTTCGCTCGCCTTCTTAGGGAATCGCACCCAATGCCAGGAATTCGTTACGTTGAGCTGCGTTTGTTTTTAGATCTCCAAGTATTGCGGAAGTGAGCGTTTCTTCTCCAGCTACGGTAATGCCCCTCGACTCCATGCACATATGGCGACAGCGGATAATGACCCCGACGGATATGGGTTGCAAGTGGTCGTACAAGGATTGGGCAACCTGCTGGGTGAGGCGTTCCTGAACTTGTAGCCGGGCGGCAAAACAGTGCACCAGGCGTGTCAATTTGGATAATCCCACGATGCGTCCGCGCGGGAGATATCCAATGGTTGCGTGGCCAAAAAAAGGAGCCAGGTGATGCTCGCAATGGGAATAGACCGGTATTTTTTTGATTATTATTAATTCATCGTAATTTTCGCCGCCATCCGAAAAAGTCTTGAGAATCGCAGCAGGATCCTGTTGGTAGCCGCGGGTCCAATGGGTCCAGGCGCGTATAACCCGCTTGGGGGTGTCGATCAGACCTTGACGTGAAGGATCTTCCCCAAGTGAACGCAATAGCCGCCTCCAGTCGGCTACGCCGAATTCCGAATCCTCTGCTGGTATGGTCATGGGTCACCTTGGCTTAAAAAGACTTCCTGATTCTTGTGGCAGTGAAATCGAAACAAAAAGTTGATCGGTACGGGCAAGCTCATCATGAACCAACTGGCCCTGAACGGCAACCCTCGGATCGAAGCAATTCAGAGCACCGGATCAACATACCCGGTCGATGGATTTCATGAGCGTGGTCGACGGCAGGACCAGGAAGATTTCAATTTCGTCGTCTCCCCTTGTCGCTCACTTTCATTTGGAGGATATATACAGCAGATTTTGCCGCTGTGCTTCGACCCGCTTCAGGCACTCATGGTGCTTGAACCTGGACAATGTCTCCCAGCGCGCGGGGCGGGCCCGCCGCGACGACAAGGTATCGCCGCTCTCCAGCATGGGAGTCGCGGACGATCTGTCGAATTTGGCCCGTGGCATTGACGACGGCGGAACCTGCCGGATTGGTCATGAAAGCCGCAAGGGGCTCGAGTCGGCCGGATCCGTCGGGCGTCGCCGATAGTGCGAGTACATAAGGGGCCTTGGGTTCAAGGCCGGTTACGGCGGCTTGTAGTACCTGGACCAAGCCTTGGTCGAACAAAGTGACGCTGGTCGCCGTGCCTGCACCGCCGGCGCGGCCTGCCTTCGCCACCAGGGCGAGCTGGGTGGCGTTGCCTGCGGATCCGAGCGGTTGAAGATTGGCATCGCCGGCGCCCTCCGGCACTGCGTTGGGTACATAGGCTATCGCCTGCGGCGCTTGGCCAACTGGAATGGTGGCTACCACCTTGTTGGTCGACGTGTCGATCGCTGCGAGTGCATTGGCGTTCTCAAGGCCGACATACATCCGCGATCCATCGCCGGAGGGCCAAATCCCATGCGGGAGCGCGCCAGTATCGACGGTCGCCGTCAGCGAAAAATCGTCGGTGCGGTAGACTTTCACCTGATTAAGTCCGCCGATCGTCACGTAAGCGAACTGGCCATTCGGTGTGCGGGCGAAATTGACGTGATTTGTGATCGGACCTGTATCGATGGCTTTGACGAGTGCAAAGGGAGGGCGTGCATCGAACACCATGGTCCGGCCGATGTCTTTCAGCGTCAGCCAGACTTGCGTTCCGTCCGGTGTGGTCGCGATGTCGGGGCAAAATGGGCTGTCTTGCTTCATCGAGCCCACAATAGCATGGTCGGCGACCGAGATGACAACAGCCTCGGGATTGAAGGACGAGCAAATATAACCGTACTTCCCATCCGGCGAAAAGATTTGCATGCCGGGCCCCGCAGGAACCTTGATGCGGATCTTCTCCGCGAATGTGGCGCTATCCAGCACGGCGACGTAATCTTCCCCTCGCACGGTGACCCATACTTCCTTCCCATCCGGCGTGAAGAACGCTTCGTGCGGCGCCCGGCCGACATAGGCCGTGTGCTTGACTGCATTGGTCGCGGTGTCGATGAAAGTCACCGAATTCGATCCGATCGATACGATTGCCAGCGTCCGGTGATCGGGCGAGAACCCCATGCCGTGAACCAGCACCTGGCCTCTGTACAGCGGACTGAAATTTGCCGGGTAAGGCTCGCCGAGGCGAATCACGCCAAGGAGCTTGTTCGTCGCCGGGTTCGTCACGGATACGGTGTTGGAGAATTGCTCTGCTGCGTAGACACGGTCGCGACCGCTGACCGGGATGTCCGATGCGGAAGCGGCAACGGGCGCCTGGCCTGTAAATGACGCGCTGAACGCTGTCGAAGCGAGAAGGAAAGCGCCGAGTGGGATGCGCATCATGGAAAAATCCTCGTAGTTGAAAGTGCTGCGATGGATATCGTCATTGCCGCGGCGCAATCTGGGTCGGACTGGGATAGGAGGCCGGCAGCCGGTCGCCGACAGCCAGCCGCATCGCGGTAATTTCCTGTTGCTGGTGACGATGATCTCCTGCGCCAGCCGGCGGATTCGATCATTGCGGCTGTATCGCCGGACGGCCTTGGCCATGTCGATGGCGCCCTGGTGGTGCGGGATCATCATCTCGACGAAGTCGCGATCGACATCGCCGGACGGCTTGATCGCCATTGCCGACATCATCGTCGACATGGCGGCGTCGTTTTCCTTAAGGAAGGCTGTGGCATCCGGCGTGAAGTCGCCAGTGGCGGAAGACGTTGTCGTGGTTTCATGATGCTTATCCTGCCCGGCGGCATGCGTGTCATACGCAAGCGCGCAGCCCGGTGCAGCAATGCACATGAAAATCGCCAGTGCCGCTGATAGCGGCAATTCGATATTTGCCATATAAGCATTCCCCGTCATCTCAATGTGCCTGGACTGAGACATGCACATGAGGAGCTTATTCCATCGCTTCAAAAGAAATTCGCAACCCGCTAGCAGATCGCACCGGGCCAGGGAAGGTGCCGCTATCGGAAATGCTCCTCGGGCCGCTTCCTTGACCGTCTTCATTCGTACTTTGCCTTCTTCTCACCATGTTCACTTTTCGCGTCAATTTTAAAGGCTAAAAATTTATTGAAAATGGGGAAAATTCACGATAGTTTCAGAGCCAACTGGCTGCTTCACCCCAAGTATCCGCATTTTGGATTATGCCGTGTTTCCTTAAACTCATCCATCTCATCCATCCTGGAAGTACATGGTTCTTCACGAAAAATCTGGTCGAATAATGCGTTGGCAACTGCTTGCCGTATTGCCCGAAAGAAATATACCCCTTAATCGTTTTTTGGACACGTTAATGCGACCGGTTGCGCAATATTCGGTACGCCATCGTACAGATAAAACTTCCGACAAGCGCATAATGAAATCGTCAAATCAAAACGAGGAGAATCAAAATGACTCTCGGAACGATTCTTGTGGTGGTGCTGATACTTGCCTTGGTGGGTGCGATTCCAAGTTGGGGTTACAGCAGCGGCTGGGGTTACGGCCCGAGCGGCGGCATCGGCTTCGTGCTGTTGATCGTGCTCATCCTGGTTCTGTTGGGGCACATATAGTTGGCTGAGCGGCAGGCCATGCATAATTGCCTGTCCGCGGGCATGGGCGCCGCCTTATCGGTCCAGGCGATGGTATCGTCCGTTTATTTTAGATATACCGCCTCGAAGCGCGCCAGCGGCGCCATGCGCGCGCGATTCAACGTGAGATGCTGGCCGTTGAGCGAATAATTATCCACGGCGGAGAGTACGTCGTGAAAAGCCTGCTCTATATCCATGCCCGACGGGCATGCCATCATGGTGGAGGCAATCTTTTCGAAGTGGACGCGGGAGGTTGCTTCATTGAGCTTGTATGAGCCGGTAAAGGTGTTGCAGCCGCCGAAGCCGCTCATGCGCCCATCCGCGGCCTTGAGTATAAGGTGCGGTTCACGTTCCAGCGCAGGCACGGGCTGGCCGTTCAGCTCGACCAGCTTCCAGTATTTGTCAGTCACGCCATCGGGGAGTTTGACCAGGACATAGTTCTCCGCGAGAACCCCGGTGATGCGGGAGCCGTCGAGGGCAAGCCGGGTGAGACGATTCTCGCCCACGAAATATCGTGCGGGTTCCGGGCCCGCGAGCGTAACGGTATTTCCCGCTTCGTTCCAGGTGAAGTTTCCCTGCTCCGAGAATACCTTGTTGCCCTTGCCGAGGTATTTCGAGTGCGTGCTGTAAGTTGTGTCTTTCGCCAGGACGACGACGGTCTCGATACCTTCGCAGTCTGCACAGGGCAGCACCCCGCGATAAGCGCCGGCCCAGTCGAGCGCGTTGCTCGCATGATGCGAGGGATCGGGATTGAGGGCGTCTGTCCGAGCAGACGGCGCCATGCATCCGCCTGCTGCCAGGGTCGCGGCAACGATCATCAACAAAACAGGATGCATCTTCATGGACTAACGGCCTTTAAAATCGTCAAAATCTATCTCCACCCCGCCACATTTTCGCTTCGATTCTCCACATCCGGCAGGCCGCCGGTGTTTCATTTCTCAATCTCTCCGATTGAAAAATACCAAAAAAGTGCTGTTTCGCGTCTGGGGTGGACGGGAATTTCGTCGTACAGATGGCGGTCGAACCCACCCAGCTTGAATCCGTAGCGCCCATAGAAGCGGCACGCGGGTATGTTGTTGGTCTGCGTCTCCAGGCGGACAACACGCAAACCCTGTTCTCGCGTCCAGCAGACCGCTTCGTCCATGAGTTGCCGCCCGAGACCCTGGCGCCGATACGCGCGATCGACAGCGAAGCCATCGATCTGCGCACAATTGTTCCATGCGCGCGAAGCAACAATGTACCCCGCCACTTGGCCGCCCTCGCGCGCTACCGCAATCATCGACCGCGAATCGTCCTGCGCATCGAAGATTTCCGGGTCGACGCGGTACCGCTTTGTGTAGCGCTCGACGGGGGCCACGTTCGTCAACGCCGGACCGTCGAATGGCGGGACGGCTTCCTCTTCAACGTCAAAGGAGAAGTCAGCCTTGCCCAGGGACTCTGGACTGATGTTTTGAACACGTTCGATTTGCATCGATCAGGCTGTCTCCGTTTCTCACTATCCTATGTGGAAGATTAACGTAACCGGGCGAGCCAGACGGTGCGGCCGCCACAAGTAGGGTCTTCCGCAACGGTAGCGACGACCTCAAAGCCCTGGCTGTCGAGCAAGTGCTTATATTCGGCCACATCAAGGCTCGCATGATAAAGCGGCTCTCCTTCAAGCTGCCCTATGGCTTCACCATGAGCAGGGCCGCTTGTGAACATCAACGCCGCGCGAGGTGCAGCGTGAGCCCGGAATATGGGGAACATATGCTTTTGATCATGATGATTCAAGTGGAAGAAGCTGTCCCAGGCGAGAATGCCGCCGAAGGTGCGCCGAAGGGATAACAATCGCATATCCGAGACCAATGTCTCCTGGCCTGGGAGGCGGGCCTGAAACATCGAGATCATGGCTGAGGAGGAATCGATACCCATTACGGGGTAACCGTGCTCGACAAAATAAGTTGCAATCGGCTCGCCGGCTCCACAGCCGATATCGAGCACCGATCCGTTAGCCGGGATCAGCCCGCAAAAGCTTTCCAGCCATTTGCGCTCATAAAGGCGCCCCTCCCGCAGGCGCGCACGAACCCATGCGCCGGCATGGCGTTCGTACAAGTCTACGATATTGTCGGCATCATTGCGCATACGCTGCATACCCCGGCTACAATAAACCTTGCCATCGGCGCGCTCTATGGATTACCCGAGGAATATTAAACAGAAAGAAGGCAGTAAATACAAGGGGCGCCAGTCCATTGAAGAAACGAAATTGCAGCAAGTATTTTCACTCAGGGCGGCAAAAGTGTTAGCAAAGCTGCCTCCGAAGCAGGTATTGAAACGCACTTATTACAAAGCTGTTGAAGAAGGCCGGATTTAGTTTTTTAACGACGTTCTCGAGAGGAGGAAATCCGATGGTTTTCATGCCATCTTCATATCGACCCAACGAAGTTGCCCAAGCTCATGCCGATCCCATTGGGGGTGAGTGGATTCTCCTAGAATGAGTTCATAGCCGGTAACTGATTACTAGCATTTGTTGTAGCTTAAATGTAGCTTAAAAGCTACAATGTGATTTATGATAGAGCTTCTCCGATATCAGCATGACAATGGTGACGAGCCATTTACTGAATGACTGAATGCCATGCGGGATAAAGGCGCCCAGGCGCGAATTCGTATTCGTTTGCGCCGGGTGCAGGCCGGCAACTTTGGTGACTGCGACCCCGTCGGGGAAGGGGTGACAGAATTACGTATTCATGTCGGCCCGGGACACCGTGCTTATTTTGGACGGCATGGAAAATCAGTTGATCAGTTGTAATGCTGCTTTGCGGTGGCGATAAATATTCGCAACCGGCAGACATCCAGAAAGCTAAAGCACTTTGGAAGGAATGGAAACGGAGACAAGCATGAGCAAATTGAAGGTATCGTCTCGCACCACGAACGAGAAATCGCCGAACTGAGTGCTGATCGCGAATTGGCAGTCGAGTATTTGAAGGCAGCAATGGAATCGCTCGATAATCCCGACGACCGTGCTGCCGGCTTGTTAGCACTTCGCACCGTAGCCGAAGCCTATGGGGGGCTTGCAGTCGTTGCCGCCGAAGCTGGCATTAGCCGCGAATCCTTATATCGCACCTTATCGCCGAAAGGGAACCCTACCCTTAAAACGCTGCTGGCGGTTCTCAAGACAGTCGGCCTGCGATTATCCGTTAAACCTGAGCACTACGCACCTTTAAGTCCGACAGACTGCTAGCCTTCCGAATGACGGTTTGTAGGCTTATAATCACGAAGGTGCGAATCGACCTCAGGCGCACCGTTGAGGCTAACTGTGAACATCCCCCGAGTGCATGGAAATTGGGCCGGAATTGGCCTCAAAAACGAAAGGAAAGCTAATGGAAATTGCCAGGAACACGATCTGCCTGATGTACGACAAGGATGCCGAGGCCGCAGCCCGCTTCTACGCCGACACTTTTCCCGACAGCCGGGTGAGCGCAGTCCACAGGGCTCCCGGCGATTATCCGTCCGGCAAGGAGGGCGACGTGCTGACGGTCGAATTCACCGTTGCGGGCATCCCTTGTCTCGGCATAAATGGCGGGCCCTCGTTCAAGCATAGCGAAGCCTTCTCATTCCAGATCGCTACTGACGATCAGCAAGAGACCGACCGCTACTGGAACGCCATTGTCGGCAATGGTGGCCAGGAAAATGTGTGCGGTTGGTGCAAGGACAAATGGGGCATCTCCTGGCAAATCACGCCGCGCACATTGACCGTGGCGATGGCTGCCGGCGGCGGTGAAGCAAAACGCGCGTTTGCTGCGATGATGACCATGAAGAAAATTGATGTCGCCGCGATCAAGGCGGCCCGGCGCGGCTAAGCAGCGCCGGGGATGATATCGAAATCGTTAAGTGGTCATGCCGCATCGGCTTGTTTATGGGTCCGGAGCCCGGATTCAACAACCGCCTTTCTGTTAGGGGAACGTCTCGAAACTGCCGAGGCAGGATTGCGCAGCCTCTAGCAGCCTGTCGGACTTAAAGGAAATCGGCCGCAAAAACGTTTAGGGCCCGGGAGGAGCGTTAATCCCATCGATCCAGCTCTCTCTTTGCAACGGGGCATTTTTTGATACGCTGAACTTGCTCATGCCGATTCGTTCCAGCGGTCAGCCGGCCCGTGCGTTTGCCGCCAGGTTATTGCGTGCCTTGAGCCAGTTCAATCCGAAGCCGGCGAGCGCCACCGCTGAAACCAGCGCTTGCGCAGTCACCGTTTCCAGCGTCGGGAACAGGCCCAGCCAATCGACACGCGGCATCATGATTGGACTTGCGCTCACCCATCCTGCCTCTTGCAAGGCCGAGATGCCCTTGCCGATCAGGACCACCGAAAGGATGGCAACCAGAACGGAAGTGAAGGAAAAGAACTTCCCGATGGGCATGCGCGCGCTGGTGCGCAGCAGAACCCATGCGATGACGGCCAGCAGCGCAACGGCGGCAATAAAGCCTGCTGCCAGTGCACCGCCGTTGCCATCGGCCGCGAGCGCGGAATAGAACAAGACCGTCTCGAAGACTTCCCGATACACCGCGACGAACGCAAGCGCAAAAAGCGCCCATGCGGATCGACGCGTCATTGCTGCCGATAGCTTGCTCTTCAAGTAGCCCTGCCAGCGACCGGCACTGCTCTTCTGGTGCATCCAAAGGCCCACGGTGAGCAAGACGACCGCAGCCAGCACCGACCCCATGCCCTCGGTCACCTCCCGGCTCGCGCCACTGATCTCTACGAGATAGGTTGCCGCCGCCCACGTCATTGCGCCGGCGATCAGCGCGCTGATCCATCCCCCATGAACATGGCGCAGCGCGTCGGGACGCTCGGCCTTTTTCAGGAACGCGATCATGCCGATGACGATCAGGAGCGCTTCAACACCTTCTCGCAGCAGGATGGCAAGCGCGCCAACAAAGGTCGACATCGGGTCTGCCTTGGAGGCTCCCATTACGGCATCGACCTGCGAGAAAAGCCGGCCCAGTTCGGCCGCCGCCTCCTCGGCCTGCCCGATTGTTCCCTTGGCGACCGCCGAGCGGTAATTAAGCATGGCATCCTCAACCGCAACCAGCAACGATTTGTCGCGCGCGCGTACCATCGGCTCGATAGGCTCGAATCCATCCAGATACGCCGACAAGCCCAGCCTGGTGGCATTCGTCCGGTCTCCCGCGCGCAGGGCGGCCACGCTCTCCTGCAGACGAAGCCGGGATAACGCCAGGCCGGAAGGCTGGCCTGCTTCCGCAATGCCCGGGTGTGCTCGCAGATAGGCGAACACATGCCGCGCGTCTTCCGCTTGCATCGTTTCGGCGGCCGTTGCTTCGGTGGCCGTCGTCACGGCGGCCAGATCGGGAAAGCGCCGCTTGATCTCGCCTTCCCTGTTCTTCCACAACTGCTCGCCGCGCGCGCGCATGGCGTCATCGTGGGACAAGGTGCCGATGTAGAACGCAAGTGCCCATCGGTCCTCCTCTGGCAATGATTCGAAGCTCGCCATCGAAGTGCCGGAGACGCCTTGGGAGATCACCTGGTACAGCGCCATGAGACTGCGCGAGCGGGCGCGCTCGGCGTCCGTGAAAGCAGTCGGCTCGGGTTCCAGGCCGGCGGCCAGCGCACCATCCCCCTTGCCTCCCGCACCATGGCAAGCTGCGCATTGGGCCGCATACAGCGCCTGGCCACGTGCGAGGTCCGGAACGGCTTTGGGAGCCACCGGAATCGGATAGGCCGCAATCAGCAGTTCGTTGGCGCGGTGGGCCAGCCGGGCGACCTCGGTACCGTCCGCCTTGCGCATGACAGCGGCGCGCAGCTCGCCAATGACATCAGCGATCTGCTTCCGGGAGGCATGCGGCGGCAGCACCTGCACCTGCTTGCCGGCGTTCTCCGTAAAGTCCAGCATCTCCGCGTATTCGCCTTCGCTGATCACGGCACCATTTGAAATCGCGCCACTATAGTCCACGGCAACGTAATCGAGCAGTTGCCAGAGCTGCCTGGCGTCCCCGACTTCGGCTGCTGGCTGCGCCATTGCAGCACCCGCGATAAGAAACCATGCCGCAACAGCGGCGATCCACGCCTTGGAGTTTAGGGGTTGCGCTTTACTCAACATTCTTGTTGCCTCTGGGTTTCGAAATCAGCCGCATATCAATCACCGAGCCAGCCGGCTCGACCATCGTTTGCGTGACGATGATCGCCGGCGGCACGGGATCACACCCGGCACCGCCAGGGCCGGCGACTGGTTCAGGTGGCGGCTGGCGACATGGCTGCTTATGCTACCTCAAAATGGATAGGAGGGGCGCTAGCAGCCTGTCGGACTTAAAGGAAATCGGCTGCAAAAGTGCCTGGCTGGTATATCGTTCAAGGCAATTTTGAAAGAAGCGGGATAATTCCCTAATGGCAATTCTTGTTATTTTGTATCATTAAAGCCATCATAAATAGAGAGGAGGATGTGCTTTGCAAAGCATGAATATTTCGCTACCTGAACCTTTGAGCGGGAACACCGAGCTATTGGAAACTTGGCGAAAGGCGCGTACAAAGCGGCATCCTCATGCGCAATAGCATCCTCAAAACCGAAATTGGATAATGCTGTCAAGCTCTAGGTGACGTCATCCCCAAAAACTAGGGTAGTTCTAAACTAGAGTAAAGTCGCATCTGGCTCCCCTACTGAAGGAGTATGAAGCGATGAAGAAATCCCGATTTACTGAGGTTCAGGTGGCCTATGCGTTGC
>JBDTDT010000085.1:0-28809 GCA_039922995.1 Nitrosospira sp. | reverse complement strand
GTCAGCTTGGCAATCATGCGGTACAGCGATCCGCGGAAGTCTTCGCTGAACTCGGGTGCCAGGGCCAGCTCGAAGCCGGACAGGGAATCGATGACGAGGCGCTTTGCCTGCATGCGGCCGATCATTTCAATTAAATCCTGCAAGGTCTCATCAATCGACAGATCCAGGGAACGCGTATCGATCGCGCCGACCTTTCCTGCCTTGATCAGGGAAGACAGCTGGGTGCTCAGCAGCTGGCTGGGGCTCTTCTCGAAGGCAGCAATGACGCCGGCTTCGCCCCTGCGGACCCCTTCGGCGAGAAACTCGGTTGCCAGGATGGTTTTGCCCGAACCGGATGGCCCGACCACGAGCAGCGAATAGCCCCTCAGCAAGCCACCACCCAGCATGTCATCCAGCCCCGGTGTTCCCATGGCAACCCGTTCATCGCGCATGGAAGGCTGCATTTCCGGCTCGACTGTTTCGTCCTGCCCGATAATCGCACGCGGAAAGACTTCAATGCCGTGATCGCTGATACGGAATGTATGCAAACCCAGGGCCTGGGCCTGACCCCGTATTTTTACCACCTGCATTTTGCGCACCATCGAATTGCGATGCAGATTTTGCGACAGCCAGAGGATGCCGTCGGCCACTGTAAAGACGGGACTCGACTCGGATTCTGCCGTCAAATATTCACCGATCAGAAAGGTGGTGGCCTGCCAGCTCGTCATTTGCATACCCAGCTGCTGGATGAAACGCTGCAATTCGGACACGTCCCCCTGCTTCACCGACTGCACCACGGACCGGAACGAATCGACAAATACGAAACTTGGACCATAGTCCTTGACTTCCTGGGCAATGCGCATCAATACGCGCTCGAAATTTCCTTCCACGAGATCCGCGGACAGATTGACGAAGCGGATGGATGCGTTGATTTTATCGATGTCGAAAAAATCGAATTGCTGCTGGTAGCGCAGCATCTTCAGGGCGGGTTCGCCCAGCACCGTGAAGAACAAGGCCCGGTTATCCGCGTTTGCCAGCGAGAACATCATCTGATGGGCAAGGGTGGTTTTGCCGGTTCCCGGCGTGCCTGCAATCAGGTTGAACGAGAATTCCGGCAGGCCGCCGCCCAGCAAGTTATCCAGACCCGGCACGCCAGTGGGCAGACGGCGTATGTTCAGCTTTTCAGTCATTCTTGATTCTCCTTGCCGGTCCTGGCCGGAATACCAGCGCCCCAGGCCAGATGTAAGATGCGGGTGGTTAACGACTCGCCAATCAGCGAGGCCAGGACGTCGGTAAAAGTGATCAGCAGCAGTGTGTTGGCTTTACGGGCTGGCGCGGGGGCGTGGCCTTCCAGCTTCGTCTTTAGTTCCGCGAACCTGTGCTCAGCCTTCGGGAAGGGATTGGCAAGCCAGGGAAATGAGGCGTGGCTAAGAAACAGGCTTCTCGCATACAGTGAGTTGAAGCCTTCCTCGCCCACGATGGAAATGATCTCGGCCGCCATCCGCTCCCACAGGACAATCGACGCATCTGCGACGCTTGCGCCATGCGGCGCCATGAGGTGCTTGATAAGCTGGTGCCGCGGAAGGTCACTGGTTGCCATGGGAGAATATCAATAACCGGTCAACGGCCTGGAATTCCGTTTCCTGGCCCTGATGTTTTTCTTTTCCGATCATTTCCCAATCTTCGGACGAAGTGGAACATATGAGATCTGCATCGACGCCATCAAGGTAAACAGCTATGGACAGGGACGCAACAAGAAGGGGCACTTGGATAAAATGTGCAATAGGACATTATCCTGAACCCACCTGAACAAGGCAACATTTTTTACACAAATATTTTTAAATCATAAGCCATGCGGTTGACGGCAAACCCGCCAGCATCTTGCCGTGAAAAAACTGCAGCCCGGGAATTTCGCGATTCACCGAGTCTGGATCCGATGAAGATCGCCGCGATGCCCGTCCACATAAAGCGGAGCCAATGATGCTGATCGCTGATATGCATCCGGTATCACCAGGTTGTCTCAAACCAATGCTTCATTCGATGAACGCGGCCATATCAGGCAGGCGCCACCGGCCTCGGTTCGCGCAAATAATAAGCGCTACCTGTAATATTCTACAGCTACCCAAAAAAGGCTGTGTCTGATTTAATGACATTGCTCCTATTTCTTCTTCATAAGTCAGTTTGGGCAAAAAAACGTATTCCGCATTTGCGAAAAATGGAACTGTGCATTGAAGGAGCGCCGATATGTATATCGAATTTTCCAGCAGGTTATCCAATTGATACCCGAAAATGCGCTCTCCCAATTGGCCAAGTGCCGAACCGGCATATGCGGGCTTGACGAGATAACAAATGGGGGATTGCCGAAGGGACGTTCCAGCCTCCTTTATGGCAACGCAGGTTCGGGAAAAACAATCGTCGATATGGAGTTTCTGCTGCATGGCGCGCTTGAGTACGGCGAGCCGGGAGTCTTTGTCTCTTTCTAGGAAACCGAGGAAGAACTGGCGCAGAATGTTGCCTCACTCGGGTTCGACCTGGATGACCTGGTAAGCCGCTCGCTGATCTCAGTGGATTACATCCGTTTTGACCCTGGCGAAGCCGGAGTATCCGGAGCGTATGACCTGGATGGTTTATTTGTGCGACTGGGCTATGCGATCGAGACCATCCGCGCAAAACGCGTTGTCATCGATACCTTGGAAGCCCTGTTTTCGCAGCTACCCGATCCCGGCATATTGCGCTCCGAATTCCGCAGGCTGTTCCGCTGGCTGAAAGATAAAGGCGTCACAGTAATTCTGACAGGCGAGCGCAGTGAGAACGGCCTGACGCGCTATGGCCTCGAGGAATATGTCGCTGACTGCGTTATCCTGCTGGATCTGCGTGTCAGCCAGCAGATCGCCACGCGACGTTTGCGCATCCTCAAGTATCGCGGAACAACGCATGGTTCGGACGAATATCCATTCCTGATCGATGACGGTGGCATTTCCATTCTTCCGGTCACCTCGCTGGGCCTGAATCATGCAGTTTCCAGCCGACGGATATCAAGCGGAATCCCCCGGCTGGACCACATGCTTGGCGGCCTCGGTTATTATGAGGGCAGTACGATACTGATATCGGGTACCGCCGGTTCAGGCAAAACGACGATTTGCGCCAATTTTGTCGATACGGCTTGCCGTCAAGGCAAGCGATGCCTGTTTTTCTCGTTCGAGGAATCTGCGCCGCAGATCATACGCAACATGCGCTCCACCGGCCTCGACCTCGCGCCATGGACCGAGCAGGGACTCTTGCAAATTCATACCTCCCGTCCATCCTTGCAGGGATTGGAAATGCATTTGCTCTGCATGCATCGAATCATTGAAACATTCAAGCCCGCCATTGTTGTAGTCGACCCCATTTCCAACCTGACCGCGGTCGGTTCCGGCGTCGAAGCCAAATCTATGATGACCCGCCTGATTGATTTTCTTAAAATGAACCAGATCACCGCGCTATTCAGCAATCTGTCCCACGAGGATGCCGGCCTTCAGTCGAGCAGCGAGGAAATCCTGTCCATGATTGATACATGGCTCTGCCTGCGCGACATGGAATACAAGGGCGAACGAAACCGTGGCTTGCACATCCTCAAATCACGCGGTATGGCCCATTCGAATCAAATACGCGAATTCCTGATCAGTGATAAGGGCGTTGACCTGATGGATGTCTATCTGGGATCTGATGGCGTCCTGACCGGAACCGCTCGGCTTAACCAGGAATCGCTGGAAAAATCAAACGCCCTGGCCCGGCAGCAGGAACTCCAGCGCCGAAAACGCGAGCACGAGCGCAAACGCGACGCGCTGGAATCCAGCATTGGCGCATTGCGTGCCGAAAGCGAAAACATCGATGAGGCATTGAAAATCGTCGGAGAAGAAGAACGCCTTTACCAGGAGGCGCTGCTCACCGGCCGGGCTGACATGGCCCACATTCGAAAAGCTGATATTGCGCGCGGTACAGAAGAGGTCCCGCAAGACATTCCGGCTCATTGACATGTCGCCACTGCCCCCTTCCGAGAGATCTTGCGAATTCGCTGCCAGCGAGCTTCGTGCGGAATGATGGTCAGGCTTTATATATCCCGCCAGAATCCCCGAATCAGTGCTGGCCTTCACGAACATCAAGGAAATCTGCGCGGACCATATGAAAGAAAAATTCCATATCGAGGTGGTCGATCTATCGGTAAACCCGGGCGCCGCAAAAGACGGGCAAGCTCTCGCGATCCCCACGCCGGTGCGGCACCCACCGCTTCCGGAGCTATGAATCAGGGGAGATTTATCCGATACCGAGTGTGCATTGGATGCACTTGACATGCGCGCATTTATTCCGATACCACCATTCGCCGGGCTTCCATGAAAATACCAGGCCCCATTACCCCCCCGGGAGCGTTCGAAGAAACGCTTGGTGCCACGGACAGGCAGCCTTATTCCTTGCAGCTGTATATCGCTGGGAACACGCGCCGATCCGTGCAGGCCATCGACAACACGCGCAGGGCTTGCGATGAATCGCTTGATGGCCTCTATGAACTGGATATCATCGACATCTATCAAAGTCCTGCCCAGGCTAAACACGCTCAGATAATTGCGGTGCCTACCTTGGTCAGAATCTTTCCCTTGCCGGTAAAACGTATCGTTGGCGACATGCTCAATGCCAAACGCATCATATTTGCCGTTGACCATGCGCCGGGGCCCATTCAAAAAGACCCGCAATGAAAGCGCCAAAACATCCGCTGTCGGTTCCACGCCAGATGGAAGAAATGCAGGTTCGGCTGGACGACGCGGAAAAAAAACTGGCTGAGGCTCAAGAAACGCTTGCGGCGATACATAGCGGTGAAGTGGACGCGCTCATTGTTTCCGGAAGCCATGGCGAGGCAATTTACTCGCTGCAGGGTGCGGATCACCCATATCGAGTCATGATCGAAGCGATGCACGAGGGCGCCATTACAGTGGGATTGGACGGATCCATTCTCTATAGTAACCGGCGGTTTGCGGCCATGGTAAATCTCCCTCTTGAAAAGGTTTTTGGAAAGCCCCTTGGCAATTTCATTGAGGAGGCGGATGTTGACGCGGTCAACACGTTGGCGGCCAGCAATAAAGACAGGGGCAAGGAGATAACGCTTCGGGCGGCGGACGGAGCTCGCCTGCAGGTCCATTTGTCAGCTAGCCTGTTACAAATAGCGGATGAAGTAGACGTAACCTATATGATCGTCATGGATCTCACTGCGCGAAAGGAGATGGAATCTGCGTTGCGTGAGGCCGAAAACAAATACCGTGGGATCTTCGAGAATGCCGCGGAAGGCATGTTCCAGATCACGCCTGATGGACTTTACCTGAGCGCCAATCCGGCGCTTGCCAGGATTTACCGCTATAAATCGCCCAGTCACCTGATCAAGGATATCGGATATCAGAAAAAATCTCTGTATGTCGATCATGGCCGTCATGCCGAATTCCTGCAATTGATACGCAAGTGCGTCGTCGTCCGGAATTTCGAATCCCGGATTCGTTGTCGGAATGGAGATGTCATCTGGATCAGCGAGAATGCGCGTTGCGTTTTTGACGAAAAAGGCATACTGACATGTTTTGAAGGAAGCGTCTCGGATATCACCGACCGCAAGCATTATGAAAACCAATTGGAATACCAAGCCAACTACGATGCCCTGACCGGTCTCGCAAACCGTCATCTCCTGAAGGACCGGCTGCGGCAAACACTCATCGCGGGAGAAAGTTATAGCTATCCGGTGATGGTTATGTTCATCGACGTAGATCAATTCAAGTTTATCAACAGCAGCTTCGGCCACCCGGTAGGCGACCGGCTGCTTCAGATTGTCGCGCAGCGTCTGAAATCCTGCGCACCCGAAGGTGATACTGTAGCCCGACATGGGGGCGATGAGTTTGTGCTGGTGATCGATCACGCGGATGAGGCAACGATTACGCTTATCCTTCCCAGAGTCCTCGAATCCATTTCGGATACCGTCATCATTGACGAAAACGAGATCAACATCAGTTGCAGCATCGGCTTGAGCCTATATCCAATCGACGGAAGAGACGGCGACCGATTGATACAGCAAGCGAATGCCGCCATGCATCTCGCCAAGGAACAAGGCCGCAACAACTATCAATTTTATACCCAGGAGCTCAACCTCAAGATCAGCAGTCGCTTGGAGATGGAAAGAAATCTTCGCCATGCGTTGAAGCGGGATGAATTCTTTTTGCACTATCAGCCCAAGGTTGACTTGCGTACAGGACGCATCGTTGGCGTTGAAGCGCTGATACGCTGGAAGCATGAAGGAGCAGTGATCTCGCCGGCCGAGTTTATCCCCTTGGCAGAGGAAATCGGGCTCATCGTCCCGATCGGCGAATGGGTGCTCCGTACCGCTTGTGCTCAGAATAAAGCCTGGCAGCAATCCCACCTGGGGAACATCAGCGTTTCCGTCAATTTATCCGGCCGCCAGTTCAAGGAAAAGGATCTCGCAGACCTTGTAAGTCATGTGCTGGAGGACGCCGGGCTGGAAGCCAGGTTTCTCGATCTGGAACTCACCGAAAGCATGATCATGCAAGATGTTGAGTCAACCATGGCTACCATGCGGGAGCTGAAGCTGATGGGTGTCAGCCTGTCGATCGACGACTTCGGCACCGGCTACTCAAGCTTGAGCTATTTGAGGCGTTTCCCCATTGATGTGCTGAAAATCGATCAATCGTTTGTGCGGGATATTGTAAACGCTTCCGATAACGCCACGCTTGCCTCCTCAATCATCTTGCTCGCCCATACCCTGAAACTCAAAGTCGTTGCGGAGGGCGTCGAAACCATGGCCCAGCTCAATCATCTTCAACTGCATCACTGTGATGAAATGCAGGGCTACCTTTTCAGCCGTCCGGTTTCCGCTGAAGATATGGAACAGATGCTGAAGCTCTCTAAAACCCTGCCGATCATGCAGGAAGAAGTTTTTGATTCATTCGCAGAAAAATAAATTAAATTTGCGTGGGCTTTACCCCACCGCTTTCCCAAGCTCCGCAGTTAGCACGGCAATCCCAATGTCCCAATTCCGCCCAGGTCAGCAGGGTTCCATTAACGGACTTGTGCAAAAATTTCATTGGCGTGATATCCAGTTGCCGATTTGAGATCATGGCAGACGCGAATGAGCACAGGCCAACCTCGGCAAGCCCCTCTTCAGCCTTCTGTCCGCGACGCCTGATAAAATACAGGCATCGAACTCCTGCCGCCTGGTCAATCTTGATGCGATTTTTAGCAGTCAGCAGTCGAATAAAAGCGGTATCTTATCGCCAATGAAATTTCCGATACCAAATGGCCTTCTTATTTTTTTATGCAATATTTGTGTGTTGAAACGCCTGCCTTTTGCGGTTTTATCTCTGCGCAACCCTCATTTGTGATGAGGAAGCAATCCATCAATTCCCGTTAAGCGTGCTAGCGCACTGATTGGAAGAGATGGCATCGTTAAATTATAAAAAACCGGACGTGCAATATCGCGCATGACGGATAAACAGCGGCTCCCATGCATCATGCAGTATGGAGGTAAATATCCACCTCCGGGTCTTCAGCCTTTACCCTATAATGGATTTTGGCCGGGAGATGGCCAGAAGCTGGTTGGCTGCATGTTAAACCATGGATATCTCAACTGCTCCCTATGACACCCGCTGACAAGAAAAGCCCCATTCCAGATGCCGCGCGGCCCGCAGATTCACCGGTTGCCGAAGGCGGGCTGCCGGATGCGCGGTGGACGGATGATTCCGCTGCCCGGCATGAACAGCCCTCGTTTCCGATTGTTGGCGTAGGCGCTTCGGCGGGAGGGGTGGAGGCACTCCAGAAACTGTTCAAGTCCCTCCCCTCCGACCGCGGCATTTCCTATGTGGTGGTCGTGCACCTCGCGCCGGATCATCCCAGCCATCTGGCGGACATCCTGGCAAAGAACACTTCCATGCGGGTAATGCAGGTTCTCGCCGATACGCCGGTCGAGGCAAATTCCATCTACATCATCCCGCCCAATCACTTCCTGACGTTCGATAGCGGGTTGCTCCACATCCAGAAAATTCCCCAGCCCCGGCCGCTGTCGAGATCGGTGGACCGGCTCTTCATATCGCTCGCGGAAGACCTGCAGGAAAGATCCATCTGTATCGTGCTGACCGGCGCGGACCACGATGGCACCGTCGGTCTCAAGGCCGTCAAGGCCGTGGGCGGGATGGTCATGGCCCAATTGCCCGAGACGGCGCAGCATCCCGGCATGCCCCAGAGCGCAGTGCACACCGGCCTGGTCGACTACATTCTGCCTATTGAAGAGATGGGGAGAAAGCTCACGCAATATATCGATCAATCCGCTTTATGGCAGCCGAGGCTTCCCACCCCCACCGAAGACGCCAAGGCATTGGCGGAGATCGTGAATCTCCTATGCACGCGCAGCGGAGGGGATTTCCGGGGATACAAGGAAGGGATGCTCATGCGCCGCACCAAACGCCGCATGGCGTTGCATGGACTCACCGGCCTGGATGCCTATATTGATTACCTGCGCAAAACCCCCGACGAGGTACGGACGCTCGGTGCGGATTTCCTCATCAAAGTCACCGAATTTTTCTGTGAACCTGCGGCGTGGCAGGCGCTGGAACAGCTGGTCCTGCCAAAAATAATCGAGTCCGTCGCGCCGGGGGAACCCCTCCGGGTATGGGTGGCCGGCTGCGCAACCGGGGAGGAAGCCTATAGCATGGGCATTACCCTGCTGGAGCTGATGAGCAAGGGGGGATTGAGCCTCAGGCTGAACATCATCGGCTCCGATCTCGATCAATCGTCCCTTGAAGCTGCCCGTACCGGCCGTTTTCCCGAAAGCATAACCACCGTATTGAATCCCGAGCTGCTGGCTCGCTACTTCATCAGAAGCGATGATGGACAGTTCGTGGTTCGCAAGGCGTAATTAATACTAATTAAACAATTTGTTATAATTTTGAATGCGCAAGAAAAATGGTCGAGCCGCCGGGCAATGGTTATGTGCTGGTAAGAATCCCGACATTTCGTCGGGCCGCACAATTCTTATTTTCCCTTGACGTCGTTGGGCAACTGGCAGGGCTAATGGGTGGGAGTGGGAGTGGGAGTGGGAGTGGGAGTGGGAGTGGAAGCTTTCTTATTGCCGAAACAAAACAATATGTGCAATTGATTGAAAAAGCACGCAGGCATAATGACGATGGATCAATTAGAAACGTGGCGACCAGGGTTTCGCCTCATGGATCAGTTCCAGCACGCTGCTTGAACCCTTGTTGCAGGGAGAGCGTCGAGGCCCATGCGAATTCCTCTTCTCTTTCAGCAATAGCCGAACGGTCATCCGGTAGTACTGACAGCACCATTCTCCCGCAGACTTTGTCATGAGCCGGCCCCATTCATTGCCCTTCCGGCAATCCGAAATTGCAATGCGCAAATTTCCGCCACCCGGGCCGCGGGATCGTCTCCATGATTATTCGCTGTACATCACCAGTCGCAGGCCTCATCAACGTGTTACTCTGCGGATAGAGTCAAAAGCGGCTTTGCACCTGCCGCTCTCCACGGAACTTTAAACTCCTTCCCAAAAACGGCGCAGGCCTCGGGAAATGAGGCTGGCTAATTGCCAATTGTAACCTATGCTTCTAACGGTACTAGCGAGCGCGTGGGCAAAAGGGATGGGTTTCGACAAGATGAATACTCACGCGCAGACGCCCCTCAAGGCCCTGCGTGTTTGGCGCGGTCGCCAATGAACCCGGCTAACGGTCTCGTTTCCGGCATCATATCCTGACAGGAGCGTGAAAATGTCTGTACTTCAGCATTATTGGCGTGATGAGCCCGGTCGGCACGAAGGACCGGTGTTTGGAAGCACTGCCTGAAATAACATTGTGCGCTGGCGAAGCGCATCATGTGGTAATCGGGGGTCTCGGCAGCGCGGGATACGCCTGGGGGTTCGAGGTTGAGGGATCGCCGGGCGTGATTTTCGTGCGCGCATCGCTGCTGCCGCTCCCGCCCGCCAACCCTCCTCACCCTGCCCTGCTGCAGACATCCAGCGTGGAGCACATATTCGTCATCGAAGCCCTGATACCGGGGAAATCCAAAGTACGATTCATGTTAAGACGGCCTTGGGAAAGGAATATCCCGCCGGTACGGACACTATCGGTCTGGGTTACCGTTATTTCCGGGCATTGATGGAATCGGCGAGGCATCTTTCAGGCCGGATCGGCAAAGCGTAATCCAACGGGAAAGCAGCCGGCTTTCCGACGTTCTTGTTTAAGAAGCCGGGGCCGATTCCTCGGCAGCCTGGGCTGTGCCAAGCTTTTCCAGATGTTCGGAGTATTTGTGGGTAAAGGCCATGCAAAACTCGGCAACCGCTTCCCCCGTCATCCTGGATGGATGCATTGCCGCAAAGAGATTGGACTGATTGCTGATAAAAGCGATCAGTACTTCGTGCGCCTTGTCTTCGTAATGCTTCATGGGACCCTTTGATGTGTTTGATAAGGAAACAATTTTATCACGTGGATCTCCATCTTTTCCGTTCCGGCAGAAGTTTCTCCCATTTATACGATTCAGCCTACCTCCGAGGGAGCGGGAGGGAACCGCATCAAAGCGATATGAGGACCGGATGGATCCCTGCAATGGCTTGCCTGTTAAATCCGGCATCGCTTATATGAAGCGAACGCGTCCCGTGGCTAATTCATAGACGCCCCCCACCTGGGTTACCCGACCTTCCCGCACCGCCCGAACAGCCGCGGGCAGCGTGGCGAGTTGATGCATGGACCATCGGACATTTGCTTCCACGGCGGCACTGACCAATGTCTCCCTGTCCCCTTTCAGGTCGAGCTTGCCCAGGCCGGGCTTGATCATCTGGATCAGCGCCCCGATGTGCTCGGGTTCAGTGGGCTTGTTAATCATTTCCTCCAAGGTGGCAGAAACTGCGCCACACTTCTCATGGCCCAGCACGACTACCAATGGAGTCTGCAGATGGCGCACGGCATACTGCAGCGAACCGACTACATCTTCCGCAATCACATTGCCGGCGACACGGATCGTGAAAAGTTCGCCAAAGCCGACATCGAAGATGAGTTCGGGCGGCACACGCGAGTCGCTGCAACCCAGAATGGTGGCAAATGGTTTCTGGGTTTCCACGAGGAGGCTGCGCCAGGAAGACTCCTGGCGGTCATGTAGCGGTTTGTCATCCATGAACCGCTGGTTGCCCGCTTTCAACCGTGCCAGCGCTTCCTCCACATTACGCGGATAAGGCGCCGTGTCGAGGATTTTGGATGCAGGCGCCTCAGCAGCATTGGCCGCAACATTCAAGGCCATTCCCAAGCCTAAACCACAGGCGCCGAGCAGGCATTGTCTCCGCTTTATATTCGGCATGATGATCTGCCCTGGAAGGATAAAAAACAGAGTGTAACCCGGCCGGCCGGCAATGCAATCGAGTCACGCCGGATTTTTATCTGCCGGAACGGAGGAGCGCGCCACACAACCGCACCAGCCGCCGGCTTAGCGAATTCCATTCAGCAACGCAACGAGTTTTTTGACATCGACGGGTTTTACGAAGTAGTGGTCAAAGCCCGCTTCAAACGAAATCTTGCGGTCGCTATCCTGGCCATAACCGGTTATTGCGATCAGGACGGGTTGCGCCTTCGCTCCCGTCGACCGCAGTCGGCGCGCGATCTCATTTCCGTCCATGCCGGGCAGCCCGATGTCGAGCAGGCAAATGTCGGGCGCCTCGGCATGGGCACGTTCGAGCACACGATAAGCATCATGCTCAACGCAAGTCTCGTATCCTTCAGCCTGTAGCAGCGTCGACAGCATGAGCGTGGCATCCCTGTTGTCATCCGCGATCAGGACGCGCAATGTTTTGGCCGGTGGCGGGACGGGCATATCGCCCGCGAAAGGAATCTCAGGCTGCACTTCAGTGCAGCGGGGAAGCGAGACAGTGAATTCCGCACCGGCATCCGCCCCTTTGCTGCGTACCGTCACGTTGCCCCCATGAAGCTCTACAATGCGCTTGACGAGGGAAAGGCCTATTCCCAGGCCGCCCTGCGCCCGATCGGAAGAACGGTTGGCTTGCGTAAACAATTCGAATATATGCGGAAGAAGGTTCGGGTCGATGCCGGTGCCGTCATCCTGCACGACAAGTACCGCCTGATCTGCATGCGCTTCAAGGACTACCTGGATGTTGCCGCCCTTGGGAGTATATTTAGCCGCATTATTCAGCAGGTTGGCGATCACCTGGACCAGCCGCTTGCGATCGCCCCGAACCAGGAGCGGTTCCGCCGGCTGCCGCAACGCAAGCCGATGGCGGCGCATCTTGATCAGCGGGCTCACCTGTTCGACCGCATCGGCCAATAGTTTCCTGATATCGACCGGATGCTTGTCGAGGAGCACTTCGCCGCGGGTGACGCGGGCGACATCCAAAAGGTCGTCCACCAGGCCGGTAATATGGTCGACCTGCCGGGTAATGATTTCGCTTGCCTGCTTTACGCGGCTTTCATCGATCTCGGCGATTCCGAGGAGTTGCGCGGCCGCGCCGATGGGCGCCAGGGGGTTGCGCAGCTCATGCGCAAGCATTGTCAGGAACTCGTCCTTGCGGCGATCGGCGTCCTGCAGCTTTTCTTCGGCACGTTTGCGGTCTGTAACATCCAGCGAAATGCCTCGAAGAGCAGAGGGCTGGCCGGTATCGTTGCAAAGGACATGCCCCCGGATATCCGACCAAGAGGTTTCGCCGTTCCGAGGGTGGATGATTCGCACGATGGCCTGGAACTTTCCCCGCTCCGCGATCGCCCGCTCGCAGGCAGCCTTCATGACGGCCGCATCGTCCGGATGCAGCAATTCCCACGGCCGTTCAATGCCATGGAGATCGACGCCGAATATCTCCGAGGCGTTTGCGGAGAAAGCGCCCTTCATTTTCGTCAAATCCCAGTCCCACACCGTCATGCGGGCCGCAACCATGCCTTCCTGCAGGCGTTCCTCGCTGATGCGAAGGTGCTCATTGACGCGTTTCAGCTCCTCCCTGGCCAGATGTTCCTTCGTAACGTCGTTGCATACGACCAGCACGCCCTGCACGCCGGCGGCATCCCGGATGGGGCTGTAGCCGTATGTCCACCAGACGTCTTCGCGCCTGCCGTGACGCGTGACGGGGACAAGCTGATCCTCGTGCCACGTCGGCGGACCGCCCCCCATGATGGATTCGATCTGCGGGCCGATGACGGGCCATATTTCCTCCCAGCACTCGCGGCCGGGTTGGCCCAGCGCACTGGGATGCCGCTCGGGCCCCATGGTCTGCCGATACGCGTCGTTATAGAACTGGATTAAATCAGGTCCCCACCAGATGAACATGGGGTGATTGGAGGACAGCACGATGCCGAGCGCGGTCTTGAGGGCATCCGGCCACTCGCCGGAGGGCCCCAGCGGTGTCGATGCCCAGTCGAAGGCTTGCGTAAGGGACGCCAGCTCCCCGCCGGGGAACGAAAGATCGGTCATTTGAAACGTGTTTCCGTCGGAATTGATTTATAGCAGGATCGGCAGCGCCTGGAACGGCCAGGCTACCTCAGAAAAGCAGAGTCGGGAATCCGGCCACCCGAATCGCACCGTCCTGATCGATCGGCCGACAGTCCAATGGCAGGCATAAAAACCACAAGCTTAACATATTTTACTTGAGGGCCTCCGCCGGGCGTCAGGAAAATCCGCGTTTGCCGCACGACTCATTACTATTTCGCCAGGCCCTAGTTTAGTGCGCTAGCAGACGGACGAGCTCCCGATGGCAAGGTATGCTTTTTTTCATGAGTTTCCACTTATCTCATGCATCTCATGCCGATTCGGCAGCACCGGCTTAATATAAACAACATTACCTTTTTAGAGGATAAAAATGAAAAATACTTTAATGTATAGGTGGTTCCAAACACTCTGCGTGGCTGTTTTTGCCTCGATATTCATAGCGGGCTGCGCGACCACAGAAAAAAGAGATGTCGCATCGCAGCTTGCGGTGGCGAAATCCGCCGTCGCGGATGCGGTGAGCGCAGGCGCACCCGAACTGGCACCGGTGGAATTCAAATCCGCCCAGGAAAACCTGGATGCCGCGGAAAAAGCGTCAACGGCCAGCGACTACAAAAAAGCCATCAGGCTGGGCGAAAATGCGCAGCTGAATGCCCAACTTGCCGGCGCCAAAGCCCGCGCGGCTAAAGCGCAGCAGGCAGCGGATGCATTGCGGGATAGCAACCGCACGCTGCAGGACGAAATGAACCGCACCGCACAATGACCCATCAGAGGAGACTTATCCCATGAAAAAGAATAAATTATTGCCCTTGTCGCTTATCGCCATGGTGGCGCTTCTGGCAAGTTGCGCGGCGCCGGACCGGAATCCGCGCCTGGATGACGCCCGCAACAGCTATAGCGATGCCCAGAGCAACCCGCAGGTTGTCAACCTCGCTGCCTTGGAACTGAAACAGGCTGATGATGCGCTGGCAAAAGCCAACGATGCATGGTCTGAGCGGAAGGATCCTGCCACGGTGGATCACCTGGCTTATGTCGCGCAACAGCGGGTGGCAATCGCCCAGGAAACCGCAAAGCGCAAGACTGCTGAAGCTGCCGTTTCCCAATCCGAAGCGGAACGCGACAAGATCCGGCTTGCCAGCAGGACAGTCGAAGCGGACAAGTCCCAGCAGAAGGCGCAGAGCGCGGAAGCACGGGCCCAGCAGCTCGAGATGCAGCTCAAGGCGCTCAATGCCAGGCAAACAAAACGGGGATTGGTCATTACGCTTGGCGACGTGCTGTTCGACACCAACCAGGCGCAGCTCAAACCCGGCGGCGTGCGTGAGATGCAGAAACTCGCCGATGTTCTCAGGGATAATCCCCAGCGCACGGTTTCCATCGAGGGATTTGCCGACAGCACGGGCACGGCCGGCTATAACCAGGAGCTTTCCGAACGGCGTGCTGAAACGGTACGCGACACGCTTGCAGGCCTGGGCGTCAGTGCCGATCGCATCACAACGCGGGGTTATGGAAGACGCTTTCCGGTCGCCACCAACAGCAGTGAAGCAGGCCGGCAGTTGAACCGCCGCGTGGAAGTCGTCATTTCGGATGAAAGCGGGAATATCAGGGCGCGCTAAAGGCCCCGAGGTTGACTCCATCCAATCCCATGCCGGCACTTGCCAAAGGCGGACTACCCGATTAGCGTAAAAGGGAGCCCCGGCGTCCTTATGCCGATGTCCGCTTTATCGGCCTGGACGCTTTGGCATGGGGCGCCTTGCCATGACGATCCATTAAGGCGACGGCGGCTAACCCGATGGCGAAAGCTCCATAAACCATTAGCAGGGAACGTTTCGACAGGCGGTGTTCAAATCCGGGCGTCAACCGTTTCGGTATGACGTGAAAGTCGACCGCGTAAGCCGTGGTGGTGATGACGATAGCGGATGCTACCGGAGCGGTCCTGTCAGGAGGCGAGCCCAGGCGCTGGCGAAGTTTTTCGTACAGGCTCGCCCAAAAGACGGATGCCGCGTGATGTATGGCATAACCCGTAACCGTATAGCGAAGACTGAAGCGATTCTCGTAAGGTGCGTGTTTTCCCCATACCCATTGGCTCGGACCATTGATGGGCGCGGCCGCCTTATTCAATTCCGCCTTGCCCAGGATTGCAAGGGAAACGGTTGAAACAACGCTCGCCACGGTACCCGAAACCAGGCCATCCTGGAATGCCCGATGCCAGGTTCTGCGGCTGCGCGGCATGATTGAAACCACAGGATTGCCAGTCATAATCCTAAATCTGGCAGTTGGACGAGGCAGAGTGTGTGGTTTTTGGGATGTAGGGCAAGGCGCAATGACGCGAAATGGTTATTCCATTTCAAGGAGTTGCAACGCTGCCCTGCGTCGCAAAAACTATGCAATCTGCCATGTAGCGGGCTCACCCGGAAGGTGAGGGTCAAATAGCACAAAATATTTTTATTTATCATGGCTATAACCTGATAAATGAGCGGTCAACTGCCGGATTTAGGATAATGAACAAAGAATGGACGTTACAGCCAGCGGATGGTGACGAGCAGGCGTGATGATAAATTCAGTAATACGGCCGGAGACCGATTCATCCTTCCGCTCCCGGATGCCGCCTTTCAAAATGATCGTGCAGACATCCGGGATCGCTACTTCACCAATGGGTTTGCCTCTCAACTTCCTGTTCCGGATTGCCCTCGGTTAAACCCACTCCTGCGCCAGGAGCTCTTTGCATACCGTTATATCGGAACCCATCTCCACAAGATCGATTTTTGATTTCTTTATTTCGGGAAATATCCTGCTTTCCTCCTCTTCCATATGATGCCCGACATATTCATTCAGCATGGCCACTGTTGCCTCGTACATGGGATCGGAAGCATTCATGGACTGAATTTCCAGGATCAGTTCCTTTACGGACGAGCGCTCAACCATCGCCTTGTTCATCAAACCGCCATCTTCGATGGACTCGCGGACAGCCGGATAAAGTATTTCTTCTTCCAACTGCATATGCAGCGCAAGTTCCCGGCAGATCTCATCCACCATCTCTTCTTTTTCTTCAGCGCATTTTCTTTTGCTTGAGTTTTCGAACTTCCTGAATATTTCCTTTACCCTAGCATGATCCTCCATCAACAATTCGATGGCGTCCTTTTCTATTTTCGATGTTGAGATCCAGCAGGCTTTACGCCTGCCTGTCGTCGTGCGTTGAACTGTCTGCATCATGCCCTCCCAGGTTGAAAATCGATTGATGACTTACTTTCAGCTTATGCAAACCACAATCTCAGCAGTTGCAACCTCAACAATAATCCCTGGAATTTGAGTATTCTGTTCGGTAAACCACTTAGGGCTTGTGGGACTTAAAGGAAATCGGCGGCAAAAGCCCAGCCACATTTTGCTTCGATTATTCAAGTCCGACAGCTGCCAGGATAAATCCCCGTTCCCGCAGGACCGCAACCCGTGAATTGAGGGTCTGTTTCCGTTCCCTTTCCCTTTTCCCTTTTCCCCTCCCGGCAGGTATCCTTATCCCTTCCCTGTTTCTGCACGAAAGCAAAGAACTCACCACTCTAATTTCCCCTGGATTGTGCACAACCGTACATAACAATTCGGCGGAGTGAGGTAATGTTGCCAATTTTAGCCTTGCGTGACTTGGTTGGGACAGGGGGTTCCCTGCTTTGAAAGAAAGCCGGCTGTGTAGAAACACCTGTGCCGCTTGCCGGAGGCAAGTGCCGAAGCCACAAAAATACAGGCGCCCCCTTTGCGGAAGGGTATGTTTTTTCTGGAATGAGCGGTTAAACCGAAGACCCGAATAAGGAGAAAAAGAATGAAGACGAATGAAAGCAGCGAATTGGCGACAGCAGACAGGAAGCTGGACGAATTATGCATCAATACCATTCGAATCCTGTCGATAGATGCTGTCCAGAAAGCCGACTCCGGGCATCCGGGGCTGCCCATGGGGGCGGCGGCAATGGCCTATGTGCTCTGGACGCGTTTCCTCAAGTACAACCCGAAAGATCCGCTGTGGCCGGACCGCGACCGCTTCGTACTCTCCGCCGGGCACGGCTCCATGCTCCTGTACAGCCTGCTGCATCTCACGGGCTACGACCTGCCGCTGGATGAGATCAAGCGTTTTCGCCAGTGGGGTAGCCATACGCCGGGCCATCCCGAGCGGGGACACACTCCCGGCGTCGAAGTGACAACCGGACCGCTCGGGCAGGGCTTCGGCAACGGCGTCGGCATGGCAATCGCCGAGGCATGGCTCGGAGCCCGGTATAACCGCCCCGGACACAAGCTGGTCGACCACTATACATATGGGCTGGTCTCGGACGGCGACCTGATGGAAGGCGTGGCTGCGGAAGCCGCGTCGCTCGCCGGGCATCTTCGCCTGGGTAAATTGATCTATCTTTACGACCAGAACCACATATCGCTTGCCGGGGGAACGGCGCTTACATTCACCGAAGACGTGGCGCTGCGCTTCGATGCCTATGGATGGCATACTCGCAAGGTGCCGGACGGCAACGATACCGAGGACGTGGCCGCCGCCCTGCGGGAGGCGCAAGACGAGAACAGCCGCCCTTCGCTCCTGCTGGTACGGACGCACATCGGCTATGGCAGCCCGCATAAGCAGGACAGTTTTCATGCCCACGGCTCGCCCCTGGGCGAGGAGGAAGTGGCGGCCACCAAGAAGGCGCTGGGCTGGCCGACGACCGCCTCATTCTTCCTCCCACCCGAGGCCGTTGCGCACTTCCGGCAGGCTATCGGGCGCGGAGACGAGGCGCAGCAGGCTTGGCAGCAGCACTTCGAGGCCTATCGCGCGGCCTTTCCCGCGGAAGCCGCCGAATGGGACCATGTCATGGGCGGCCAGTATCCGCCGGATATCGCCGCACGCCTGCCGCAATGGAAACCGGGCGACAAACCGGTCTCCACACGCGTGGCCGCCGGGCAGGTATTGAACGCGCTCGCACAGCGCATTCCGAATATCCTCGGCGGCTCCGCCGACTTGAACCCCTCCACCAACACCGCCTTAAAGGAACAGGGAGATTTCCAGCCGCCGGAAGAGGCGCCAGGCGTCGAGGGCGCGGTCGGCGGAACATGGGGCTATGCAGGCCGCAATATCGCCTTCGGCGTGCGCGAGCATGCGATGGGCGCAGCCGTCAACGGCATGGCCGCGCACGGCGGCATCCTCCCCTTCAGCGCGACGTTCTTCGTATTCTCTGATTACATGAAACCGGCCATACGCCTGGGCGCGATCATGGGCTTGCACGTGATTTACGTTTTTACGCACGACAGCATCGCCGTGGGGGAGGATGGGCCGACGCACGAACCGATCGAACATCTTGCGGGCCTGCGGGCGATTCCCGGCCTGACCGTTATCCGCCCGGCCGACGCGAACGAGGCTGCGGAGGCATGGGCGATCGCAGTGCAGAGGAATTCGCCTACCCTGCTGGTGTTGACGCGCCAGAATGTTGCCATACTGGACCGGTCCCGCGCACGCGATGCAGGCGTGGCGAGGGGGGGGTATATCCTTTCCGAGGCCGAGGGCGGCAAGCCCGAGGTCCTGCTGATCGGAACCGGCTCCGAAGTCGATCTGTGCGTCAAGGCGCAGGCCCGGTTGAAGGAACTGAATGTCTGTGCCCGCGTGGTCAGCCTGCCGAGCTGGCAGCTGTTTGCGGAGCAGGAAAACGGCTACCACCAGCAAGTGCTGCCGCCCGATGTGCGGAAACGGGTCACCGTGGAAGCGGGTGCGACATTGGGATGGGAACGATTCGCGGGCGACGAGGGAACCATCATTGGCATCGACCGGTTTGGCGCATCGGCACCCGGCGAAGAAGTCATGAAACGGCTCGGCTTTACCGCTGAGCGGGTGACCGCTGCCGCGCTGCGGCTCCTGGGCCGCCAGGAAGAAGCCGCAAAAGAGGAAGGAGACTCGGGGGAAAAGGGTAAAACCTCCGTTGGGGCCACGGCTTCTCCGGAGGGACATTCGTGAGGGGCCAGAAATGACCATCGGGCCTGCCCAGGTGGCCAGGTGGCACCGGAGCTTGCAAAATCGGGCAGGAGATTTTGTTTTGAGCAGCGGAAAGGGATGTAGCCAAATAGAGACAAAAAAACCCTATAAACTACATGGACTTGGGTGAACAAGGGAGCACATGTCTCCGTCAGGCGACACCTTTGCAGGAGGTGGTTAAGCTAAGCCTATGATTCATAATAGTATTATAATGGCACGATTATTGCATATAATATAACGCGGTAATTTATTGCTGAGTTAAATACAAATAATTTTTAGAAAAGGAGGCAAAATGTCTATTCCGCACAGCCCGAAGCAGAACCAGATCCTGAGCGCACTGCCGGTCGAAGAATATACGCGCCTGCTGCCACTCCTCGAGTGGGTGGATTTGCCGCTGGGCCAGGTCATCTATGAGCCTAACGTCCGGATCACCTATCTTTATTTTCCCACGACGTGCATCGCTTCGCACATGTACGAACTGGAATCGGGCATCTCCCGCCAAGTCTCGATGATCGGCAACGAAGGCGTCACCGGCATGGCCTTGCTGCTCGGTTGCGACAGCACGCCCGCCACTGTCATCGTACAAAACCCCGGCCATGGTTACCGTATCAAAGCCGCTATCATGAAAAAGGCATTCGAGTCGGGTGGCACCCTTCAGCAATTGCTGTTGCGCTTCAGCCAGGCATTGCTGCTCCAGACCGAACAGACGGCAGCGGGGCATCGCCATACCATCGAGCAGCAGTTGTGCCGCTTCCTCCTGATGAGCCTGGACCGGTCAGCAGGCAATTCCCTGCCCATGACCCACGAATTCGTGGCCAACATGCTGGGCGTGCGCCGCGAAAGCGTGACGCAGTGCGCTCAGCTGCTGCAGGCGGAGGGAGCCATCCAGTACCGGCGCGGGCATATCGCCATCCTCGATCGCACTCTGCTGGAGGCTCGCGTCAGCGATGGGTACGCGCTATTGAAAGAGGAATACAACCGCCTGCTGCCCGCCAAGCCGGCCCCGGCTCCTGTCAGGTACGTAAGGACGACCCTGACCTGACTCTCAAAACGGATGATGAGCCGGGAAGCATTGCCGGCTCATTTCTTTTCCGGCATTGCATCCCCTGACAGCGTAAGGGCCGGATCCGAACCATTTCGTAAACTCCCGAAAGACTTGAACCTAAATCCGGCAGTTGACCGCTCATTTATCAGGTTAAAATATTTTGTGCTGCTTGACCCTCACCTTCCGGGTGAGCCCGCTACGGGGCAGATTGCATAGTTTTTATGGCGCAGGGCAGCGTTGCAACTCCTTGGAATGGGGCGCCTTGGAGCGTCGCCCGAGGGGCCCCGCGAAGCGGGGATCGGGCAGCGCAGGGGATGCCGCGACCGCGTTTCATGGCGCCTGCATCCCGCTATGGGGTCGCACCTTCCTGCGGAAGGCACTGCTCCTCCCTTCGCGGTCGCACCATTTCGCGTCGTTGCGCCTTGCCCTGCACCCCAAAAACCACACACTCCGCCCCGTCCAGCTGCCGGATTTAGGTTGAAGGAAAATCGCGCCCCGGCGGATCCATCATTGGGGCCGGATGAAATTTTGCATCGTTACTGAAATTTTTATGAGGCTCCATCATGGCCGATTCAACCTTGCCATCCAATGTCATACGCATGTTTCGCCCTTCTTCGCCCGGAAGCCCGGCGGGTCGCCAAAGATATTTGAAAAGGGGCGGGGAACGCCGGATAGCGATCCGCCGGCGACCCGATCCGGATAATGTGCAAGGAGCGGGCGAAAGGGAGCAGCCCGAGCGCCGCCAGGAGAATCGCCGGCGCGAATGATCCGTGGCCCGAAGGCTTCACAACCCGCGCGGTAGCCTCGATCCCGGCGCGCACTTGAATAATGCGGACATAGCGCCCCCCTAACCGAGCCAGCGCAATACCCGAAACTGAAGCGTCCAAAGCCCGGGGGCGACATTCCTGCCGCCAGCGGGTTTGCTGACGTGAAAAAAAATGTTATAAAAAAACTTGGCCCCTTTACCGGCAATGCCGATATCGGGGCCAATCTAACGGGTGCCAAGCTGTCGATTATCCCGCACTATCTATATTAAGTGGGCTTTCACCTTGCGATAGCGCCGGGAATCTCCAGCCTCCGTCAAATGATCTTGTCGGTGGGGTATTTTGTGTCGATATTGGAGCGGGTATCGACGGTGGATGTAGAATCCTTATAGGATTTTGCCCCGTAGTAGGAATTAATCGTGTTTTGCCAAATCGGGTCAGCCATGTCCGGCCAGTCATCTTTATTGAACCCCGGCGCGGATTCAAGGCGCTTCTTATCGATATCCAGCAGAAAGCGCTTGTTCGCGGTATCCAGCTTCAGGGCGCTCCATGGCACGGCGAACAGTTTGTCGGCAATGCCGAGAAATCCCCCGAAAGACAATACCGCATAGGCAATCCTTCCGCTGTTTACATCCAGCATGATTTCCTTGATATCGCCCAAGTCTTCATCCTTGAGGTTGTAGACATCGTCGCCGATGAGAGTATCGGCGCCCATCAAGCGGGGGCCCGGTCCATTCTCGTCGTGATCCTTGTACATGCCGTAAGTGTCGCGATCTGTATAGCTCATATTCTGTCTCCTGATTGGTTAATTTGAGGATCGATCAATATTGCAGGTAACAGGATAAGGGAAAGCATTATGCCAATCGGTACGGTAGCCCACACTGCGCGCAAATGCCATCCGTGACAGAGCGCCGACTCCCGGCACGATCACGGCAGGCAACAGACAGGCATAAAAAATATCTCTGTGGAATATAAATTTTTTCTGGCTTGCCGATCTTACACACGGGGCATTTTGTCCAGGTATGGGCTTGCCGTGCCGGGAAGAAATAATTTCTTCCAATTGGTGCGCTGCCGTACCGATAACCGTCGAAGGATTGCTTAAAGTAATGTTGTAGTCACTCATGCAGTCGGTAATAAGTAAAGAACGATGTCAACCGCAGTCAAATCGCATATTTACGAAACAGGAGAACCAATCATGGGACGATATTTCATTGCCTGGCTGTTAGGCGTACCGCTGTTTGTTCTAGTCCTCATCTATCTTTTGTAAACAGGCCAGGGTAAGCGGGTCCAGCTTCATGACTCGGGCTAATTGAAAAAAAACAAATGAAACCTTTGACGAGGAGAAGCCAGCATGCTCGCGCTTACCTATCATGGCAAGCATGACGTTCGCGTAGAATCGGTACCTGATCCGATACTCCGGGAACCGGACGACATCATTCTGAAAATCACCGCTACCGCCATCTGCGGCTCGGACCTGCACCTCTATCGCGGCAAGATGCCAGGACTCGAAGAAGGAGATATTCTGGGTCACGAGTTCATGGGCGTGGTGGCGGATGCCGGCTCGGAGGTGACGGACCTGAAAAAGGACGACCGCGTGGTAGTTCCATTCGTTATCGCTTGCGGCCACTGCTTCTTTTGCGAAAGGCAGTTGTTCTCGGCTTGCGAGACCACGAATTCGAACCATGCCGCAATTGTGAACAGGAAGAAGGTACGCCCGGGCGCGGCACTCTTCGGCTATACCCATCTGTATGGAGGCATGCCCGGCGGCCAGGCGGAATATGTGCGGGTGCCGAAAGCCAATGTGGGGCCGATAAAAATTCCGGATACGCTGGCCGACGAACAGGTGCTATTCCTGAGCGACATCCTGCCGACGGGATTTCAGGCGGTCGTCAATGCGGATATCGGGCCGGGGTCGAACATCGCCATTTTTGGTGCCGGCCCCGTCGGCTTGATGGCAGCCGCCTGCGCCCGCATGCTGGGTGCGGAGAAAATTTTCATGGTCGACCACCATCCTTACCGGCTTGAGTTTGCCCGCCAGACCTATGATGTTTTTCCCATCAATTTCGACGAAGCCGATCCCGCTGAAATCATTATCGAGAATACCGGCTTCAGGGGCGTCGATGCCGCAATCGATGCGATAGGCTTTGAAGCGAAGGGCAGCGTGCTGGAAACCGTAATGACCGACCTGAAGCTCGAAGGCAGCAGCGGGCACGCCTTGCGCCAGTGTATTGCCGCGGTGCGCCGGGGAGGCACCGTCAGCGTACCGGGCGTTTATGCCGGATTCATACACGGTTTTCTGTTCGGCGACGCGTTCGAAAAGGGACTGATATTCAAAATGGGTCAGACTCATGTTCAGCGCTTCCTGCCGGAACTGCTCAAATATATCGAATCCGGCACACTGAACCCGAATGTCATCATCAGCCACCGGCTGTCGCTCTCGGAAGCGGCAGCCGGCTACCGGATGTTCGACAAAAAAGAGGACGATTGTCGCAAGGTTGTGCTCACCCCCTGAGCGGCATGATGCGTTCCGCTTAACATTCCTTACCACCTTTCCTGTCTTGCGTGATATCAGGTCTTGCAGAACGCATGCCTGTCATGGCGATTTTACATATAGCACGTGATCGCGAACACGCCTTCCGACCACCGGTCCATAACCGGTGTCGTCAGATGAAACCGCAATGCCTTCTGTTATTGCTTGTACGGTTTTTTGTTCATGCTTTCCTGATCCTTGAATTTCTTGAGTTCTTCCGGCGATAAATCCTTGGGCATCTGATTTTTCGTGACATCAGAGGTTGAGCTTGGCTCCTTCCCATACTGGGACCCCGCCTGCGGCTTGCCGGAAGAGTCCTGGCTCATTGCATCCTTCTTATCCGAAGCATCCGATCCGGCAGCGGCAACGCCGAAGCTGCATACAGCCGTGAAGGTGGCGAGAATAACGGTCGATATGAATTTATTCATTTCAAGCTCCTATGGGGTAGTGAGTAATAGTTGGTGGATAAAGAATAGTTGTTTTGTTGACCTGCATGGGATGCTGTCATGTGAACGAAGACCAACAAGATTGGCGCCCCTGAGCCCGGCAGGCCGGCGGGCTTCTCACCCGATTTTCACGAGCCGGCACATGACATGGAGAACGATACGCCTGTCCTTCAATGTTATCGGTGCGCCAACGCACAATAGCGGGATAACAGCAGTTTCATTCCGGGCGTTACGAGGTCAGCGCGTTGCGCCGTTGATTCCGCTGATTCCGTCGGATGCGAACCATTGTTGCTGCGCGCAGGGTGCCTGGAATTGCATTCCCGCGGGAATTACAGCATTTCCAGTGGACTCGGCCCTGATGGCGGCGGAAACAGGCGATCAAGCTCGGCAAGCTGCGCTTTCGTCAAAAGATGGTCGAGTGCGCCAAGGTTCTCCTTCAGCCGGTCGCGCCGCCCGGTTTTCGGAATAACGATGATATCGTCGCGGGTGAGCAGCCAGGCGAGCGCGGCCTGCGCTGCCGTCATGCCATGATTTTTAGCAAAACCGGCAAGTCCGTCGTTGCGGACGAGTTTCGCCTGCTCGATCGGCGAATAGGCCATGAGCGGAATACACCGCTTGCGCAGCCACGGCAGCAAGCTACGCTCGCTTCCGCGCCGCGCGAGGTTGTAGAGCACCTGGTCGGTCTGCGTGTCGGCGCCGCCGGGGACCGCCCACAATTCCTGCATATCCGCCTGGTCCAGGTTGCTGACCCCGTAATAGCGGATCTTGCCGGCGCGCTCGAGTGCCATGAAAGCCTCCATCGTCTCGGCCAGTGGCACATTCCCCCGCCAATGCAGGAGATAGAGGTCGATCCGGTCGGTTTTGAGACGGTGCAGGCTGCGCTCGCAGGCTGCAATAGTGCCTTTGAGGGAAGCGTTGTGCGGATAGACCTTGCTGATCAGGAATGCCTCGTCGCGGCGACCCGCTAGCGCCTCGCCGATGAGCGTTTCGGCCTCGCCTTCGCCATACATCTCGGCAGTGTCGATGAGCGTGAGGCCCAGGTCGAGGCCGAGCCTGAGCGTTGCGATTTCTTCGGCACGGCTCGCCGGGTCCTCCCCAAAGCGCCATGTCCCCATGCCCAAGGCCGAGACCCGTTCCCCCGAGGGCAGCAAGACTGTTTTCATGGGAGATTTTCCATCAGGCCCGGTTGCAGCGGATGCAATACTCTTTACGTTGCTCGCCGCAACCTTGGGCGTTTCATTTGCCATGTTCCGTTCTCCTTTCGACAGGATTTTCATCTCCATGCTTCATAGGCTGCATTCACCAGGGAGTTGCCGCTTCCCCCTTGAATCCTGACAGGCTTGCATAGGAAAAATGCTAGGCCCCAATGAAAGGGGCGTCCGTACGTTGCCGCACCAATGGTCCGCGCAGTAATGATAGGAAAAAAGTTGTCCATCTGCATAACGGATGAGTTACCCTTAAGGCAGTTCTGAGCCCAAAACATCTGTACGCTTAAAGATGCGCCTGGAAATTACAACTCACCATAGGGAATAGAAATGTTGCGCAAACTCTGTTTTAGCGTTCTGCTCGCAATAGCAGTTCCGTTTTCTGCAAGCGCTGCACCTGTCACTGTTTCTTATTCCGCAACCATTGGATTCAACCCGTCTGCAACGGTCGGGGTCGGGGGCCAGAACGCAGGCACGCTCATCAATGAATTGTTTGGCCCAGGTATTGGTTCCACGGGAACTGCGACACTGACTGGAACGTTTACTTATGAAAGTACCACTCCTGCTTTTAATATCAACAACCGCGGTGCTGGGTATGTGAATGCGATAACAGGTGCGACTGCCACCATTGGAGCTTCAATGGTAGCCGCCGATATTCATGATATTGCAGCAAATGCAGCGACGAGTGGTATTGGCTATAACACGAACCCATCAGATGGGTTTTGTTCCGGGAGAGAGTCTTGCTCGGCTGTCGGCCTAGCGTTTACGCCCACCGGAAATGTGGTAAATGCAATAAACAACTCCGATTTCTTCATATTACAAAATGGGAATAGGGTTGATTATTTCAATCGCGATGCCATTTTTTTATCAATTGGCTTTACGGATAGTCATAACAATTTTTCCCCTCTCCTTTCGACACCCAGCTTTGGTGATATCAATGTTCATGGACTAACGCTTGGGCTTATTTCCAACGCAAGCAGAAGTCTCATTGATAGCGTTTTACTCCCAGATTCAGCTTCTTTCGTGATCTCAAGTGAGGTGGAATCGTCACTTTTCTCGCTCGAATTTTCTGGCACCGGATTGGCCAATGATTTCACCCTGAATGGCCAATTGACGAACTTTACGACGAGCCCTGTTCCAGAACCGGAAAGCTGGGCGATGATGATAGCCGGGCTTGCTCTTCTTGGAAGCCGGATCCGGCGCTTAAAAAAGTAAACGGGAAGGATGAATCGAATACCCCGCTTCAGCGGGGTTTTTATTGCACGCTGTGACCCACGTGTATCAATCCGCCTTTCCGGGGACTAGACCCCCCAGACGATTGCCGCAGGATTGGCCCGATTCCCTGCCGGAACTCATGCGCGCCGCGTAAATTTTACCGCCATTTTCCTGGCCGGGTTTTCGATCATTGCGCCATAGACGGTAAATTCCTTGATGAGCACTTCATCATTCGGCACTTTTGCTTCGCCATTCAAATGAAATACATTCACCTTGCCAAACGCAGGGGTTAATGCCTTGCAGTCATTGGTAACCTTGACATTCACTTTAAGAAGGCCGTTCTCAATCTCGTACGTTCCCACGTAGACGCACGCGCCATCGCCTCCCAGTATCCTTCCCATCTCAAAAACCACCACCCCATACCGGTTTTCGCCGTTATTTGAAAGAAACTCAACGCGATACATTGTCTTGATCATTTTGCTGCTCCCTTTCAATGCCCATGAAGCCCATCCTATCATTCGCCCCGGGGAAAGGAATTGTACCTTGGTGCAGGTCGCGTTTGAGAGGGATGGGATCGCGACTGCCGATTCTGCCGCGCCGGACAATCCTGCTTCCAGCCTATCCCTCGATGAGGAAGCTTGCGCTGCAGCCCTGCCTCAGGCAATAACGCTGGCCTGATTGAGCGCATGGCGTACGATTTTTGCGTGGCATTATGAATTCTTTATATTTAGACGACGCTTTTTTCACACGGGGCATGCTACATTCAAGTTGCATAATGATGTCATTCCATGCTTCATATCACTGTCATATTGTGCAGTAACGGCAATAACTTTTAGCAGGTGTAAAAAAATACATTGTTCTCACCTTTTGGCCTGGCAGGCTGTCGGACTTGAAGAATCGAAGCGAAAATGTGATTGGGTGAGGAGTGATTTTGACGATTTTGAAGGCCAATCGTTGTTCTATTGGCCTTTGTGAGCAGAAAGCGGCGAAATATAGATCAGCCAGACGCTTTTGCAGCCGATTTCCTTTAAGTCCGACAGGCTGCCAGGGCCTGGACAGCGAGTATCGCGACGACTTTTTGAGAACCACATCCATCGACGCTGCTTGTTTTACTTGTATCCAAAGGTTGCCGAGTCTCGGGGCTTAGACCGTCGCTTCTTAACGGGGTTGAATGGTTTTGTCTTATTAATTTTTGGCAGCAACATTGGACCCGGCAAGGAATTGTTTTGAATTCGCCGGATTTGTTTGATATTAACCTGGATTTGAGGGTGCAATGGCGAGACCTGTAACGGGACGAGAATTTATGAAGGCCGCAAAAGAGAGAATCGCGACGGCTAAAACAGTTGATGCGTTACGCGCGGCCCAGGCGCTGCTCTTGCCACTGGAGTTTGGACTATCGCTGCAGCAGACGGCCACTGTCATCGGACTTTCCAAAAGCCGGACAGGAAAATTGCGGACGCGATTCCAGCGTATCGAGATCGGCGTCGAACAGATGAAGACCAAAAAGGGGCTTCGCAACCACGCGCGAATGAGTCTTGATGAGGAAGTCAAATTCCTTGCTCCATTCATTACGCAGGCTCAAAATACAGGTACCCTTCTTATTCCTCAATTGAAGGCGGAACTTGAGCGATGCGTGGGCCAGTCGGTGTCGACATCGACCGTTTACCAGTTGCTTCGGCGGCACGGCTGGTCGAAGCTCGCCCAGCATCCGCGAATGGACATAGAAGTGATGCAGGCGTGGAAGAGAGTGGGTCAAATGAAATAGAAGGTTGAATGTCCTTGGCCACCTCCATACCTGATGGATACTGTCCTCCGGCAGCGATACGCGCGAGGTGCGGGGTTGGGGTTTGCAAAAATTTTTAAGGATGAATGGAAGGGGCCAGGTACGGTGGGATACTTTTCTCGAATTGCCTGGGTTTCTTGCCATAGAGTTTCTTGCCCAGGCCGAATGCACGTTTCTGTAGTTTTGCCCGACGCCGGTCGATCAGTGCATCCAGCGCTTTGATCAGGTCGGCATCGACCGGCGCATAAACCCCCCGTGCGGTTTCCCGGGAAAGCATCGCCAGGTCGTGATCGTCCCCCAGGCTGTCGGCCAGATGATCGGCCCGTTTCAAGGTCTTCCCTGTCGCCCCTTTC